>CAMLHB010000037.1 GCA_946479725.1 uncultured Actinomycetes bacterium | reverse complement strand
GAAGCGGAAGTCGAGGACCGGCAGCTCGGCCAGCCGGTTGAGCTCGATCCCCGGGCCGAGCAGGCCGTAGTGCTGGGGCAGGAAGGTGAGCGCCAGCCCGGCCGCCTTGCACTCCTCGATCAGCCGCTCCGCCGCCCCGTCGCCCATCTCGTGTTCGGTGACGACGACGCGCTCGATCGCGTACTCGTCGGCGATCTTCGAGATGTCGGCGGCCGAGCCCAGCCGCGGCAGCTCCCGCGCCGGCCGCTCCTCGGAAGCGGAGAGGTAGCCCACCAGGTTCAGCCGCGTCTCGGGGTGGGTGGAGATCCGCCGCGCCATCAGGTCGGCGACGCCGGCAGGGCCGACCACGACCCCGGTCGCGACCGGGGTCAGCCGGTGCCAGACGAAGCGGATCGTTCCCCGCAGGACGAAGCTGGCGGCCAGGGTGCCGACGCCGACCGCGATCGCGCTCTGCGGCGAGAGCGGGCCGACCGGGGTCAGCGCCAGCAGGCTGTCGAGCAGAAGCGTCCCCAGGGTGCTGGCCGAGACCAGCGAGGGAAGCTCGTCGAGGGTGCTGTGGCGGATCCGCCGGTGGTCGTTGTCGTAGAGGCCGTGGAGCTTGACGACGAGGATCCAGGCGGGACTGAAGAGAACCGCCCAGAAGAGGGTGGCGATTTCGGTAGTCGAGGTCGCCGCGGTGACCGCGCAGAGGACGGCGATCAGCGAGAGCCAGTCGCCGGCGGCGAGCAGGCGGCGCAGGATCATCCCGCGCCAGCGCGAGCCCAGAGGCCCCTGCTGGTCCCCTAGCCGGGGCTTCTCGGCGGGCGGAGCCGACTGGGGGGGCTTGGTGGTCATCCGCATCCGTTCCACCCTTCGTGCAGGCAGCGCTCCTGCGGGTTCAGCTCCCGCGCCTTGCGCAGATCGGCCCGCGCGGCCACTTGGTTCCCGCCCTCGTGCTCGATCCGGGCCCGCAGGTAGTAGAGGAGCCAGTTGCCTTCCTCGCGGTCGATCGCCTTGCTGATCTGGGCGGCGGCGGTCGCGTAGTCGCCTTCGACCTCGGCCAGCAGGCCCAGCTGCTCGTAGGGGCTCGCCGCCCAGGGCTCGATCGAGCGGGCGGTGTCGGCCTTTTCGGTGGCGACGCCGAAGTTGCCTTCGGCCGCGGCCGCCTGGCTGGAGTTGATCTCGCGGTCGACCAGGAGCGGGCCGATCAGCGCCAGTGCCGTCAGCCAGGCGATCGCCAGGCCGGCGATCGCGACCCCGATCCCGCCCTGGCTCTTCCCGCGGCCGTTGGTGGCCACCCGGGCGCGCGCCAGCTGGCCGCAGCGGGAGGCG
Source organism: uncultured Actinomycetes bacterium (assembly GCA_946479725.1). The sequence continues at coordinate 15,682 of CAMLHB010000037.1, read as the reverse complement.
AGCAGGGCGCCGCTGGCGAGGAAGAAGACGGCGCCGAGGGCGGCGATCTCCCAGAACCAGTCGAAGGCCATGCCGACGGCAAGTGCCAGCGCCGCGGCCAGCAGCGCCGCGTTGCGCTCGCGGGCGGCGCCGCTGGCGTTCCGCCAGGCCGAGAACCCGGTCCAGAGCAGGAAGCCGACCATCGCCAGGACCAGCAGGCCGCCGATCACCCCCAACTCGGCGAAAGCCTCGAGGTAGAGCGAGTGGGCGTTGTGGACGGGGAGCGCGATCGAGCGCAGCTTCACCCAGGAGAACTGGTAGGTGCCGGCGCCGTGGCCGGCCAGCGGCGCTTCCTTGAAGGCGTCGACGGCGACCCGGTAGAAGTCGTGGCGGCCGGCGCCGGAGAAGTCGCTGAAGTGCTGCTGGGGCTGGTTCGGGAACTCGATGTCGGAGCTGGAGAACTGGTCCCAGGCGCGGCCGCCGACCGCCACCAGGGCGACCACGGCGGCCAGGGCGGCGATGGCCGCGACCGCCCGCAGCGCCCGCGGGTCGCGGGAGATCGCCACCGCGCGGCCGGCGATGCCGCCGCGGCGCCGCGCCAGCAGCCGCATCAGCCCGAACAGCAGCAGCGTCAGCGCCGTCCCCGCAAGCAGGATCAGCAGCACTGCGCCGCCCTGGTCGACCGCGGCGGCGTTGTCGACGTTGTCGGCGAGGCTGTCGCGCGCCTGCACCGCGAGGACCGCCGGCGCCGCCCCGAGGACGCCCACCGCGAGCGTCGCCAGCATCCAGAGCCGGTCGTGGGAGAGGGCGAGCAGGCAGATCGCGGCGACCAGCAGCGCCAGCACGCCGCCGCGCGAGTAGGTGAAGTAGAGCGTCAGCAGGACCGCCGGCAGGCAGGCGACCGCGAGCCAGCGCAGCGCCGGGGTCAGCGAGCGCCGGCTGAGCCAGGGGATCAGCGCCGCGGCGACGCCGCAGGCGACGCCGTTGGCGTTCCAGTAGCCGAGCGGGTAGCGCAGCCGCGGACCGCTCCCCAGCCCCTCGGCGACGGGGAAGACGTGGGGGAGGAGGCGGGTGGCGAGGCCGAGCAGCGCGACACCGATCAGTGCAAAAACGATCCCTTCAGCGAAACGTTGGGCCCTCTGGTCGGTTTGGGCGATCAGGAAAGCGGCAAGGAGGACGCCGAGGTAGATGAGAACGCGATCGCCCTCGGTCACGCTCAACTCAACCGACCCGGACCAGAAAGATGAGACCCCAGAGAAAATCGCCACCGCAAGAACCAGGCCTGCCCCCCAATAGAACGGCTTCCCCAGCGCGGCCCGGCCTGCAGCGCCGAGGACCAAAAGCGCTGCAACCACGAGCCAGACGCCGAGACCGGCGATGTGGCGGTCCGCGAGAGCGAATCCGCCGCCCGTCAGGGCCAATCCCACCATCAGCAAAACTGGGGAGAAAGCCGCCGCGCTTTCCTCTAACCTTGCGCGCCATGCTTGGGAGCCGCCACTACCAGGACCGTGCCTGGAACCGATCCGTTCTCTCGCTTCTGTCAGTGCTTGCTCTGCTGGCATTTGTGCTCGTTCCGGCCGCCGCTAGCGCGGATTCGGCCGGGGTCGAATACGAAACCGAAACTCCATCGGCCTACGGCAGTCACCCCTCCACCCCGACCGTGCAGGGCGGCGGTGGCAACAACGGCGGTAAGGCGCATGCTTCCAATGAAAGCGGCGGCGTGCCGGCTGGGGGTGAAGGTGGCTCTGGCTCTGGCGGGTCATCGGGGGGAAATCCTGGCACGGGCTCCGGTACGGGCGCGGGCGGGAATACGGGCGGAAACGGTTCCACCAATCCCCAACACGCCAACGGCGGCGGCGACTCGCCGGAAAAGCTGAGCGTTCAGGCTTCAAAGCCGGTCAGCAGCCAGACGGAAGACAACGGCGGATCCTCGCCGGTGGTTCCGATCCTGATCCTGATCGTGCTGCTGGCGGCGATCTCGGCCGGGATCGTGATCATGCGCCAGCGGCGTCAGACCGATTCCCCCGCCGCGCCGAAGGCGGGCTGACCAATGGTTAGAGCAAGCAGTGGCAATGGTCTCGGCGTGCGCCTGCGGGTAGCCCTGGTCGGGATGCTGGCGCTTGCGGCACTCGCCTGCACGGCCTCCGCCGCGCAGGCGCTGCCGGCCAACTTCTGGGGCGCGGTCCCGCAGTCCTCGCTCAGCATCGAGCAGTACCAGCGGGTCCACACTGGCGGCGTCGAGACGATCCGCCTGCCGATCAACTGGGCCACGGCCCAGCCAACCGAAGGCGCCGCCTTCGACTGGAGCGTCACCGACTCCCAGGTCTCCGAGGCGGCCCGCACCGGCATCGACGTCCTGCCGTTCCTGGCCGGGGAGCCGGCCTGGGCCGAACGCCTGATCTCGGTCGGAGGTGGGGTCCAGGTTCCGGCGCACCTGCCGGTCAAGGGAAAGGCGCGGGCCGGCTGGCTCGCCTTCTGCACGGCCGTCGTCGCCCGCTACGGCTCCAACGGGTCCTTCTGGGCCGAACACCCGGACGTCCCCTTCCGGCCGCTGCGCAACTGGCAGATCTGGAACGAGCCGAACTTCAAGTTCTTCGTCCACAAGCCGAACCCGACCGAATACGCGCAGATGGTGAAGATCTCGGCCGGGGCGATCAAAAGCACCGACCCGAAGGCGAAGATCATCCTCGCCGGGCTCTTCGCCTGGCCGAGGGGCGGGAGGACGAAGACCGGCAACCACAATTGGCTCGCTGCCCCCTTCCTCGAAGGCCTCTACAAGGTGCCGGGGATCGCGACCAAGTTCGACGGCGTGGCCCTCCACCCGTACTCGACCAAGTACCAGCTGCTGACCCCGCAGATCGAAGAAGTCCGCGAAGTGCTGAAGAAGCGCCACGACGCGGGCACCGGGATCTGGATCACCGAGCTCGGCTGGAGCTCGGAACCGAGGACCCCCGGCAACTCGTTCGCCAAAGGCATGAATGGCCAGGCGCAGCAGCTGCGGGGCGCCTTCTCGCTGCTGAAGAAGAACCAGCGCAAATGGCGGATCCAGCGGGTCTACTGGTTCTCGATCGACGACTACGGCGCCGCCTGCAACTTCTGCAACGGCTCCGGGCTCTTCGGTGCCGGCTTCCAGCCGAAGAAGTCCTGGTTCGAATACGTCAAGTTCGCCGGCGGCACCCCGTAGTCCCCGCGCACTTGTTAACGCCCTAGAGCCAACCCATCGATCTGCGTAAGATCGATGGGTTGGCTGCTCAGGCGAAAGCAAGTAAGAAATCCGATCCACTGGCGCCGTTCAGCGCCCCGGTGCGGCGCTGGTTCGAAGCCTCCTTCGAGGGCCCGACGCCGGCCCAGACCGGAAGCTGGGAGGCGATCTCCAGCGGTGAGCACGCGCTGATCTGCGCCCCGACCGGGTCGGGGAAGACGCTTGCCAGCTTCCTCTGGGGGATCGACAAGCTGGCGCGGGCGGACGATCTCGGGACCGGGGTGAAGCTGGTCTATATCTCGCCGTTGAAAGCGCTTTCCTACGACATCGAGCGCAACCTGCGGGCGCCCTTGCGGGGGATCGGGGCCGACATCGCCGTGGGGCTGCGGACGGGGGACACCTCGCAGAAAGAACGGCGGGACATGGCCAAAACGCCGCCCGACATCCTGATCACGACGCCGGAGTCGCTGTACTTGATGCTCTCCTCGAACGTCCGCGAGATCCTCACCGGCGTCGAAGCGGTGATCGTCGACGAGATCCATGCTGTGGCTCAGACCAAGCGGGGATCGCATCTGGCGCTGACGCTGGAGAGGCTCGATTGGTTGGTTAGGGACTCGGGGGAGGGGTCGGCGGGCAAACAGCGGGGCGGGCCCGGCGACCCCTCCCCCGAGTCCCCATCCGAAGCTGGGGATGGTCAGGGGATTCAACGGATTGGGTTGTCCGCTACCCAGAGGCCGCTGGAGCGGATTGGGCAGTTTTTGGTGGGGCCAAAGCGGGAGTGTCGGATTGTTGATGCGGGGCAGAAGAAGGCGCTGGATCTGGAGATCGTTGTTCCGGTTGAGGACATGGCGGATCCGGGGGCTCCGGCTTATCCGAGTGAGGACGGTCCTCCGCCGACGGAAATAGAGCCAAGCGCTCATGTCCGCTCGATCTGGCCGGCGATCTACCCCAAGCTGCTGGAGCTGGTGCAGGAACACACCAGCACGATGATCTTTGTAAATAACCGTCGGGCTGCGGAGCGGTTGGCGAAGAGGCTCAACGAGCTTGCGAATGGTGAAGGCGAACAAGAGCTGCCCGCCACGGAGCACGCGGGTCACGCAGCGGATCCTGATTCCCCCCACGACGACATCGAAATAGCGCGTGCCCACCACGGCTCCTTGTCCCACGAGGAGCGGGCGGTGGTGGAGGAGATGCTGAAGTCGTGGGAGCTTCCGTGTCTGGTGGCGACGAGCTCCTTGGAGCTGGGGATCGACATGGGCGCCGTCGACCTGGTGATCCAGGTCGAGTCGCCGAAGTCGGTGACCCGTGGCCTGCAGCGGATCGGCCGCGCCGGGCACCGCATGGGCGAAGTCTCCAAAGGCCGGATCTTCCCCAAATACCGCGGCGACCTGCTCGAGTGCGCGGTCGTCGCCCGGCGCATGCGCGAGGCCGAGATCGAGGAGACGACGATCCCGCAGAACCCCCTCGACGTGCTCGCCCAGCACCTGGTCTCGCTCGCGGCGCATAAAGAGTGGGAGGTCGACGAGGTCGAGAAGCTCGTAACCGCGACCCAGTCCTTCCACGACCTCTCCCGCGAACAGCTGGAGAACGTTCTCGACATGCTCGACGGCCGCTATCCCTCCGACCGCTTCGCCGAGCTGCGGCCGCGGATCGTCTGGGACCGGACCGAAGGCACGATACACGGCCGCAAAGGCGCCCGCCAACTGGTCGTCACCAACGCCGGCACGATCCCCGACCGCGGCCTCTACGGCGTCCACCTGCCCGACGGCCGCCGGGTCGGCGAGCTCGACGAGGAGATGGTCTACGAGGCCCGCGCCGGGCAAACGTTTCTCCTCGGGTCCAGCACCTGGCGGATCGAGGAAATCACCCGCGACCGGGTGATCGTCACCCCGGCGCCGGGCGCCCCCGGCGCCGTCCCCTTCTGGAAGGGCGACGGAATCGGCCGTCCGGCCGAGCTGGGCCGGGCGATCGGCGCCTTCGCCCGCGAGGCGGTCTCCCGCGACCCGGCCGACCTCGCCAAGGAGTATGACCTCGACGAGCGCGCCGCCAACAACCTCGTTTCCTACCTGCGCGAGCAGCAGCAGGCTACCCGCGTGGTCCCATCCGACGAGACGATCGTCGTCGAGCGCTTCCGCGACGAGATCGGCGACTGGCGCCTCTGCATCCTCTCCCCCTACGGCGGCCGCGTCCACGCCGCCTGGGGCCTCGCCCTCGCCGCCAAGATCCGCGACGAGCGCGACCTCGAGGCCGACGCGATCTGGTCCGACGACGGCATCGTCATCCACCTCCCCGACGCCGACGAGCCGCCGCCCGCCGACCTCGTCCTGATCGACCCCGACCAGCTCGAAGACCTGGTCGTCGGCGAGCTCTCGGGGAGTGCCCTGTTCGGCGCCCGCTTCCGCGAGAACGCCTCGCGCTCGCTGCTTATCCCGCGTGCCTACCCTGGCAAGCGCACCCCCCTCTGGCAGCAGCGGCTGAAGAGCCAGAGCCTGCTCGAGGTGGCGCGGGACTTCCCCCGCTTCCCGGTCGTGCTCGAGACCTACCGCGAGTGCCTGCGCGACGTCCTCGACCTGCCGGCGCTCGCCGAGCTGCTGGAAAAGCTCCACTCCCGCGCGCTCAGCCTGGTCGAGGTGGAGACGCCGACCGCCTCGCCCTTTGCCTCCTCGCTGCTGTTCGACTACGTGGCGACGTACATGTACGAGGGGGACACGCCGAACGCCGAGCGGCGGGCGGCGGCGCTGGCGCTCGACCGCGACCTCCTGCGCGAGCTGCTCGGCCAGGAGGAGCTGCGCGAGCTGATCGACCCCGAGGCGCTGGAGGAAGTCGAGGCGCAGCTGCAGCACCGCACCGAGGCCGGCCGCGCCGGCGACCGCGACGCCCTCCAGCAGCTGCTGCGGAACCTCGGCGACCTGACGCTGGAGGAGTGCGAAGAGCGCGTCAGCGAGGGCTACTCGGCGAAGTCGATGCTGGACAAGCTCGTCGCCGAGCGGCGGGTGGCGCTGGTCCGGGTCGCCGGCGAGGAGCGCTACATCGCCGCCGAGGACGCCGGTCTCTACCGCGACGCCCTCGGCGTCCCCGAGCCGCCCGGCCTGCCGGAGACCTTCCTCGAGGAGCACCCCGACGCGATGCGGGCGCTGGTCCGCCGCTACGCCCGCACCCACGGCCCCTTCCCGACCCAGCAGCTGGCCGACCGCTACGGCGTCGACCCCTCGCCGGCCCTGCGGGAGCTGGAGGCCGAAGGCGCGATGGTCCGCGGCGAGCTGGCGCCGGGGGGGACCGAGCGCGAGTGGTGCGACTCCGAAGTCCTGCGGCGGGTCCGCCGCGCCAGCCTCGCCCGCCTGCGCAAGGAGGTCGAGGCGGCCGACACGCGCGAGCTCGCCCGCTTCCTGCCGAGCTGGCAGAACGTCGACGCCTTCCGCCGCACCGGCGCCGGCCTCGACCGCCTGCGCGAGGCGCTGGTGCCGCTGCAGGGGGTGGCGCTGACGCCGAAAGTGTGGGAGGGGGACGTGCTCCCGCGCCGCCTCGGCGCCTACTCGCAGAGCTGGCTCGACGAGCTCTGCACCAGCGGTGAGCTGGTCTGGATCGGCGCCGGGGCCCTCGGCCGCAACGACGGCCGCGTCGCCCTCTACTTCCGCGAGGACGTCCGCCTCGCCGGCCCGCCGCCCTCGAACTCGAAGCTGGAGTCGCCGAGCGGCGAGGTCCACGAGGCGATCCGCGAGCGCCTGAAAGCAGGCCCTTCCTTCTGGCTCGACCTCGTCGCCGACCTCGAGCACCCGGCCGAGGACATCCACAACGCGCTTTGGGATCTCGCCTGGAGCGGCGAGGTGACCAACGACGCCTTCGCGCCACTGCGGGCGCCGCGCCTGCGCGCCGTGCCGCCCTCCGAACGTCCCGGCCGCCGCTTCGCCCGCCGCCGCAGCACTACCGGTGCCGCCGTCCAGGGTCGCTGGTCGCTGACCGCGCCGCTCTTCGCCAACGCCCCCGGCCCCGGCGCCAAGCTCCGTGCCACCGTCGAGCTGATGCTCGAGCGCTACGGGATCGTCACCCGCGAGACCGTCCTCGCCGAGGGCATCCCCGGCGGCTTCTCGACCCTCTACGGGGAGCTGGGCAACCTCGAGCTGCTCGGCACCGCCCGGCGCGGCTACTTCGTCGAGGGCCTCGGCGGCGCCCAGTTCGCCCTCCCCGGCGCGGTTGAGCGTCTCCGCTCCCTGCCCGAACGCGACGGCAGCTACCTCGTCCTCGCCGCCACCGACCCCGCCAACCCCTACGGCGCCTCGCTGCCCTGGCCGAAGCTCGAGGGCGGTCGCCGCCCCGGCCGCACCCCGGGAGCCCACCTCCTCCTCCGCGACGGCGAGCCGCTCGTCTTCGTCGAGCGCGGCGGCCGCGGCCTCCTCCGCCTCAAGGCCCTCGACGGCCCCGACCTGGAGGAGGCGATGCGCGCCCTCGCCGACGCCGTCCGCGACGGCCACCTCCCCAAACTCTCGATCGAGAAACTCGACGGCGAAGCGATAATCGGCTCCGGCCACGAGGACTCCCTGGTCGGCGCCGGCTTCAGCCGCGGCCCGCGGAAACTGACCGCTTCGGCTTGACGCACGGATTTCCCGTGCACATCTGTACGGATTTTCCGTACACTCATGCACGGTGAATCCGTTCATTTACCAGGGCCCCGTTCCCCGCAGCGACCTCATCGACCGCCGAACCGAGCTCGATGCGCTGCAGGACGCGGCCGCAAACCGGGTTGCGATCCGTCTCGCGGCACCTCGCCGGTTCGGTAAGAGCAGTCTGCTTGAAGCCCACATCGCAGTTATGCGCGAGGCGGGGCATAAGGCGGTGCGGGTAGATCTCGCCAAGGTCGCGACCGTGGGTGACGTTGCCGCTCGGATCGCTCACGCGTATGGCGAGCTACCAGCAGACCCACGGAGCACCGTTAGGCGCTGGGCGGCACGACTCGGGATCTCCGCGGCGCCAGCCGGCGTCGGAGTAAGTATCGCCCCGCCACCGCTGCGTCTGGGCGCGGATGAGGCCCGCACCGCTCTGCTCCAGCTTCTCGACGTGCCGAAAACACTTTCTGAGTTGGACGGAGGGATGACCGTCATTTGTTTTGACGAGTTCCAAGACCTACTGGTCGCCGACGATGCCCTCGACGGCCTCGTCCGCTCGGTCATCCAATACCACGCCGAGTCGGCAGCATATGTCTTTGCCGGCAGCCAGCCTTCCTTGATGAAGGCGTTGTTCTCGGACTACGAGCGCCCCTTCTACGGCCAGGCGAGGCCCCTGGCGCTGCCGGCATTGCCGTTGGCCGAGGCAGCGGAGGACATCGAGGCCATGCTGGCGCGCGATGGCCTCGACCCCAAGAGTGCGGTAGACGAACTACTCGTCTTCAGTGGCGGTCATCCTCAGCGGACGATCCTGTTGGCTCATCATCTCTACGAGGTGCTGGACCAAGGGTCGTCAGACGATCCGGCGTCGGCGGCTGTCGACCTCGCCTTGACCGAGACCGCGGATGCGCATCAGGCCGTTTGGGATGGACTGGACCGCAACGAGCGGGTGGTCCTCCTCGCCTTTGCCGATGGTCAGGCTCCGGCTGGGTCCATCGTCTCTGAGGAGCACCGGATCCCTCGCTCGAGCCTCCGCGATGCCCTCCTCCGCCTTGTCACCGACCAGCAGCTAGTCGGCGAGGACGAGAATGGACACCCCTATCTGCTCGATCCACTCCTCGCCGAGTGGCTCCGCCGCCGCTAGGCAGGCGCGTTTCGGCTCACCAACCAAACCATTGCCATAATCGGTGCAGTGCCTGAGGCAGATCAGAGCGCGGTCGAGCTGCTGAAGAGCGTGACGCTCTTCGCCGACCTTGAGGAGGGGGAGCTGGAGCGCTTCTCCCACGTCGCCGTGCCCCGCACCTTCCCGGCCGGGACGCGGGTCTTCCACGAGGGCGACGATTCGGACGCCTGCTACATCGTCAAGGAGGGCAGCTTCCGGGTCACCCGCGAACACTCCGACGGGCGGGCGATCACGCTGGCGACGCTGGGGCCGGGGGAGATCTTCGGCGAGCTGGCGATGCTCGACGGCGACAAGCGCTCGGCCAGCGCCGAGGCGCTGAGCGAGGGTGAGCTGCTGGCCCTGCCCGCCAACGACGTGCGGGCGCTGCTGGCCCGCCACCCGGAGATCTCCCTGAAGCTGGTCGCCGGTCTCGTCCGCCGTCTCCGCGCCGCCAATGTCCGCCTCTCCCGCCAGTCCTTCCAGACCGTCCCCAGCCGCGTCGCCGGCATCCTCGCCCAGCTCAGCCGCGAGGCCCAGGACGGCGACGGAGACCTCGAGGAAGAGGTGACGATCGAGATGAACCAGACCGACCTCGCCCAGCTCGCCGGCACCTCGCGCGAGTCGGTCAGCCGCTTCCTCGCCGAGCTGGAGCGGGCCGGGGTCGTCCGCTCCGGCCGCGGCCGGGTCACCGTGCTGGAGCCGGCCAAGCTCCGCAACTACATCTACTGACGCCGGAGAATCCTGATCTCGGCCCATGACCCTGCCAGCCGATGCCCGCCAGGAGATGGTCGCTCGCCAGTTGCGGGCGCGCGGCATCGAGGACGAGCGGGTGCTGAGGGCGATGGCGGTGGTGCCGCGGGAGAATTTCGTGCCGCCGACGCTGCGGGGGAAGGCCTACGACGACTCGGCCCTGCCGATCGGTGAAGACCAGACGATCTCCCAGCCGTGGATGGTCGCCGCGATCTGCGAGGCGCTCGAGCTGAAAGGGTCGGAGCTGGTGCTCGAGGTCGGGACCGGGTCGGGGTACTCGGCTGCCGTCCTCGCGCTGCTGGCCAGCCACGTCGTCAGCATCGAGCGCCATCCCTCTCTGTCGCGCGAAGCTGCCGCCAGGCTGGCCGCCCTCGACATCCGCAACGTCGAGACGTTCGTCGGCGATGGCAGCCTCGGCGTCCCCTCCCGCGCCCCCTTCGACGCGATCGCCTGCCACGCGACGGCGCCCGGTCCGCCGCCGGCGCTGCTCTCCCAGCTGGCCGATCACGGCCGCCTCGTCATCCCGCTGGACGGCGGCGACACCGACGTGCTGACGCTCTACCGCCTCGGCCCCGATGGTCTCGAAGCCGAGCCGCTCACCCCCTGCCGCTTCGTACCGTTGATCGGCGAGGAGGGGTTCGAGGAGGAGTGAGCCTCAGCAGTTGACGGCGACGTCGAAGCCGTCCTTGACGACGTCGTCGCCACCGCCGCCGCAGTCGATCTTGTCGCGCTGGCCGTCCTGGGCTTCGATGAAGTCCGGTCCGCCTTTGCCGATCAAGGTGTCCTTGCCGAGGTGGCCCATGATGCTGTTGGAGCCGTTGTCGCCGACGAGGACGTCGGGGCCGTCGGACCCCTCGAGGCTCTCGTTGTCGCCGAGGACTTTGTCGTCGTTGCCGCAGCCGGGAGGGCCGCCGCTGCCGCCGAGGGTGACGCGGAGGTTGTCGGCAGAGCGGGCGTAGGAGACGGTGTCCTCGCCGGGACCGCCGTCGTAGACGTGGCCCTGACAGGTCGGCACCGAGTTGACCAGGAGGTCGTTGCCCGGACCGCCCAGGAGATTGTCGCCACCGGGGTCGGCGTAGAGGACGTCGGAGCCGCCGTTGCCTTCGAGCCGGTCGTGGCCGTTGTCCGGGTTGTTGTAGTTCTCGCCCGCTTCGAGGACGTCGTCGCCGCTGCCGCCGACCAGGTTGTCGTCGCCGGCGTTGCCGTTGATCCGGACTTTGGCGCCGGCCGGGACGCTCGGGTCGACGACGATCGTGTCGTTGCCGTTGCCGCCGGTGACGACGATCAGCGGGACTTTGCCGCCGGTGTCGGGGCAGACCATCGCGTTGCCGTTCGAGGGCGGGGTTTCGCAGCCGTCGCCGGAGAAGATCGGGATCGCCGAGCTGACGATCCAGGCGCCGTCGCCACGGGAGATGCGGATGTCGTCGTTCTGGGGGCTGCCCTGGACGATCAGGCTGGAGCCGTCGAGGCCGAGGTTGAGAGTCCCGTAGGCGAGGCTCGGGGGCGGCGATTCTTCGGGGCCGCAAGAGGTCTCGGCGCTGAAGCCTTCGCAGTTGTCGGTGCCGGGTCCGCCGAAGGCCTGGCCGCCGCCACCGCCGCTGTTGAGGTCGTCGTTGCCGACCCCGCCGTCGATCCGGTTGGCGCCGCCGTCGCCGATGATTTCGTCGCCCTGCGGAGAGCCGACCACGTCCTCGAAGCCGCTGAGGTTGTCGTGGCCGTCGCCTTTGGCCTGGCCGGTGGCGAGGTTGACGATGACGCCGCCGCGGGTGGCGCTGGCGTAGGAGACGATGTCGTCGGCGCCTTCGCCGCCGAAGAGGTCGTCGGTGCCGGCGTCGCCACGGACGATGTCGCCGTCGCCGGGGCCGCCGTCGGCGTGGTCGGTGCCGGCGCCGCCGAAGACTTCGTCAGCGCCGCCGCCGCCCTGCAGGTCGCTGTCGTCGCCGGGTCCGCCTTCGATGTGGTCGGAGCCGGGGCCGCCGTCGATCTGGTCGTTCCCCTTGTCGCCGAGCAGTTTGTCGTTGCCGCCGGCGCCGTCGATCTTGTCGCTGCCCTGCTGCCCGTCGATGTAGTCGTCACCGGCGCCGCCGTCGATCTTGTCGGGTCCCTTGAACCCGACCAGGACGTCATCGCCGCCGCCGCCGTGGAGGCTGTCGGAGCCCTTCGAGCCGGAGAGGGCGTCGTCGCCTTCGCCGCCGTCGATGCTGTCGGAGCCGGTGTCGCCCTGGAGGTTGTCGTTGCCGCCTTCGCCGTGGAGCGAATCGAAGCCGCGGCCGCCGTCGATGTGGTCGTTGCCGGGGCCGCCGCAGATCGTGTCGTTGCCGTTGGGGCCGCCGGTGATGACGTCGTTGCCGCCGCCGCCATAGATCACGTCGCTGGCCTTCTTGCCGACGATGTGGTCGTTGCCGGCGGTGCCCATGATCGTCACCTTCTTGCCGTCGCACTTCATCGCCGAGGCGGAGCCGGCCAGCGGCAGCAGCAGGAGCGCCGCGGTCACGGCGAGCAGGGGCAGGGGCAGGCGAGAGAGACTGCTGAGGTTGCGCATCCCTGCCTGCATCGGCGGGCGCTCGGCGAATCTGCAGCGGCGCAATTCGAAACCGCAAATTTGTCGAAATCGCCTAGGACAAGTGTCCAGTACCTGCCTGCACCCGCACTCCTATACGCTCGCAGCCTGATGCGAGGCGGCATCTACGTCCTCAACTTCTATTCAGCGGTCTTCATCGATCAGCTCAAGCGCGGCCGCAAGACCGCGACGATTCGGCTCGGCGACAAGAGCAACAAGTACGAGCGCGGCCAGGTGGTCTGGATCACGGTCGGTTTCCGCCACAGCCCGCGCGAGAAGATCTTCACCGCGGTGATCGACGAGGTCGAGGTGAAGCGGCTGGACGAACTCTCGCGGCGAGATATCGAGCACGACAACCCCGAGTTCCGCCGGCTCGAGGACGAGATCAACTTCCTCGAACAGATCTACAGCCGCCCGGTCAACGCCAGCGACCTGGTCACCGTGATCCGCTTCTCGCAGATCGTCGAGCCGCCGCGCGCCCACCTCGGCAACGGCGAGACCCCCCGTCACAACTGAACCCGATGCCGGGTGAGGGCGTAGGCATCTAGCGATGGCCGAATACGCCTTTCTCACGACCTGGCTGTTGGAGTCGCCGCGGGAGCCGGTCTGGGAGGCGATCCACGCCCAGGAGGAGTGGCCGAGCTGGTGGCGCGGCGTCGAGGAGGCGCGCGAGCTGCGTCCCGGCGACGAGGACGGGCTCGGCAGCGTCTCGCTGATGGTCTGGAAGAGCCTTCTGCCCTACCGGGTGGAGTTCGAGGTGACGACCTCGCGGATCGAGTACCCGACCGTGATGGAGGGGCAGGCGGTGGGGGAGCTGGAGGGCGTCGGCCGCTGGCGCCTCTACGAGCAGGGCGGCGTCACCGCCGTTCTCTACGAGTGGAACGTGCGGACGACCAAGCCCTGGATGAACCTGCTGGCGCCGCTGCTGCGGCCGGCGTTCGAGTGGAACCACGACTGGGTGATGCGGCGCGGCGGCGAAGGGATCTCCGATCTGCTCGGCTGCCGGCTCTTGGCGATGGATTAGCGGTTCGCTATCTTTAGAGCCGTTGGCACTCTCCACCTGAGAGTGCCAAGCGTCGCGAGAGCGCAGATTTGGCTCTGGAGCGGCGTTTCTCAACTTTCACCACCCAGACCGATAACGGAGGTTCACGGATGAAGCTGAAGCCCCTCGGGGACCGGCTGATCGTCAAGCCGATCGAGGAGGAGGAGACGACCGCCAGCGGCATCGTTCTTCCCGACACGGCCAAAGAGAAGCCGCAGAAGGGTCAGGTCGTGGCCGTCGGCGACGGCGCCATCAACGAGGACGGCAGTCGCCGGGCCCTCGACGTCGCGGAGGGGGACGAGGTCCTCTACTCCAAATACGGCGGCACCGAGGTGACCGTGGAGGGCGACGAACTGCTCGTCCTGCGCGAGTCGGACGTCCTGGCCAAGGTCGGCTGAGCCGCAGCGCCCAACGGACTTACGCAACTAAGGAGGACTAGGAACAGATGGCTCACAAGGAGCTGAAGTACGCAGAGGATGCGCGGGGGGCCCTGCAGGCCGGCGTCGATTCCGTCGCCAACGCCGTCAAGGTCACCCTCGGCCCCAAAGGTCGCTACGTCGTGCTCGACAAAAAGTTCGGCGCGCCGACGATCACCAACGACGGCGTCACCATCGCCCGCGAGGTCGAGGTCGAGGACGTCTTCGAGAACCAGGGCGCCCAGCTCGTCCGCGAGGTCGCGACCGCGACCAACGACGTCGCCGGCGACGGCACCACCACCGCCACCCTGCTGGCCCAGACGATCGTCCGCCAGGGCCTGAAGAACGTGGCCGCCGGCGCCAACCCGCTGGCCCTGCGCCGCGGGATCGAGAAGGCGGTCGAGGAGGTCGTCGACAACCTGCGCAACAAGCAGAGCAAGGAGGTCGCCGGCAAAGACCAGATCGCCCGCGTCGCCGCCATCTCCGCCGGCGACGACGAGATCGGCAACGTGATCGCCGACGCGATCGAGAAGGTCGGTAAAGACGGCGTCGTCAACGTCGAGGAGGGCCAGACCTTCGGGATGGAGCTCGAGTTCACCGAGGGGATGCAGTTCGACAAGGGCTACATCTCGCCGTACATGGTCACCGACCAGGACCGCATGGAGGCGGTGCTGGACGATCCCTACATCCTCATCGCCAACCAGAAAATCGGCTCCGTGCGGGACATCCTGCCGGTGCTCGAGCAGGTGATGCAGGGCGGCAAACCGCTGCTGATCGTGGCCGAGGACGTCGAGGGCGAGTGCCTCGCGACCCTGGTCGTGAACAAGCTCCGCGGCACCTTCACCGGCGTCGCCGTGAAAGCGCCGGGCTTCGGCGACCGCCGCAAGCGGATGCTCGAGGACATCGCGATCCTCACCGGCGGCGAGGTGATCACCGAGGAGATGGGCCTGAAACTGGAGAACACCCAGCTGGCCCAGCTCGGCAAGGCCCGCCGCGTCGTCGTCGCCAAAGACAACACGACGATCATCGACGGCGGCGGTGAGGCCGATGACATCAAGGGCCGGATCAAGCAGATCAAACAGGAGGCGGAGAACACCGACTCCGACTTCGATCGCGAGAAGCTCCAGGAGCGCCTGGCCAAGCTCGCCGGAGGCGTCGCCGTGGTCAAGGTCGGTGCCGCCACCGAGACCGAGATGAAGGAGAAAAAGCACCGCGTCGAGGACGCGCTGCAGGCGACCCGCGCCGCCCTCGAGGAGGGTGTCGTGCCGGGCGGGGGCGTGGCCCTGTTGAACGCCCAGGCCGCCCTTGACCCGGAGAAGCTGGATGACCCGGACGAGGTCACCGGCGCCCGGATCATCCACCGCTCTCTGGAGGAGCCGGTGCGGCAGATCGCCGAGAACTCCGGCCTCGAGGGCTCGGTCGTGGTCAACAAGGTCCGCGAGCTGAAGGAGGGCGAAGGCCTGAACGCGGCGAGCGGCGAGTACGGCGACCTGATCAAGGCCGGCGTCATCGACCCGACCAAGGTCACCCGCTCAGCCCTGGAGAACGCCGCCTCGATCGCGAAGAACATCCTCGTGACCGAGGCGATCATCGCCGAACCGCCGGAGGAGAACGGCGCCGGCGGCGGCATGCCCGGCGGCATGCCCGACATGGGCGGCATGATGTAAGCACCCCTTCGGGGATGCAGCACCCCCTCACGGGGGAGCGACCTTTCGAGAGGCCCGGGCAACCGGGCCTCTCTTTTTGGTCGCGACACTTCCACGCGCCTTCGGCGCAGGAAACGCTACGAACTGCGCACCACAAGCGCGCTTTACCTCGGCACGCTCCCGGGCATGCCCAACGCCCCCGCCCCTCCCCCCCGGGGGGGGGGGGGGGGGGGCGGGCGGGGCGGCCGCGCCGGGGGCCCGCGGCGGGGGGGGGGGGGGGGGGGGCCCCGCGAACGGGGGGGGGGGGGGGGGGGCCCCGGGGGGGGG
>CAMLHB010000036.1 GCA_946479725.1 uncultured Actinomycetes bacterium | reverse complement strand
GGTTCTTCAAGGACCAGGGGATCCCGGTCGGCGAATCGCTGGTCGAGGGCGAGGACAATGCGGAGGAGGCGCTGGAGCGGGCCAAGGGGTCCGACTGCGAGTTGATGCTGCCCGTCGACCTCGTGCTCGGCCGTGAGTTCTCCGCCGATACCGAGCGCAAGGAGAGCGACGGGGTGGAGGTGCCCGACGGCTGGATGGGCCTCGACATCGGCCCCCGCAGCGCCGAGCGCTACGCCGAGGCGATCGCCGGCGCCGGGACGGTCTTCTGGAACGGGCCGATGGGGGCCTTCGAGATGGAGCCCTTCGCCGGCGGCACTCGTGCGGTCGCCGAGGCGGTCGCCAAGGCGCCGGGGACCACCGTGGTCGGCGGCGGCGACAGCGTCGCCGCGCTGAACCAGTTCGGCCTCGATGACGAGGTCGACTGGGTCTCGACCGGCGGCGGCGCCTCGCTGGAGCTGCTGGAGGGAAAGAAGCTGCCGGGCGTGGAGGCCCTGCTCGACGCCAAGGAGGAGACCGCGAGTGCCTGACCGCACCCCTTACATCGCCGCCAACTGGAAGATGCACAAGACGGTCGCCGAGGCGGCCCAGTTCGTCGACGCGCTGCTGCCGCGGATTGCCGCGACGCAGTCCGACGTCGTGATCTGCGCGCCGTTCACGGCGCTGACCGCGGTGGTCGAGCGCCGCTACGGGACCGCGGTCAAGGTCGCCGCCCAGAACATGCACGAGGAGGGCTCGGGCGCCTTCACCGGCGAGGTCTCGGCGCCGATGCTGGTCGAGCTCGACGTCGAGGCGGTGGTGCTCGGCCATTCCGAGCGCCGCCAGTACTTCAACGAGACCGACGAGGCGCTGGCCCGCAAGGTGCCGGCCGCGCTTGTCGCCGACCTTGAGCCGATCCTCTGCGTCGGCGAGAGCGAGCAGGCGCGCGACGCGGGGGAGACCGAGGAAGTCCTCGAGCGCCAGCTGCAAACCGACCTCGCCGGGCTTGAGGCGGGGCAGATCGAGAACGTCGTCATCGCCTACGAGCCGATCTGGGCGATCGGCACCGGCCGCACCGCGACGCCCGAGCAGGCCCAGGAGGTCTGCGCCTTCATCCGCGACGTGCTGCGCGCCCGCGGGGCGGCTGCCGACAAGGTCCGGATCCTCTACGGCGGCTCGGTCAAGCCCGGCAACGCCGCCGAGCTGCTGGCGCTGCCCGACGTCGACGGCGCCCTGGTCGGCGGGGCATCGCTGGACGCCGAAGAATTCGCGGCGATCGTCGAAGCCGCGGGCTGAGGCGATGAGCCCCCTCGTTCCCTCCCTGGCCCTGATCATCCTCGACGGCTGGGGGCTGGCCGAGCCGGGTCCGGGCAACGCGATCTCCCTCGCCGAGACGCCGGTCTTCGACCGCCTCTGGAGCGAGTTCCCGCACACCCAGCTCTCCGCCCAGGGCCCCGACGTGGGCCTGCCGGAGGGGCAGATGGGGAACTCCGAGGTCGGTCACCTCAACCTCGGCGCCGGGGCGATCGTCAAGCAGGACCTGGCCCGGATCGACGACGCCGTCGCCGACGGCAGCTTCTTCGACAACGAGGTGCTGCTGGCCGCCTGCGAGCGCGCCCGCACCAGCCCCCGCGGCCGCCTCCACCTGCTGGGACTGGTCTCCGACGGCGGCGTCCACTCCGGCTGGGAGCACATCGAGGCGGCGATCGAGCTGGCCTCGCAGGAGGGCGTGCCGGACGTCGTCTTCCACGCCTTCACCGACGGCCGCGACACCCTGCCCCACGGCGGCAAGGGCTACCTGGAGGAACTCGAGCGCTGGCTGCGCGCCGCTGGCCGCGTCGCCACCGTCAGCGGCCGCTACTACGCGATGGACCGCGACACCCGCTGGGAGCGGACCAAGCTCGCCTACGACGCGATCGTCCACGCCCGCGGCCTGCAGGCGCCGAGCGCGGCGGCGGCGATCGCCGAGTCATACGCGCGCGACGACACTGATGAGTTCGTCGTGCCGACCGTGATCGGCGATTACGACGGCGCCGCCGAAGGCGACGTCGCCCTCTTCATCAACTTCCGCCCCGACCGCGCCCGGCAGATCAGCCGCGCCCTCTCCGAGCCCGGCTTCGACGAGTTCCCCCGCGACGCCGCCCCGCTCGACCTGACGACGATGACCGAGTACCGCAAGGGCTGGCCCTACCCGGTCGCCTTCCCCGAGCAGCGGCCGCAGACGACCCTGGCGGAGACGATCGCCGCCGCCGGCGGTAACCAGCTCCACGTCGCCGAGACCGAGAAGTACGCGCACGTCACCTACTTCTTCAACGGCGGCAAGGAGCAGGAGGTGGAGGGGGAAGAGCGGGCGCTGGTCGAATCGCCCCGCGACGTCCCCACCTACGACCACAAGCCGGAGATGAGCGCCGAGGACGCGGCCGAGACCTTCGTCTCGCACTGGAACGAGGGCAGCTACCGCTTCGGGATCATCAACTTCGCCAATCCCGACATGGTTGGTCACACCGGCGTCATCTCCGCCGCCGTCAAGGCCGTCGAGACCGTCGACGCTCAGCTCGGCAGGGTCATCGAGGCCGTCACCGCTAAGGGCGGCGCCTGCATCGTCACCGCCGACCACGGCAATTGCGACCACATGCTCGAGCCCGACGGCTCCCCCAACACCGCCCACTCCCTCAACCCGGTCCCCCTGATCGTCACCGCCAAGGGCCTCGACCTCCGCAGCGGCGGCATCCTCGCCGACGTCGCCCCCACCGCCCTCGACCTCCTCGGCATCACGCAGCCCGACGCGATGACGGGGAAGTCGCTGGTCGAGTGAGTGGTGAATTTTCCACCCCATAGGGGGAAAATTCACCAAACGTCTAGATGAGACGGGACGAGAACAGGCTGCGCTTCGAGATCAGCGCCCGGGACGGCAGCGCCCGGGCAGGGGTGATCCACACGGCCCACGGGCCGATCGAGACGCCGGCGTTCATCCCGCTGGCGACGAAGGGGACGGTGCGGGGGCTGGAATCGGTCGAGGTGGCCGGGCTCGGCTATGAGCTGATCCTCGGCAACACCTACCACCTGTTCGTCTCGCCGGGGCCGGAGCGGATCGCGGCGGCGGGCGGGCTGCACGGGTTCATGGGCTGGGAGCGGGCGATCATCACCGACTCCGGCGGCTTCCAGGTCTTCTCGCTCGCCCACGGCGGCGTCGCCAACGAGGTCAAGGGCTCAGGCCGCTCCGGTGACCACGGCTCCAAGGTCGAGATCAGCGAGGAGGGGGCGCGGTTCCAGTCGCCGCGCGACGGCGCCGAGCTGTTCATCTCGCCCGAGGTCTCGATGAGCGTGCAGGCGCAGCTCGGCTCCGACATCGCCCTCGTCTTCGACGAGTGCACGCCCTTCCACGCCGACCGCGAGTACACCGCCCGCTCGACCGAGCGGACCCACCGCTGGCTCGACCGCTGCCTCGCCTGGCACCGCGAGCACGGTCCCGAGCGCCAGGCGGTCTTCGGGATCGTCCAGGGCGGCACGCATGAGGACCTGCGGCGGGAATCGGCCCAGGCCGTCTCCGAGGCGGGCGTCGACGGCCTCGCGATCGGCGGCACCCTCGGCCGCGACAAGGAGGAGATGGCGGCGGTGCTGGCGATGACGGCGCCGCTTCTTCCCGTGGAGGCGCCGAAGCACCTGCTCGGGATCGGCGAGGTCGACGACCTGCTCGGCGGCATCGCCCTCGGCCTCGACGTCTTCGACTGCGCCGTCCCCACCCGGCTCTCCCGCCACGGGGTCGCCCTCGCGCCCTCGCCCGAGACCCGCTGGCGGCTCGACATGCGCAAGGGGAGGTGGGTCGGCGACCGCGAACCCTTGGTCGAGGGCTGCCCCTGCACCACCTGCCAGCGCCACGACCGCGACTACGTCAGCTACCTCTCCCGCGCCGAGGAGCTGACCGCGGTCCGCCTCATCGTCATCCACAACCTCACCTACATGCGGGAGTTGACTACCGGCGCGCGGAAGGCGATTGGGGAAGGGCGATTCGACGAGTACCGCGTCGCCGTACTGGCTGGCGCCGCCCCCTGGGCGACTTTGTCAACCATAGGTTGACAAAAACGCGCAGCTATTCCTTGTTGTTGCGGACGAGTTCCTTTACTTCTTCCACGACCTTGTCGATGGTGTCTCCCGCGACTTTGGAGACCCTGACGCCGGCGGCCTTGTCGGTCGTGACGATTACTGCGGTCGCCACAGCTGCTGCGACAAGGACCAGGGCTACTGCAGCTAGGACGAAACGAGCGAAGCGAGAAAAAACTCCGCGCTTGCGTGGGGGGGCGGTTGCTCTTGGGGGAGCTGGGACGGGAGCCGGGGCGACCCGCGGCGCGGGGCGCCGGGTTTGGGACTGGGCGGGGCGGTACTCGGTTTGGGCGGTGTCGCGGCCCATGTGGCGGGTGGCGGCGGTGTCGCCGCCGAGGACGCGGGTCGCCGAGGTGCCCTCTTCCAGCGGCAGGGTCACGTCGCCGCCTTCCATCCCCAGCCGCAGCCCCGCCGAAAGCTCGTCGGCGCTGGCGTAGCGGCGGTTCGGGTCGCCCTCGAGTGCCCGCAGCACCGCCGCCCCGAGCGTGTCGGGGACTTCGCTGTTGTAGGTGTCGGGCGGCAGCGGCTTCTCGTTCTGCTGGCGCACTGCCAGCTCGGCCAGTGAGGAGCCCTCGTAGGGCAGGCGGCCGGTGAGGAACTGGTAGAGGACGACGCCGAGGGCGTAAACGTCGGTCGCCGGCGTCGCCTCCTCGCCGCGCACCTGCTCGGGCGCCAGGTAGGCGGCGGTGCCGACCACCGAGCCGACCTGCGTGATCCGGGTCTGCTCGATCGCCCGGGCGATCCCGAAGTCGGTCAGCTTGACGATCATCTCGCCGCCGCCGACCGGGCCGCCGACGATCATCAGGTTCCCCGGCTTGACGTCGCGGTGGATGATTCCCCGCCGGTGGGCGTAGTCGAGCCCGGCGCAGGCCTGGATCCCGATCTCCGCCGCGATCTCCGGCTCGACCGGCCCCTGGCGCTGCAGGATCTGCGCCCCCGAGCGGCCCTCGACGTACTCCATGACGATGTAGTGGCGCCCCTCGTCGACGCCGGTGTCGTAGACCTGGACGATGTTCGGGTGGATCAGCTTCGCCACCGCCAGTGCCTCGCGGCGGAAGCGGGCGACGAAGCGCTCGTCGTCGGAGAGGTGCTCGGCGAGGATCTTCACCGCCACCGTGCGCTCGAGGATGCGGTCGGTCGCCTTGTAGACGTTCGACATCCCGCCGGTGCCGAGCTTCTCAGCGGTCTCGTAGCGCCCCGAGAGGGTTCCCGCGCCGGCCTCCATCATTCGACACCCACGCCAGGACCTACCCCGCCCGAGGGTGGGGTTTCTTCGCTTTCGGGTTGGACTTCTTCTTCGCCGCCGCCATTGCCTTTTTCTTCGCCTTTGCCGTTCGACTGCGGCGGCAGGCTCGGCCCTTCGCCTTCCGCGGCTTCTTCTTCCTGTTCCGCGGTTTCTTCTGCTTCCTTTTCGGCCTTTTTGTCCTGCTTCGGTTTCTTCTCTTCTGCCGGTTCGTCAGCTTCAACAGTCGTTTCCAGCGCAGGTTCCGCTTCTTCGGTGGTTTCTTCTTCGCAGCGGCCGACCACCGCGCTCAGCTTCGCCGTCCCTTCTTCCAGCGCCGCCTTCAGCTTCAGGTCGACCCCTTCCAGTTCTTCGACCTCCGCCGTCACCTCGGCGACCGCGTCTTCGGCGCCGACGCAGTCTTCTTCCCGGGCCAGCGCGGCGACCTTGTCGAGGTTCGATTCGATCTGGTCGGCGGTCGTCCCCGGCAGCAGCTCGGCGCTCTTGCCGCCGCCGCAGGCGACCAGCGCCACGGCGCTGGCGGCGCCGAGGGCGAAGGCGAGGAAAATTGCGCTCAGGCGGGGCATGATTCGAGTCTAGAGAAAGGCCCGCCGCCGATATTTCCCCTGCATTTCTCGTTCAACGGCCGGCCTCCAGGCGCTCGGCAAGGACGTCCGGCAGCCCGGCGTCGCGGATCGCCGCCGCGGCCCCCTCGATGTCGTACTCGACGCGGTGGTAGCGGGCCACCCAGCTCTCGGTGTCGAGCTCCAGCCAGGCGGCGCGGGGGTCGCCGTCGCGCGGCTGGCCGACGCTGCCGGGGTTGAGCAGCCATTCGCCCTCGGGGATCTCGATCTCGGCCCCGTCGCTCGCCTGCGCGCCCTGGGCGTGGCCGGGCCGCGCCCCCGCCGCCCGCATGAAGAAGAGGGCGATGTGGGAGTGGCCGATCAGCCCCACTCTCTCCTCCTGGGCGTCGAGGCCCGCCTCGGCCTGGTCGCTCGAGAGCACGTACTCCCAGACCGGGTCGCGGGGGGATGCGTGGAAGAGGCCGACGCCGCTCTGGGAGGCGGTCGGCTCCAGCCCGGCGAGGAAGTCCAGGGTCGCCTCGCTCACCTGTCCCCGGGTCCATTCGACCGCCGCGGCCGCCGCCTCGGAGAAGGTCGAGATGTCGAGCGCCCCCAGCAGGGCGAGGTCGTGGTTGCCGACCAGGCAGGTGCTGCAGCGCTCGCGGACGAGGGCCGTGCAAACCTCGGGGTCGGCGCCGTAGCCGACCAGGTCGCCCAGGCACCAGGCCTGGTCAACCTCCGCCTCCTCGACCGCGGCGAGGACGGCCTCGA
Organism: uncultured Actinomycetes bacterium; assembly: GCA_946479725.1. Next base: position 10,423 of record CAMLHB010000036.1, on the reverse strand, counting down.
GGGCCTGCCGGTTGGCGTGGATGTCGCTGAGGACGGCTGCGCGCAAGGCGAGGAGCGTACCCAGGTTCGGCCCCGGTCCATACGATTGCTCCGTGAGCGCAACCGAATCAGTCGCCGCTCTGCGGGGCGCGGTCGAGGCTGCCGCGCGGGCTCTTCGCGACGGCGAGCCGACCGGCCCGCGGCCGACCCTGGAGCGGCCGCCCAAGCCCGACCTCGGCGACTACAGCTCCAACGCCGCGATGCTCCTCGCCGGCTCGCTGGGCGACAACCCGCGGGCCGTGGCGGAGCGGCTGCGGGGCGAGTTGGAAGCGAATCCGGGGCTTGCCCCCGACCTCGAGCGGATCGAGGTCGCCGGCCCCGGCTTCGTCAACTTCTTCCTCGCCGACGGCTGGTACCTGCGGGCGCTCGGCGGCCTGCTGGCGGCCGGAGAGGACCTCGGGCCGACGCCGACCGAGAACCCGGAGAAGGTCCTGGTCGAGTTCGTCTCCGCCAACCCGACCGGGCCGATCCACGTCGGCACCGCCCGCAACGCCGCCCTCGGCGACTCCCTGGTGCGGCTGCTGGAGGCGGCCGGCCACGAGGTCCGGCGCGAGTACTACGTCAACGACGCCGGCAGCCAGATCGGCCGCTTCGCCGATTCGATCGCGGCGCGGATGCGGGGCGAGGAGCCGCCCGAGGACGGCTACGGTGGCGCCTACGTCGGTGAGATCGCCGAGCGGCTGGCCGCCGAGGGGATCGGCGTCGACGACCGCGAGGCGCTGGAAAAGCGGGGGATCGAGGAGATCCTGAAGGAGGTCGAGCAGACGCTCGAGCGCTTCGGCGTCCGCTTCGACAACTGGTTCTCCGAGCGCAGCCTCTACGCCAAAGGCGAGGTCGAGGAGGCGCTGGCCGAGCTCGAGAAGCGCGGCCACACCTACCGCCACGAGGACGCGCTCTGGCTCCGAACCACCGACTTCGGCGACGACAAGGACCGGGTTCTGATCCGCTCCAACGGCGAGGCGACCTACCTGACGCCGGACATCGCCTACCACTGGGACAAGCTGCAGCGCGGGTTCGAGCGCCTGATTGACGTCTGGGGCGCCGACCACCACGGCTACGTGGCACGGATGCGGGCGGCGATCGAGGCGCTCGGCGCCGACCCGGGGCACTTCGAGGCGCTGCTGATGAGCTTGGTCCACATCGTCGAAGGCGGCGAGCGGGTGCAGATGTCGAAGCGGACCGGGGACTTCGTCACCCTCGACGAGCTTGTCGACGACATCGGCGTCGACGCGGCCCGCTGGTTCATGCTCTGGCGCAGCCACGAGACGACGGTCGACCTCGATCTCGAGCTGGCCCGCAGCCAGTCGAGCGAGAACCCCGTCTACTACGTCCAGTACGCGCACGCCCGGATCGCCAGCATTCTCCGCAAAGCCGAGGAGGAGGGCGGCTCGGCTGAGCCGGCGGCGGCGGACGAGCGGGCGCCGCTGGAGGAGAGCGAGAAGGTGCTGGTCAAGCGCCTGCTCGAGTTTCCCGAGGAGGTCCGGGTGGCGGCGGCGCGGCGCGCCCCGCACCGGATTTGCGCCTACTCGACCGCGGTCGCGGCCGACTTCCACGCCTTCTACCGCGACTGCCAGGTGGTCGGGACCGAGGGCGAGGGGGTCGAAGCCTCGCGGCTGGCGCTTTGCCTGGCGACGAAGCGGACGATCGCCGCGGCGCTGGGCCTGTTGGGAATCTCGGCTCCCGAGCGGATGTGATGCTGCGGGGCCGCGCCAGGCTCCCGCTGCTGGCGGAGATCGCCGGGCCCGCGCCGGCGTCGGCGGCGTGGGCGCTGCGGCGCGGCGACTTCGAGCGCCTCGGCGAGGCGCTGCCGCAGCTGGGGCCGCACCGGGTGGTGCTGCTCGCCGGGGAGGAGGGGGAGCCGGCGGTGGCCGCGGTCGGCCTCGCCGCGGCCTCGAGCGCCGCCGGCCGGCGCACGATTCTCGTCGACTGCGGGCTCGCGCAGCCGCGGCTGGCGGCGCAGATCGGCCTCGCCGCGGCACCCGGCCTGCACGAGTACCTGCGCTGGGAGGCCGAACCGGCCGACATCCTGCAGCCGATCGTCCTTGCCGGACCGGCGGCGGGCGGTCTCCACGACCCGCTCGTCTGCATCAGCGCCGGTCGGCCGGCAACGAGAGCCGAGACGCTGCTCGGCCTGCAGAGCTTCTCCCACATGGTCGGCAAGCTGCGCGACGCCTACGAGCTGGTCCTCCTGCTCGCCCCGCCGGTGCTGGCCGAACCAGGTTCCTGCCTCGTCGTCGCCGCGCAGGCGGACGCGGTGGTCGCCGGGCTCCGCGAGGGGCAGGAGAAGGGCGGCGAGGGACGGGAGCTGCGAAGTGCGATTCGCCGCCTGCCGCCCGTCACCCTGGGCGCGCTGGTCGTCGCGGCGTAATTCGTCTGTTAGAGGGTCAGAGGTCGTAGCGGGCGAGGTCGGCGTCGAGCCTCTCGGAGTCCTGCTCGCTTGGGCCCGCCGCGGGCGCCGCGGTCTCGTCGTCGCTGCGGCCGCCCCCGGCCCGGCGCCAGCGCAGCACCCCGAGGGCCAGCGCCACCGCGGCGACCAGCAGGGCGACGATCGGGACCACGTAGGCGGAGAGGCTGAAGCCGGAGTCGGGCGGCAGGGCGAGGACCTCGTTGCCGTACTCGGCGACCAGGGCGTCCTTGATTTCCGCTTCGCTCTTGCCGGCCTCGATCTGGCGTTCGATGAAGACCCGCTCGCGCTGGGCCTGCGGCGATTCGGCCAGCTGCAGCAGGGTGCCGCAGACCGGGCACATCACTTCCTTTTCGAGTTCGGTCAGCGAGGCCTGGCCGGCGGCGGAGGCGGGCGGCGCCAGCAGCGCCAGTGCGAGCGCGGCGAGAAGGGCGGGGCGCGCCCTCACGACTTCCCCTTCGGCAGCAGCGATTCCACTTCGCTGCGCAGATATTCCTCGTCGACCGGACCGACCGCGTGCAGCCGCACGACCCCGCGCGGGTCGACCAGGTAGCTCTCCGGCAGCCCCGTCGTCCCGAAGTCGTGGCTGGCGTCGCCGTTGGCGTCGCGCAGCTGCGGATAGCTGAGCCCGTACCTGCGGACGAAGGCGCGGCCGTCGCCGCTGAGGTCCCGCGAGTCGATCCCGAGCACGGTGAAGTCAGCCCCCCGGCGCTGCCGCTGGAATTCCTCCAGGGCCGGCGCCTCGGCCCGGCAGGGCGGGCACCAGGAGGCCCAGAAGTTGACCAGCACCCACTTGCCGCGGTAGTTCGCCAGCGACCCGTCACCTTCCCCTTCCAGGCGCGGCATCGCCGAGCTCGGCGCCTTGTCTCCCACCTCGACGCCCGAGGACCCCTTGCTGGCCAGCCCGAAGACGAGCAGGCCGACGACGGCCAGCACGCCCAGGACCGCGATGACAGAGCGAACGCTCACAGACGCCGAAGACTAGATCCCAGCGCCTCCGGGCAGCCCGCCCGCGCCCATGCCTCCTAGAATCAACTCCGCACGCGGACGTAGCTCAGTTGGTAGAGCGCAAGCTTCCCAAGCTTGAGGTCGCGGGTTCGACCCCCGTCGTCCGCTCTGAAGGGCTGAGCTGGGTCTTTCCGGGTCGGGCGCCAATATCCATGTTTTGGCGCTAAATTGGCGCTATACTTCCCAGAGATCCAAGATGCCGAGCGTCCAGATCAAGAACGTGCCGCCCGACGTGCACCGGGTTCTGCGCAAGCGGGCCGCCGCCGGAGGGCAGTCGTTGCAGGAGTATCTGCTTGCCGAGCTGACGCGGCATGCCGAGGCGGAGACGCTGGAGGAGGTTCTGGACCGAGCAGGTGGTCGCGCCGGCGGCTCGCTCGGCTTCGACTTCGCCGCCGAGAGCCTCCGCGCCGATCGCCAGCGCGCAGCGTGATCGTCGTTGACGCTTCCGTGCTCGCGCCAGCCCTCGCCGACGACGACACCGACGGGGATCGCGCCCGCGAGCGCCTGCGTGGTGAGCAGCTCGCAGCACCGGAGCTGATCGATTTGGAGGTCGTCTCAACCCTGCGCCGCGCGGCCAGAGCCAAGAGGCTCGATGAGCGCCGATCCTCCCTGGCGCTCACCGATCTCGCCGCGCTGCCGCTGCGCCGCGTCCCCCATCTGCCGCTGCTCGCCCGGGTGTGGGAGTTGCGCGACAACCTCAGTGCCTATGACGCCTCCTACGTCGCCCTTGCCGAGGCGCTGGACACGCCGTTGGTCACGGCCGATGGACGGATCAAGCGCGCTGCCGGCATCAACTGCGAGATTGCCGTTCTCGGTTGACCCGAGTTTCTTCCCTCGTCACATTTCCTCCGTACCGTCAGTCGCGTCCACGAACGGAAGGAGCGGCGATGCGGTTGAGGAAGGCGAGCCCGGTCTTGGCGGCGGTTGCGGTTGGCGGGGTGCTCGTCCTTGGCGGTTGCGGTGGGGGAGGGGACTCGACCAGCTCGGTGAAGGCGACGACGCCCGGCGGTCAGAGTTCCAACGGCGCGATGAACCACGGGAACGCGATGAACGGCCAGCACAGCGTTGACGCGATGAAGAACGACCACGGCACCATGCACGACGGAGGCGAAGATCACGGCGGGGCGATGAAGGGCAACTGATGGTCCTACTGGTCCTCTTCGGGTTCCTCGCCGGCGCCGCCACGGCGCTCTCGCCATGCGTGCTGCCGGTGCTGCCGATCGCGCTCTCGGCCGGGGCGACCGGGGGGCGGCGGCGGCCGCTCGGGATCGTCGCCGGGCTGGCGGTCTCCTTCACCTTCGCCACCGTCGCCCTGGTCTACGTGATCGCCGCGCTCGGGCTCCCCGACGACCTGCTGCGCAAGCTGGCGATCGCGGTCCTGATCGGCTTCGGGCTGACCCTGATGGCGCCACCGCTGGCGGCCCGGGTCGAGGCCTGGCTGAGCCGGCTCGGCGCCCGGGCCGGCGGGCCGCGGAGCGGTGGGGAGGGCTTCTGGTCGGGCGTCCTCGTCGGGCTCAGCCTCGGCCTCGTCTACGCCCCCTGCGCCGGGCCGATCCTCGCCGGCGTGATCACCGTCTCGGCCTCGCAGCCGTTCGGCGCCGGTCGCCTCGCCGTGGCGCTCAGCTACGGGATCGGCTCGGCGGTCGTCCTCTACTTCCTGATGCTCGGCGGCCGGCGGGCGATCGCGCCGCTGGCCCGGCGCGGCATCGCCCTGCAGGTCGCGATGGGGGCGGTGATGGTCGTCGTCGGCCTGGCGATGCTCGGCAACTACGACATCCGCTTCCAGAACGCGATCGCCAGCGACCTGCCGAGCTTCCTCGTCAACCCCAGCGAAGCGCTCGAGGACAGCGCCTCGGCCCAGGAAGCCCTGGCCGACCTGCGCGGGCAGGGCCACGCGGTCAAGTTCGCAGTGAGCGACGCGCCCGTGCCGGGGAAGGCCTCCGGCCTGCCGGTCCTCGGCAGGGCGCCGGAATTCGTCGGCAACGAGCGCTGGTTCAACACGCCCGGCGACCGGCCCCTGACCCTGCGCGGGCTGCGCGGCCGCGTGGTACTCGTCGACTTCTGGACCTACAGCTGCATCAACTGCATCCGCACCCTGCCCTACCTGAAGGCCTGGGACAGGCGCTACCGCAAGGACGGCCTGACGATCGTCGGCGTCCACTCGCCCGAGTTCCCCTTCGAGCGCGACCCCGGCAACGTCGAGGAAGCGATCGAGCGCAACGGCCTCCGCTATCCCGTCGCCCAGGACAACGAACTGCGCACCTGGGAGGCCTACGCCAACCAGTACTGGCCGGCGGAGTACTTCATCGACGCCCGCGGCCGGGTCCGCTACGTCCACTTCGGCGAGGGCGAATACGGCGAGAAGGAGAAGGTGATCCGGGAGCTGCTGGCCGAAGCGGGCGACCAGGTCGGCAAGGGAATGTCCGGCGCCAGGGGGATCGAAGCCGAAGCCGGGGTGACGACGCCCGAGACCTACCTCGGCGCCGCCCGCGCCGAACGCTTCACCAACCCGAAGCTCTCGCCGGGCCTGCACGACTTCGCGGCCCCGGCCGAAGTGCCCGAGAACCAGTTCGCCTACCGCGGCCCCTGGCGGATCGAATTCCACTCGGCGACGGCCGCCGGCGGCTCGCTCGAACTGAACTTCGGGGCCCGCCGCGTCTACCTGGTGCTGGGGACGGTCGACGGCCGGCCGCGGCGGGTGCGCGTCAGCCTCGACGGCAAGCCGATCGGCGCCGCGGCGGGCGCCGACGTCCACGGCGGCGCCGTGACCGTGCGCGCGCAGCGCCTCTACGAACTGGTCGACCTGCCGCAGGTCGGCGAACACCTGCTGCGAATCGAACCGGAAGCGGGGACGATGGGCTATGCCTTCACCTTCGGTTAGCGCAGGCGCGAGAATCCCGGCGATGGCCGACCGCGGCAACGGCAGCGTCCTCGTCGTCGACGACGAGCCGACGATCGTCGAGGTCGTCGGCACCTACCTCGAGCGCGCCGGCTTCGCGGTCGAGCGGGCGATGGACGGGCCCGAGGCCCTGCGCCTCGTCGAGCTGCACCGCCCCGACCTCGTCGTCCTCGACGTGATGCTCCCCGGCATCGACGGGATCGAGGTCCTGCGCCGCCTGCACGAGCGGCCGGGGAAGCGGGTGGCGGTGATCCTGCTGACCGCGCGCGGCGAGGAGAACGACCGCCTCCTCGGCCTCCGCCACGGCGCCGACGACTACGTGGTGAAGCCGTTCTCCCCGGCCGAGCTGGTCGCCCGGGTCGAGGCGGTGCTGCGTCGCGTCGCCCCGCCCGAGGGCGAGGAGGAGGCCGAGCCGCCGATCGAGCGCGGGCCGCTGCGGGTGGAGCCGGCGAGCCGCCGCGCCCTCCTCGACGGCGCCGAGCTCGACCTGACGATGCGCGAGTTCGACCTGCTCGCCTACCTCGCCGCCCGGCCCGGCCGCGTCTTCACCCGCGACCAGCTGATGGAGGCGGTCTGGGACTACCCCTTCTTCACCGACACCAGCACCGTCACCGTCCATGTCCGCCGCCTCCGCGGCAAGCTCGGCGAGGACCCGGCCGAGCCGCGCTTCATCGAGACGGTCTGGGGCGTCGGCTACAGGTTCAGGGCATGAGCGGGGGGAGGGGAAGATGAGGCGCGCGATCGCGATCGCCCTCGCCGCCTTCCTCGCGGGCGCCGCCGCGGTCGCCGTCCCGCACGGGATGGGGGCCGAGCAGATCGTCCTCGCCCTGCTGGCGGCGGCCGGGATCGCCCTCGCCGGCGCCCTCGCCGCCCGCCTGGCGATGGAGGAGCGGGCCAACCGCGAGATCGAGGGCGCGCGCCGCCAGCTCGTCGCCGCCGCCTCGCACGACCTGCGCACGCCACTGGCCTCGCTGCGCCTCCTGGTCGAGTCGATCGACGACGGCGTCGCCACCGGCGCGACGCGCGAGCGCTACCTGCGGCAGATCCGCACCCACGTCGACGTCCTCGGCGGCCTCGTCGACGACCTCTTCGAGCTCTCGCGGATCGAGGCGGGGGAGATCTCCTGGTCGATCCGGCAGGTCGAGCTCGGCGCCCTGATCGACGAGACGGTGGCGGCGATGCGGGTCCAGGCCGACGCCCGCGGGGTACGCGTGGCTGCCGACCTGCCGCCCGGATCGCTGCTCGCCGCCGGCGACCCCGAGAAGCTGCAGCGGGTCCTCTTCAATCTGATCCAGAACGCGATCCGCCACACCCCCGCCGACGGCAGCGTCACCGTGCGCGCGCGGGCGCAGGGCAGGGGAGTCGAGGTCGAGGTAGACGACGAGGGGGAGGGCATCGCCGACGCCGACGCCGACCGCGTCTTCGAGGCCTTCTACCGCGGCGACGCCTCCCGCGGCGAGGACGGCGCCGGCCTCGGCCTGGCGATCGCCAAGGCGATCGTCGAGGCCCACGGCGGCCGCATCTGGCTGGAGCCGAAGTCGCCCGGGGCCCGAGTGCGATTCACTCTGCGCGGTGCCTGAGCGCAAGGAAACGTACATCCGGGTCCGCGGCCGCCGATGATCCACGTCGACGTCGAGTCGTTCTTCTTCATCGTCCTCGTCTCGGCCCTCGCGGCGGTGACGGTGGCGGTGCTGCCGGCGCGGTTGGCGCCGCCGGTGGTCGTCGTCGAGCTCTTTCTCGGGATCCTCATCGGCCCGCAGGTTCTGCACCTCGCCAAGGCCGACGACTTCGTCGACTTCTTCTCCAACCTCGGCCTCGGGATGCTCTTTTTCTTCGCCGGCTACGAGATCGACTTCGAGCGCATCCGCGGCCGCCCGATCGAGCTCGGCGGCGGCGGCTGGCTGCTCTCGGTCGTCCTCGCCTTCGCGATCGGCGCCGTCCTCGCCGCCCTCGGGGTGATCGACACCTTCCTCTACGCCGGGGCGGCGATGGCGACGACGGCGATCGGGACCCTGATCCCGATCCTCCGCGACAACGGCGAGCTGAAGACCCGCTTCGGCACCTACCTGCTGGCCGCCGGCGGGGCCGGGGAGTTCGGCCCGGTGCTGCTGGTGGCGCTCTTCCTCTCCACCGACCACCCGGTCCACGAGGCGGCGATCCTCGTCGCCTTCGTCGCGATGGCGGTAGGCGTCGCCCTCGCCTCGATCCGCCTCGCCGGCCGCGGCTGGAACGCCTTCGAGCGAACCTTCGAGACCAGCAGCCAGCTGGCGGTGCGGGTGACCGTCGTTCTCGTCTTCGGGCTCGTCCTCCTGGCCAGCAAGATCGGCCTCGACGTCCTCCTCGGCGGCTTCGTCGCCGGCCTGATCACCCGGCTCGCCCTGCAGGGCCACGAGCTGGCGGTCTTCGAGTCGAAGCTGACCGCGGTCGGCTTCGGCTTCTTCGTCCCCTTCTTCTTCGTCACCAGCGGCATCGGCTTCGACCTCGACGCGCTCGGCTCGGCCGCGGCGCTGGCAAAGCTGGCGCTCTTCTTCGGCCTCTTCCTCGTCGTCCGCGGCGCCCCGGCTCTGCTCCTCTACCGCGAAGTCCTCGACGCCCGCGAACGCGCCGCCCTCGCCTTCTACTCGGCGACCGAGCTGCCGCTGGTCGTCGCGATCACGACGATCGCCGTCGAGGCCGGCCACATGAAAACCTCGACCGCGGCCGGGCTGGTCGGCGCCGCGATGCTCTCCACCCTGGTCTTCCCCTTCGTCGCCGCAGCGCTGCTGGAACGCGATCGAGAGAAGGCTTGATTTAGCCCTGGGAACGTGGTCCGCTAGGTCCGTCATCCCAATCAGACAGGAGGAAGGTCATGTACGCAAGGGTTGTGCGTTGGGAGGGGGCTGAGGCCGAGGCGATGAAGGACAGCGTCGAGCGGATCCGCGCCGACGCGGAGTCGGGGCCGCCGGAGGGTCTGCCGGCGAAGAAGCTCTGGGTCCTGCACGACCTCGAGGGCGGCAAAGCGATGGCGATCACCCTCTTCGAGACCGAGGAGGACTACCGGCAGGGCGACGAGACGCTGAACTCGATGAGCCCGCCCGGCGGCGGCATGGGCCAGCGCGTCGCGGTCGACAAATACGAGCTCGCAATCGAGCTGGAGCCCTAGTAGCAACCGTCGCCTGGGCGGGGGCTAGGCCATCGCCCAGGCGCGCTTCACTTCTTCGACCGGGTCCTTGGACCCTGCGGCCGGCGCAGCCTCGGGAAGCCGGTAGAAGTGCTCGGTGGCGCCGCGCACCTGGCGCTCCCGGACCAGCTCGATCAGGCCCGCTTTCGCCAGCTCGGTGACGTGGTAGTTGGTGTTGCTGAGGGGGATCTGCAGCTCGCGACTGAGGTCGCTGGGGGAGAGGATCCGGCCGCCATCGATGCCAAGAATTTCGAGGATCGAGACCCGCAACGGATGGGCGGTGGCCCGGGCGAGCCGCTCCCAGTTCACGGGAAGGGCAGAACGACCGTTGCCGTTGTGGGCATTTTCCGGGGCTTTTCCGTGGGAATCGCCGTTTACAGAGTTGGGATGGGGGGAATGTCCGTTCTGGGTTGGCATGAGCCGATATTACCCAAAATTATTGACTCAAGTCATTAATTTCGGGTAGTCTTTTCGTTGAGGATGCTTCCAGGGAGGAGAAAACCGGTGTCGAGATCGCGATTTGCCGCTGTTCTGCTTGTGCTGCTCGCCTGCCTTCTGTCGCTGCTGCCGGCAAGCGCCTTCGCCAATACGGAAGACGTGATCGCCCCTCCGATCGATCCCCACGAACCGAAAGTCAACTCCGGCTGGCAGGCGGGGACCTGCGCCACCGAAGCGGTCAACCCGGGGGCCCCGGGGGCAGAAGTCTGCTCGGTGGACACGCCGGACTGGTTCTTCGAACAGGCAGCCGGGCACCCGAACTACGGCTTCACGCAGTTCATCGTCGCGAACAGCCCGGGCGCGCTGGGGCCGACGCCGGACGCGGAACTGGCGCGGGTCCGGGTCGACCTGCCGGTCGGCCTCAACGTCAACCCCGGGGCCACCGAACGCTGTCCCCTCGCCACCTTCGAAGCCG
>CAMLHB010000035.1 GCA_946479725.1 uncultured Actinomycetes bacterium | reverse complement strand
TGATGGAGGCCGGGACGCCGCAGGCCGTTCGGCTCGAGGACCTGCATGTGCCCGGTCAACTGAGCGGGCGCAAGCACATCCTCTCGATCCTGGTGGAGAACAAGCCGGGCGTTTTGGCGCGCATCGCCGGGCTCTTCTCGCGCCGCGGCTTCAACATCGACACGCTCGCCGTCGGCCCGACCGACGACCCCAGCATCTCGCGGATCACGCTCACCCTCGACGGCGCCGTCCACCCGATCGACCAGGTGACCAAGCAGCTGCACAAGCTCGTCAACGTGCTGAAGATCCGCGACATGGAGCCGGAGGAGACGGTCGCCCGCGAGATGGCGCTGTTCAAGGTCTCCTCGGCGGTCGAGAACCGGGCCGAGATCATCCAGTTCGCCGAGATCTTCCGGGGGAAAATCGTCGACGTCGCGCGGCGGACGATGACGATCGAGGTGACCGGATCCGCCGACAAGATCGAGGCCTTCGAGCGGATGGTCCGCCCGCACGGCCTGGTCGAAATGGTTCGGACGGGCGAGATCGCAATCGGCCGCGGCGGAGACTGAAAATGACGACCCCAGACGCCGCCATGCGGCGTCCTCAGTCGCCTGAATAGCTCTGCTATTCAGGCTTCCTGCGTCCTTGCCTGGCGACCTCTGGACTTCGTCATTTTCTAGCCTCCGACCGGCGGCCGCTCGCGCTCTCGCCCGGGGAAGAAGAACTCTTGTAAGCATCACCGAGGAAGTCGAGGTCGACGACCCCTGCGCGGTCGTCTTCGCTTCGCGGTTGGCGAGCGATCGCTGGTTCTGCTGGGAGCAGCCGGACAGGGAGTTCGCCCTGGCGGGCCTCGGCGTCGCGCACGAGGCGAGTTCGCGGGGCGAGGCACGTTTCGGCGAGGTCGCCGAGGAGTGCCTGCGGATCGGGGGCGGCGCCGTCCTCGAGGAGCCGCGGGGGCTTCCGGCAGGCGCCGGGCCGGTCTGGCTCGGCGGCTTCGCCTTCGACCCCGAGGGCGGCTCGACGCCGACCTGGTCCTCGCTGGCGCCGGCCTCCCTCGTCCTGCCCGAGGTATCGCTCTGCAGCAGCGGCGGGCGCGCCTTCCTCACCGTCAACGCGATCGTCCGGCCGGGGGAGGATGTCGAACGACTGGGGGAGAGGCTGCGCTCGCGCCTCGCCGCGCTCCGCCTCGACGCCCCGCTGCCGCTGCTCGACCCGCACCCGACCGCCCACGCCGAGATCCGCAGCGCCCGCCCGCCGCGCGAGTTCGAAGCCGTGGTCGAGGGCGCCACATCGCGGATCGCCGCCAGCGAGATGAGCAAGGTGGTGCTCGCCCGCGAGGTGATCGTCAGCGCCGCCGGCGCCTATGACCCGGCCGCGGTCTTCGGCGGCATGCGCGAGCAGTTCCCGGCCTGCTTCTGCTTCTGCTGCGGCACGCCCGAGGCCGCTTTCATCGGCGCCAGCCCGGAGCTGCTGGTCCGCCGTTCCGGCGCCAGCGTCTCCACCGTCGCCCTCGCCGGCTCGACCCGCCGCAGCTCCGACCCGGCCGTTGACGACCACCTCGGCGAGCAGCTGCTGCGCAGCGACAAGGACCGCCGCGAGCAGCGGATCGTCGCCGAGCGGATCGTCCGCGCCCTGCGCCCGCACGCCGTCTGGGTCGAGGCCGCGGCCGAGCCGGAGATCGTCAAGGTGGCGAACATCCAGCACCTGGCGACGCCGGTGATCGCCCAGATGGCCGACCCCCGCTCGGCGATCGAGCTCGCCGGCCTCCTCCACCCGACGCCCGCGGTCGGCGGCGAGCCCTGGCCCGCGGCTGCCGCCGCGATCGCCGAGCTCGAGGGCATGGACCGCGGCTGGTACGCGGCCCCGGTTGGCTGGATGGACGCGACCGAGGACGGCGAGTTCTGCGTCGCCCTCCGCAGCGCCCTCCTCCGCGACCGCGAGGCCCACCTCTTCGCCGGCGTCGGCGTCGTCGCCGGCTCGGACCCCGAGGCCGAGCTGGCCGAGACCGAGGTGAAGCTGCAGGCGCTGCTGCCGCTTCTTGCCGAGTAGCCGATCCGTCCGCTCGTCTCGACGGTCGCCGGACCCGGGGAGGGCGATTCCCGCGAGGTAGGGGGTAAGGAAGTGAGATGGCTCGCCGTCTCGTCCTTTTCGCGCTGCTGGCGCTGGTGGCCTTCGGGACCGTCGACGCCGAGGCCGCGGCGCCGCCCGGACCGCGGCTGGCGGTCGAGGTCTCCCGTCCCTATCCGGACCTCAGCGCGATCGAAACGGTCGGGCCGAGCGGGGAGGACCCGCAGCTGCTGGTCGGCGGCGAGGGCGACGGGGTCGTCCGGCCGAACCTCTCGCGTCCCTCCTGGTCGCCCGACGGCGACCTCCTCAGCTTCACTTCCAGCCGCGGCGAATACAGCCCGGTGCCGTACGTCGTGGGCGCCGAGGGCGGAAAGCCGCGGCTGGTCTCGAAGACCACCGTCGTCTCCGAACCGATCTTCGCCCCGGACGGCCACTGGCTCACCTTCCTCGAGTTGCGGGTCGTCAAGGGCCACTTCGAGCGGCCGCAGGTCCTCGCGCGGGACGAATACGGGGTCGTCGTCGATTGGGCGATCTGGAAGGTGTCGCTGAACGGCAGGCGCTTCCGCCGGGTCACCGGCTGGAAGCGGCATCAGCAGCTGACCCCGACCTCCTATGCGCCCGACGGCCGCCACCTCGCCGCCGAGCGCTTCGACGGCCACGGCGAGGATGCCGTCGTCATCGACCTGAAGAGCCGCAGGATGCGGCTCGTCGCCCGGGACGCCGAAGAACCGGTCTTCTCGCCCGACGGCTCCCGGATCGTCTACGTCCGCACCAGGTACCTGCCCCCGAAGGAACGCGAAGGCAATCGGGGGCCCGGCAGTTCCGCGCTCCTCGTGGTCCGGTCGAACCTGGTCGGCAAGCCGAAGCGCATCGCCCGGATCAAAGGCGGCCTGGCCTGGCCGAGCTGGGACCCCTCGGGCAGTCGCGTCGCCTTCACCACGCTGAAGGGCGGCGAGCCCTTCGTTCGGACTCATCCCGCCGAGGGCAACTCGGTGATGCAGGTCAACGCCGACGGTTCATGCCTTGGGACGCTGCTCTCGAGCGGCGATCGCGGCCATTACGAGGGTGTCGCCTGGCAGCCTGGGTCGGAGCGCGGCGCCGGCCCGATCACCTGCTAGCGGCCGATCGCCTCGTGTACCGCGGCGGCGAGCTGGCGATGGACCTCGACGTTCGTACTCCGGTCGGTCTTCACCTCGATCAGGGCGGTGCCGGCGGCAAGGGCCTCCGGCAAGTCGCCGAGCGACTCAAGCCGGCGATGGGGGAGGTCGAAGAGCGCCGCGGCCTTGGCGACGTCGACGCCGCGGGGGGTGCCGAGCAGGGCCTCGAACTCGTTGCTCTCCAGCGCTTGCTCCTGCGGCAGGAAATGGAAGATGCCGCCGCCGTCGTTGTCGATGACGACGATGCGGACCGGGGTCTCGACGTCGCGGAGGGCTGCGAGGCCGCCGATGTCGTGGAGGAGGCCGAGGTCGCCGCTGACGATCGTGGTCGGGCGTCCGCTGGCGTGGGCGGCGCCGATCCCGGAGGAGATCAGGCCGTCAATGCCGTTGGCACCGCGGTTGGAGAGGAAGTGGACGTCGGCGCCGGCGGCGCCGAGGAAGGCCTCCTGGTCGCGGATCGGCATGCTCGAGCTGGTGTAGACGAGGTCGCCGTCGCGGTGGGCGGCGCCGAGGGCGCGATGGAGGGCCGGCTCTGAGATCTCGGCGCCGTTGAGGGCTTCGTCCAGCGCCGCTTGCGCCGCTCGCTCGGCGTCCATCCAGCGATCGGGCAGCGGCCGTTCGCGTCCTTCCAGCCCCTCGACCCGGGCCGCCCAACCCGACGCGAGCTCGGTCGGGTCAGCGCGGAGGATCGCCGCCGCCCGGTTGGTCGGCTCGTTCCAGCCGCCGTAGGGGTCAACGACGATCTCGTCGGCGCCGCTGGCCTCGATCCAGGCGCGCAGCGGCTTGCTGGTCGGCATCTCGCCGAAGCGGAGGATCATGTCGGGGACGACCGAGCGGGCGAAGTGCTCCTCGCGCAGCAGCAGGTCGTAGGCGGCTACGACGTGGGAGCGGTCGTGAGGGCCGCAGCGGAGCTGCGAGGTCGGGTCGGCGAGGATCGGGAAGCCGGCGACGCGGGCCAGGTGCGCCAGCGGCTCGCGCAGCTCGGGGTCGAGCTGGCGGCCGGCGACGATCACGCCGGAGATCGCGTTGCCGATGTGTCCGGCGACCTCCTCGATGAGGAAGGCCGAGGGCTCGAGGTCGATGTGGGTGACCGCGGTGAGTGGCCGGCCGTCGCGGCCGTTCAGGGCCAGCTCGTCGGTCGCGGTCACCGCACCCTCGACCGGGACCGGCGCCAGCGGCTCGCGCCAGGGAAGGTTGAGGTGGACGGGTCCGGGCCGCGTCTCTCCCCGGGCCGCCGCGAGCGCGCGGCAGGCGACGGAGCGGTAGTGGAGGAGTCCGCTGTCGTCGGCCTCGTGGGTGCCAACTTCGCAGAACCAGCGCACCGAGGACCCGAAGCTCTTGATCTGGTCGATCGTCTGCCCGGCCCCGATCCCGCGCAGCTCCGGCGGTCGGTCGGCGCTGAGGACCAGCAGCGGGACCCCGGATTCGTCGGCCTCGACCACCGCCGGGTGGTAGTTGACGAGCGCCGTCCCCGAGGTGCAGAGCAGCGCCACCGGCTCCCGCCGCGCCTGCGCCGCCCCGAGGGCCAAGAACCCGGCCGAGCGCTCGTCGACGATCACCTTCACCTCGATCTGCGGCTGCCGCCACAGCGCCACCGCCAACGGCGTCGAGCGCGAGCCGGGGGAGACCACCGCCAGCCGCAGCCCCGACCGCGCGAGCTCCTCGGCGAAGGCCGAGGCGAGGGCGGTATTGGCGTTGGTGGGGTCCATGGGGCTAGAGGCGATGCGCCTGCAGGGCATCCTCGTCGATCTCGACCCCGAGGCCGGGGCCAGGAGGGAGGTGCAACATTCCGTCGCGCAGCTCGCACTCGACGGAGGCGATCGTCTCGGCGAAGAGGCGCTGGGTGGCGAGGCCGTGGGCGAGGTGCAGCCGCTCGGGATGCCCCGTCTCAGCGAGGCTGAGCGCGACCTGCGCCGCCGCCGCGATCCCGACCGGGCCGTCGAGGGCGCTGGTGACGTAGGCGGGAAGGATGTCGGCAATCGCCAGCGCTTCTTCCGGTCCCCCGACCTTGGAGAGCTTGATCCCGGTGTAGGCGCAGGCCCCGAGCGTCACGGCCGCCTCGGCCTCGTCGAGAGACGTCACGCTCTCGTCGGCCGCGAGGGGGATCGAAGTCGTCTGGGCCAGCTCCGCCATTTCGTCGAGCGTCCCGACCGGCTGCTCCGCCAGCTCGATCCCATAGGGCTCCAACGCCGCCAGCGTCGCCTTGGCCGCCTCGAGGTCCCAAGCCTGATTGGCATCGACCCGAATCCGCACCTCAGCCCCCAGCGCCTCCCGCACCGCCCCCACCTGTGCCACGTCAGCCTCGCGAGTTCGCGAAACCTGACGCATATCGTCAGTTTTCGCGGACTCGGCCCCGAGCTTCAGCTTGAACGTCCCGAACCCGTCGGCGGCCCACGCTTCGGCGTCAGCCGCGACCGCGCCTGGCTCGCCAGCCACCAGCGTCGCATTGCACGGAACCGCTTCGTCCTCCCCGGGACCCCGGTTCGCCACCCTCCTACCCAGCAAATCCGCCTGCGCCACCGCCACTGCACAGCGAGCCGGAGCGCTCAGTCCCGCGACCTCAATCGCCCGATCCTCCGCCCACGATTCGAGTTCCCGCACCACCTCAGTCAGCGACACGCCCCCCCGCAACGCCAGCGGCACCGCTTCCCCCAGCCCGACGACCCCGTCCTCATCCCGCACCCGCAGCAGCACCATCTCGCGCTGCCGCAGCACCCCGCGCGCCGTCACGTACGGCTGCTTGAACGGCAGCGCGTATGGGATGACCTCGACCGAGCTGAGGCGCACGCCCCGAGTCTCTCAGGCGGAGATCAGGAGGCCGATCGTGACCAGCAGGCTGAAGGCGCCGAGCAGCGCCCCGGTCGCCGCCAGCACCCCGTTCAGGGCCGGCCCGTCCCGCCGCTCGGCCAGCGTCCGCGCCGGTTTGACCGCTAACGGCGCCGCCAGCCAGCCGATCATCGGCAGCGCGCTGGCTTCGCCCGCCCAGAGCGCGATCGGCAGCACCAGGAAGCCGCCCGCGACGAGCACCATGTACAGGCGCACCGCCGCCTCGCGGCCGATCCGCACCGCCAGCGTGTTCTTGCCGGCGCGGCGGTCGGTCTCGACGTCGCGGACCTTGTTGACGACGATGATCGCCGTCGCCAGGAACCCGATCGAAATCGAGAGCCCCAGCGGCAGCGCGTCGAGTTCCTCCAGCTGCACGTAATAGGAGCCGTTGACCGCGACGAGGCCGAAGAAGAGGAAGACGAAGACCTCGCCGAAGCCGGCGTAGCCGTAGGGCCGTGGGCCGCCGGTGTAGAGGACCCCGGCGGCGATCGAGAGGACGCCGATCAGGAGGATCACCCAGCCGGCGACCGCGGTCAGATAGATGCCGCAGGCGACGGCGACCGCGAAGGCGATCCAGGTCGCGGTCATCACCCGCTGCGGGGTGATCATCCCGCTCGCCGTCACCCGCACCGGCCCCAGCCGGTCGGCGGTGTCGGCGCCGCGCTTGGCGTCGGAGTAGTCGTTGGCGAGGTTGGTGCCGATCTGGATGAAGATCGAGCCGACCAGGGCGGCGAGGAAGGCGCCCCAGCGCGGCAGCTCGCCGGCCCACTGCACCGCCGCCGCGGTCCCGACCAGGACCGGAGCGATCGCCGCGGGCAGCGTCCGCGGCCGCGCCGCCATCAGCCAGATCCTCATGCGCGGCGGGGGAACTGGGAGAAGTCGGGCTGCCGTTTCTGCTTGAACGCCTCACGCCCCTCGGCCGCCTCCTCGTTGCCGTAGAAGAGGAGGTTGGCGTCGTGGGCAAGCTGCTGGATCCCGGCGTAGCCGTCCTCATGGGCGTTGAAGCTGGCCTTGACCAGGCGCAGGGCGAAGGGGGAGAGGGCGAGCATCTCGCGGCACCAGGCGACGGTCTCGCGCTCCAGCTCGGCCAGCGGGAAGACCGCGTTGACGAGCCCCATCTCCAGCGCCTCGGCGGCGTCGTACTGCCGGCAGAGCATCCAGATCTCCTTCGCCTTCTTGGTGCCGACGAGGTCGCGCAGGAGCGAGGCGCCGTAGCCGCCGTCCCAGGAGCCGACCCGCGGCCCGACCTGGCCGAAGACGCCGTTGTCGGCGGCGATCGTCAGGTCGCAGCAGAGGTGGAGGATGTGGCCGCCGCCGATCGCGTAGCCGGCGACCATCGCCACGATCGGCTTTGGCAGCCGCCGCATCTGCACCTGCAGGTCGGTGACGTGGAAGCGGCCGACCGAGGCGCCCTCGGCCATGTAACCGGTGTCGCCGCGGACGGTCTGGTCGCCGCCGGAGCAGAAGGCGCGCTCCCCGGCCCCGGTGAGGATGACGACGCCGACCTCCGCGTCCTCGCGCGCCAGCTCGATCGCCGCCGAGACCTCGATCAGCGTCTGCGGACGGAAGGCGTTCAGCACGTCGGGGCGGTCGATCGTCACCTTGGCGATCCCGCCGCCGGTCTCGTAGCGGATGTCTTCGTATTCGCCGGAACCGGCGGTCCACTCGATCGGCGCGTGGAGCTGCTCCTCGGAGGGAGCTCCTTTGTGGCGTTTGGGCATGATGGGGACGATATCCCGATGAAGCTCGACGACTGGCTCTCGCAGAGATCGCAAAGCTGTCCCGACCGGACGGCGCTCGTCGCCGACGGGGCGGAGATGACCTACGCCGAGCTCGAGGCGGAGGCGACCTGGGTCGCCCGCCGGCTCGCCGCCCACGGCGTCCGCCGCGGCTCGACCGCGGCGCTGACCATGCACCCGCGCCGCGAGCAGGTCGTCCTCCTGCACGCGCTGCTGAAGCTCGGCGCCGCCCTGCTGCCGCTCGGCCCCCGCCTCACCCCGGCCGAGCGGACGGCGATCGTCGGCGCCGAGGAGCCGATCATCGACCTCGACGATCCCGGCCAGCTGACCCAGACCGAGGCCGACCTGCCGCTGCTCGGCGAGCACGACATGGACGACATCTGCTGCCGCGTCCTCACCAGCGGCAGCACCGGCGCGCCGCGCCCGATCCCCCTCAGCTACGGCAACTTCCTCTGGAACGCGGTCGGCTCGGCCTTCAACATCGGCATCCAGCCCGACGACCGCTGGCTCTGCTGCGTCCCGCTCAGCCACATCGCCGGCCTCGGCATCGTCATGAAAGCGGTGGTCTACGGGACCGGGGCGGTCGTCCACGACGGCTTCGAGGTCGAGCGCGTGGGGGAGGCGCTGGAACGCGACGGAATCACCCAGGTTTCCCTGGTGGCGACGATGCTGACCCGCCTGCTCGAGGCGGGCGTCGACCTCTCCGGGCCACGGGCGATCCTCGTCGGCGGCGGCCCGGTGCCGGAGGAACCGCTGGAAGAGGCGCTCGCCAAGGGGGCCACGGTGGTCCAGACCTACGGCCTCACCGAGACCTGCTCGCAGGTGACGACGCTGGCTCCGGCCGACGCCAAGCGCAAGCTGGGCTCCGCCGGCCGGCCGCTGCTGACCACGCACCTGCGGATCCAGGACGGCGAGATCCTCGTCCAGGGCCCGACCGTCGCGCCCGGCAGCGCCGACCCCGACGGCTGGCTGCACACCGGCGACCTCGGCCACATCGACGAGGAGGGCTTCCTCTACGTCTCCGACCGGATCGACGACATGATCGTCAGCGGCGGCGAGAACGTGATCCCGGCCGAGGTCGAGGAGGTCCTGCTGCGCCACCCGCAGGTCGCCGAGGCGGCGGTGATCGGCCGCGAGGACCCCGAGTGGCAGCAGGCGGTGACCGCGGTCGTCGTCCTCGAGAGCGAGGCCGAGGTGAGCCCGGACGAGCTACGCCGCCACTGCGCCGAGTCGCTGGCCGGGTTCAAAGTGCCGAAGCGGGTGGAGCTGGCCTCGGCGCTGCCGCGCACCCCCTCGGGGAAGCTGATGCGCCGGGCGCTCCGCTGAGCGGTGGCGACCGGTACCCTGCCGCGTCATGCGAACCGACGACATCTTCTCCGACAAGGACGCTGACCTGGGCAAGCTCGACGGCAAGACCGTCGCCATCCTCGGCTACGGCTCCCAGGGCCACGCCCACGCACTCAACCTCAAGGACTCCGGCGTCGACGTCGTCGTCGGCCTCCGTCCCGGCTCCTCCAGCCGCGCCAAGGCCGAAGCGGCAGGGCTCGAGGTGCTCGACGTCGCCGAAGCCGCCAGTCGCGGCGACCTGGTGATGATCCTGCTGCCGGACGAGAAGCAGGCCGAGGTTTGGCGCGAGGAGATCAGCGACGGGATCGCCCCCGGAAACCTGCTGCTCTTCGCCCACGGCTACGCGATCCACTTCGGCGAGATCGCGCCGCCCCCGGGCGTCGACGTCGGCATGGTCGCTCCGAAGGGCCCGGGTCACCTGGTCCGCCGCCAGTACGAGGAAGGCAGCGGCGTCCCCTGCCTGATGGCCGTCCACCAGGACGCCTCCGGCGAAGCCCACGACCTCGTCCTCGCCTACGCCTCCGGGATCGGCGGCGGCCGCGCCGCGGTGATCGAGACCAGCTTCAAAGACGAGTGCGAGACCGACCTCTTCGGCGAGCAGGCCGTCCTCTGCGGCGGCGCCTCGGAGCTGGTCCGTGCCGGCTACGAGACCCTGGTCGAGGCCGGCTACGACCCCCGCCTCGCCTACTTCGAGTGCCTGCACGAGCTGAAGCTGATCGCCGACCTGATGTACGAAAAGGGCATCCAGGGGATGCGCTACTCGATCTCCAACACCGCCGAGTACGGCGACATGACCCGCGGCAAACGGGTGATCGGCGAGGAGTCCCGGGCGGCGATGAAGCAGATCCTCTCCGAGATCCAGTCCGGCGACTTCGCCAAGGAGTTCATCGCCGAGAACCGCGCCGGCAACGAGAACTTCGACCGCATGCGCGCTGAGGGCGCCGGGCACCAGATCGAGGAGGTCGGCCACGACCACCGCGACATGATGCCCTGGATCGACCAGGGCTTCAAAGACACCAAGTAAGGCTGGAGATGCTCAGCTTTTGATCGGCCCTCGTGGGTCGGTCTCGCCCTCGGGCAAGCGGCCGTCCCGGCCGACGTAGCCGTCCTTGCCGCCGACGCAGACGTAGATGGCGTCTTCGTCGGGGCTGAGGTTCTTGAGGCTGCGGACGACCTTGGCGTCCACCCAGGCGAAGCCGCCGGGGCCGAGCTCGTGCTTGGTCCCGTCGAGGTCGATCTCCATCCGCCCCTGGTGGACGAAGTAGAGCTCCTCCTGCTCCTCGTGGTAGTGCTTGCCGGACTCGTAGTTCGGCGGCATCACGATCGCGTTGACGCCGAAGGCGGTCACTCCCAGCTCCTTGCGGACCTTGCGAAAACCCCAACCCTCGCCGAGGTCGTCGAGGTTGGCGACCGCGTACCCGTCGCCCTTGCTGACCGAGCCCTCCATCGTCTGTCTCCTTCCGAAAAGCGCTTGCGGATGCGGCTGCGAGCCTACCTCGGCCCCGGCGGGTCGTGCGCGGCCTTTGGTCAATAACCTGTCGACCTCGATGGAGGCGCAGACGACCGTGCAGATTCCCAGCGACATCAAGCCCGCCGACGGCCGTTTCGGCTGCGGGCCCTCGAAGGTGCGCCCGGAGGCGCTGGCGGCGCTGGCCGAGCGCTCCGACCTGATCGGGACCTCGCACCGCCAGGCGCCGGTGCGCGACCTGGTGCGCCAGGTGCGGACCGGTCTGTCGGAGCTCTTCTCACTCCCCGACGGCTACGAGATCGCCCTCGGCAACGGCGGCACCACCGCCTTCTGGGAGGCGGCGGCGGCCTGGCTCGTGCGCGAGCGGGCGCTGCACCTCACCTACGGCGAGTTCTCCTCGAAGTTCGCCAAGTCGACCGCGGCGGCGCCGTTCCTGCAGGACCCGATCGTGGTCGAGGCCGAGCCGGGCGACGCGCCGGTGCCGACCGCCGACCCCGCCGCCGACGTGATCGCCTGGGCCCACAACGAGACCTCGACCGGGGTGATGGTCGACGTCCGGCGCCCCGAGGGCGCCGCCGAGTCGCTGGTCCTGATCGACGCCACCTCCGGCGCCGGCGGCCTGCCGCTCGATCCGATCCAGGCCGATGCCTACTACTTCGCGCCGCAGAAGGGCTTCGCCTCCGACGGCGGCCTCTGGCTCGCCGCCCTCAGCCCCGCCGCGATCGCCCGGATCGAGGAGCTCGACGGCGCCGGCGACCGCTGGCAGCCCGCCTTCCTCTCGCTGCAGACTGCGCTCGACAACTCGCGCAAGGAGCAGACCTACAACACGCCGGCTCTGGCGACCCTGCTGCTGCTGAACGACCAGGTCCAGTGGATGATCGGTCTCGGCGGCCTCGCCGGCTGCGTCGAGCGCACCTCCGACAGCTCGGGCCGCCTCTACGGCTGGGCCGAGCGCTCGGACTACGCGAGCTGCTTCGTCGCCGACCCGGCCAAGCGCTCGCTGGTTGTCGGCACGATCGACTTCGACGACTCGGTCGACGCCGCCGCGCTGGCCAAGGCGCTGCGGGCGAACGGGATCGTCGACGTCGAGCCCTACCGCAAGCTCGGCCGCAACCAGCTGCGGATCGGGATGTTCCCGGCGATCGACCCCGACGACGTCGAGGCGCTCACCGCCTGCATCGACTGGGTCGTCGCCAACGTCGAGGGCGTCGCCTCGTGAAGGTCCTGGTCAAGGAGAAGATCGCCGACACCGGCGTCGACCTGCTGCGCTCGCAGTTCGATGTCGACCTCGGGCTGGAGATGTCGGACGAGGAGCTGCGCGAGCAGATCTCCCGCTACGACGCGATCCTGATCCGCTCGGCGACGAAGATGACGCCGGAGCTGATCGAGCTGGCCGACAACCTGAAGGTGATCGGCCGCGCCGGCACCGGCGTCGACAACGTCGACATCCCGGCCGCGACCCGCCGCGGGATCATCGTCGCCAACGCGCCGGAATCGAACTCGGTCGCGGCCGCCGAGCACACCCTCGCTCTCGCCCTGGCGCTCTTCCGCAACGTCCCGCAGGCGCACGAATCGCTCGTCGCCGGCCGCTGGGATCGCGCCAAGTACAAGGGCGCCGAGCTCTACGGCAAGACCCTCGGGGTCGTCGGCTTCGGCCGCATCGGCCAACTCGTCGCCAAACGCGCCCAGAGCTTCGAGATGAACGTCGTCGCCTTCGACAAGTTCGTCTCCGCCGAGCGCTTCAAGGACCTCGGCGTCGAGGGCTGCGACTCGATCGAGGAGGTGCTGGGCCGGGCCGACCTCGTCACCCTGCACACGCCGAAGACGCCGGAGACGATCGGGATGATCAACGCGGAGACGATCGAGGCGATGAAGGACGGGGCTCGCCTCGTCAACTGCGCCCGCGGGGAGCTGGTCGACCTCGACGCGCTGCTGGCCGGCCTCGAGTCCGGCAAGCTCGGCGGGGCCCCCCTCGCCGTCGTCCCCTCCCAGCCCTGCACGGAGCCCGGGCTCTTCTCCCGCCCCGACGTCGTCGGAACCCCGCATCTCGGCGCCTCGACCGCCGAGGCCCAGGACCGGGCCGGGGTCGTCACCGCCGAACAGGTGACGGCGGCGCTGACCGGCGGCGTGGTCACCAACGCGGTCAACATCGCCGCCGTCCGCCCGGAGGCGATGGAGGCGCTGGCGCCCTTCGTCCCGCTCTGCGAAAAGCTCGGCCGCCTCGCCCAGGGGCTCGGCGATGGCTCGGTTGAGAAGGTCAGCGCCGAATTCCGCGGTCGCATCGCCTCCCACGACACCCGCCTGCTCGGGATCGCCGTCCTCGTCGGCGTCCTCTCCGGCCACACCGAGGAGCCGGTCAACCTCGTCAACGCGCCGCAGATGGCCGAGGAGCGGGGAATCGAGCTCTCCGAGACGACCGACGCCAGCGCCGAGGACTTCACCGAGCTGGTCAAGGTCCGCGTCCACACCGCCGACGGCGAGGTCGAGGTAGCCGGCACCAGCGTCGGGCCGCGCAACGAGCCCTATCTCGTCTCGGTCTGGAACGAGAGCTTCTACCTGCCCTTCGACGAGCACATCACCGTCTTCCGCTACGCCGACCAGCCGGGGATGATCGGCCGCGTCGGGACGCTGTTCGGCGAAGAGGGGGTCAACATCGTCTCCGCCGCCGTCGGCGCCGAAAGCGGGGGGGAGCGGGCGGTGATGGCCCTGACCACCGACGCCCCGGTCCGCTCCGAGGCGATCGAGAAGATTCTTGCCCTCGAGGGCTTTTCGATCGGCCGTTCGGTCGACCTCTAGCGGCGCCGGGCTTCGGGGTTGCCGCCGCAACGTCGGCGCGAAAGAGTTGTTTCGAGGTATGTGGTCCCGCGGGACCAAGGCCCAGGGAACGATGAAGAAGGCGATCCTCATTGCGTTGGCGTTGCTCGCGGCCGTGCCCGCGCCGGTCGCGCACGCCGGCGAAGCGGTCAACCTGCTGATCAGCGGCGGCAGGGAAAACAACGCCTTCCACATCGCCCTCAGCGCCGACGGCCGCGACTACGTGATCCTCTCCACGGTGCCGCTGGAAGTCGGCGGCAACCTCTGCGAACACCCCGAAGAACGGCCGAACGAACTGCTCTGCACGGCCCCGGACATCGCCGGCTTCGAAGTCAACGCCGGCGGCGGCTCCGACGCGGTCGCCTTCACCAGCGACATCCCGGTGCCGGTGACGATCCGTGGCGGCGCCGGGAACGACCACCTCTACGGCGGCGGCGCCGCGGACAAGATCCTCGGCGGGCCCGATGACGATTACGTCGTCGGTCGTCGCGGCGACGACTGGCTGCTCGGCGGCCCGGGACGCGACCGCCTCAGCGGCGGTCCGGGCAATGATCAGCTCCAGGGCGGACCGGGTAAGGACAAGCTGGCTGGTGGCCCAGGTCAGAACGGGCTGATCCCGTAGGCGGTGCCTCAGGCGGCTTCGCGCGCCGGCCGGCCCGAGCCGACGATGCGGCCGCCGACGAAGGCGATCGCGACCAGCAGCCCGACCAGCGATAGCGCCGCGTCGAGCCGGAAGCCCGCCTGTACGCCGTCGACGAAGGGCGGGATCGCGGCCGAGAAGACGGTCGTCGTCAGGCCGAGGCCGATCGAGCCGCCGGCGATCTGGAACATGTAGATGATCCCGCCGGCGAGGCTGGTCTGCGAGTCGTCGACCGAGGTCACCCCGGCGGTGGTCGCGGTCGGGATGAAGCTGCCGGCGCCGATCCCGAGCACGATCATCCCCGGGACCAGCGCCCCGTAGCCGGAGCCTTCGTTGACGAAGGAGAGGAGCAGCGGCCCGAGCGCGATCAGGGCGGCGCCGACGACCGCCAGCGGCTTCGAGCCGAGACGGTTGTAGAGGGGGCCGGCGGCGAAGGAGGCGAGGGCGAAGACGGCGAGGAAGGGGAGCATCCCGACCCCCGATTCGAGCGCCGAGTAGCCGAGCTGTTTCTCCATGAACTGGGGCAGGTAGAGGAGCGAGGCGAAGAAGGTCCCGGCCATGAAGAGGATCGCGATGCAGGAGGCGGTGAAGCTCTCGTTCCGCATCACCTCGCGGGGCACCAGCGCGTGGGCGCCGGCGCGGCGCTCCAGCCGCACGAAGGAGGCGACGAGGACGGCCGCCAGGACCAGGAGGCCGATCACTTTCGGGTCGCCCCAGCCCCAGTCGTCGACCTGGTCGAGGGCGACGAGCAGGGAGACGACCCCGAGCGAGAGCGTGGCGATCCCCGGATAGTCGATCCGGCGCTCGCCGCCCTCAGGCTCCTTCACGTGGACCAGCCAGTAGGTGACCGCGACCGCGAAGAGGGCGATGGGGACGTTGAGGAAAAAGATCCAGCGCCAGCTCAGCTCATCGGTGAGGAAGCCGCCGAGCAGCGGCCCGACCGCGTTGCCGATCCCGGCGGCGCCGATGATGATCCCGCCGGCGAGGCCGGCCTTCTCCTCCGGCAGCAGCTCGTAGGTCATGCCGAGGATCGCCGGCCACATCAGCGCCCCGCCGATCCCCATCACCACCCGGGCGACGATCAGCCAGGTCTCCGTCTGGGCGGCGCCGCCGAGCGCCGACATCGAGGCGAAGATCGCGGCGCCGACGAAGAAGGCGTTGCGGCGGCCGAACATGTCGGCGAGGCGGCCGCCGGTGACGATCATCACCCCGAAGGTCAGGGCGTAGGCATTGATCACCCACTGGATCGTGTTGATGTTGGTTTCGAAGTCGCTCTCCATGGTCGGGAGGGCGACGTTGACCGCGGTGAAGTCGTTGGCGATGACGACGACGGCCATCCCCATCGCGAAGAGGGCGAGCCAGTTGGTCTTCTGGGCGGAGGTGCTGGGCGCCGGGGTTGAGATCGGCGCAGCCTACGCTAAGGTTCGGAGACGAATGAGCTTCCGGCTCGACAGCCTCGCGCTACTCCTTCTCCTCCCCCCTCGGGGGGAATAGCGCTGGGCGGCGCGATAGCCGCGAGGGACAAAGGCCATTCGATTCAAAGAGAGAAGGAGAGGTCCGATGGGACCGCAAGCTGAGAGCAAATCCGACGCCAACCGCGTCCACATCTTCGACACCACGCTGAGGGACGGCGAGCAGTCGCCCGGGATCTCGCTGAACACGGCCGAGAAGGTCGAGATCGCCCAGCAGCTCGCCCGCCTGGGGGTCGACGTGATCGAGGCCGGCTTTCCAATCACCTCACCCGGGGACTTCGAGGCCGTTCAGGAGATCAGCCGCAAGGTCGAGGGGCCGGTGATCTGCGGCCTGGCCCGCACCCACAAGGCCGACATCGACGCCGCCTGGGGGGCGGTGAAGGAGGCGGGGCGTCCGCGCATCCACACCTTCATCTCCACCTCCGACATCCATATCGAGCACCAGTTGCAGACCGTCCGCGAGGACGTCAAGGGACAGGCGCGGGCGGCGGTGGCGCTGGCCAAGAGCTACTGCGAGGACGTCGAGTTCTCGCCGATGGACGCGACCCGCGCCGACATCGAGTTCACCGCCGAGGTCTGTGCGATCGCCGTCGAGGAGGGCGCGACCGTCGTCAACATCCCCGACACGGTCGGCTACACGACGCCTGAGGAGTACGCCGACTACTTCCGGCGCCTGTACGAGCTGGCGCCGTCGCTGCGCGGGGTCGAGATGTCGGTCCACTGCCACGACGACCTGGGGTTGGCGGTCGCCAACTCCTACGCCGGCGTGCTGGCTGGGGCGCGGCAGGTCGAGTGCGCGGTCAACGGGATCGGCGAGCGGGCGGGCAACTGCTCGCTGGAGGAGATCGCGATGCTGGTCACCGTCCGCGAGGACGTCCACGGCCTCCACACCGGGATCGTCACGCGGGAGATCGCCCGCACCAGCCGCATGGTCAGCCGCCTGACCGGCTACCCGGTGCAGCCCAACAAGGCCGTCGTCGGCCGCAACGCCTTCGCCCACGAGTCCGGAATCCATCAGGACGGCGTGCTGAAGGAGCGCAGCACCTACGAGATCATGGACGCGACCGAAGTCGGCCTGGAGTCGAATTCGATCGTCCTCGGCAAGCACTCCGGGCGCCACGCGCTGCGGGACGCCCTGGAGCAACTGGGCTTCGTCGTCGAAGGCCAGGCGCTGAACAATGCCTTCAAGGCCTTCAAGGAGGTCGCCGATCGCAAGAAGCAGGTGACCGCGCTGGACCTGGAGGCGATCGTCTCCGACGAGATGCGCGAGCGCGCCGACGCCCACGACCTCGCCTGGTTCGAGGTCGAGGCCGGCACCCGCAAGCCGCCGGTGGCCAAAGTCGCCGTGACCAAGCCCTCCGGCGAGGAGTCAGTTGGCGAAGCGAGCGGCGACGGCCCCGTCGACGCGATCTTCCACGCGATCCAGGACGCCGCCGGGACCGAGTGCGAGCTGGTCGAGTACAAGGTCGAGGCGGTGACCGGGGGAGAGGACGCCCTCGGCGAAGTGACCGTGCAGTTGCGAGCGGCGGGGCGGTTGGCTACGGGTCAGGGGGTGGCTACGGACATCCTCGAGGCGTCTGCTCGCGCCTACGTTCGTGCCCTGTCGAACGCTCTGGAAGGGGCGGCGACGCGGGAGGCGGAGGCGGCTACGGCTGAGGCGGTCGTGGAGCGGACGCCGGGGCCTTAGGTCTGGAGCGGGGGGAGGGGGGGGGGGGGGGGGGGGGCGCGGGGCGCCGGGGGGGGGGGGGGGGGGGGGGGGGGGGGGGGGGGGGGGGGGGGGGG
>CAMLHB010000034.1 GCA_946479725.1 uncultured Actinomycetes bacterium | reverse complement strand
GGCAGCTCGAGGGCGACGATGTCGATCGGCTCCTGGTCGGAGACGGAGACCCGCTGGAAGGCGATCACCTGCTCGGTCACCGAGACCTCGCCGAAGTTCAGCTCCACCCCGGCGACCTGGCGCTGCTCGTGGACGCGCTCGATGTAGATCTCGGTCTCCTTTTTCGGCCGCGTGTACCAGTCGCCGTCGGAGGCGGAGACGATCGCGCGCCGCTCGCCGATGTCGAGCCGATCGACCTCGTAGGAGCGGCCGAGGTGGAGGTAGACGGCGCCGGGATGGACCGTGGTGAAGGCTCGCTCGGCCTCGACCAGTCCCAGCATCTCCCCGGCGTCGCGCTCGATCACCGCGACCGAGTCGGCCGAGGCCGAGCGCAGCGGGATCCGGTTGGCGACGAACTCGCTGCGCCGCGGCATCAGCTTGCCGCCGACCCCGCGCAGCTCCCCCGCCTCCAGCAGCCGCTCGGCGCGCCCACGCCACTCGGGCCCGAAGACCTCGTCGTCCTCGTCGCTCAGCGGCAGCTCGTAGGCGGCGGCGATCAGGTGGCGGGCGGCGATCTGCTCGTTGCCGTGGTCGAGGATCGCCGCCTCGACCGGCCGCCCGAGGAACTCCTCCGGGTGGCGGCAGAAGAACTGATCGAGCGCGTCCTGGCCGGCGACGTAGACGGCGAGGCCGCGGCGGCGGCGGCCCGCCCGCCCCCACATCTGCCGCAGGCTGGCGACGGTGCCGGGGAAGGTGACGCAGATCGCCGCGTCGAGCTCGCCGACGTCGATCCCCAGCTCCAGCGCGTCGGTGGCGACGACCGCCAGCAGCTCGCCGCTGGAGAGCCGGGACTCGATCTCCCGCCGCTGCTGCGGGGTGTAGCCGCCGCGGTAGGGGGCGATCCGCTTCGCCAGCTCCGGCTTGCCGCGGCGCTCGAGGTTTTCGCGGGCGAAGCGCTGGATCAGCTCGATCCCGCGCCGGCTTTTGAGGAAGCAGATCGTCCGCACGCCGTGGCTGACCAGCTCGGCGAGGAGGTCGGCGGCCTCGGAGAGGGCCGAGCGCCGGGTGCCGCTGCGCTCGTCGATCAGCGGCGGGTTCCACATCGCGATCTCGCGGCCGGCGCGCGGGGCGCCGTCGTCGTCGACCAACTCGAACGGGGTCCCGACCAGCCGCTCGGCCAGCTCGACCGGGTTGGCGATCGTCGCCGAGGCGAGCAGGAAGCGCGGCTCGCGCCCGTAGGCGCGGGCGAGCCTCCGCAACCGGCGCAGGACGTTGGCGACGTGGGAGCCGAAGACGCCGCGGTAGGTGTGGGCCTCGTCGACGACGACCCACTCGAGGTTGGCGAGGAAGTCGCCCCAGCTCTTGTGGTTGGGGAGGACGGCGACGTGGAGCATGTCCGGGTTGGTGAGGACCAGGTTGGTGCGGCGGCGGATCGCCGGGCGCTCCTCGCGCGGGGTGTCGCCGTCGTAGATCGCCTCGCGCAGGCCCGGCGGCCGCAGCCGGGCGAGCGCGCGCGCCTGGTCCTGGGCGAGCGCCTTGGTCGGGTAGAGGTAGAGCGCCCGGTCCTTGGGGCGGGCGGCGATCCCGTCGAGCACCGGCAGGTTGAAGGCGAGGCTCTTGCCCGAGGCGGTGCCGCTGGTGATCACCAGGTTCGAATCCGCGGCCGCCTCGTAGGCGCGCAGCTGGTGGGTGTAGAGGGAGTCGATCCCGACGCGTCCGAGCGCGTCGGCCAGGCCTGGTTGCAGCTCCGCCGGCAGCGGCGCCGGCCGCGAGCGCCGCTCCTCTTCGGAGGCCTCGGCGACGATCCGCCCGTCCCGGCGCGCGGGGTCGATCGCCACCGCCCAATCGGAAGCGAGGAGCGCGCCGCCGCGCGCCATCAGGCCGCCCCTCGACGGGACGATTCCGGTCCTATACGGACCGTTTTCGTCCCGTCGGCACCCGGGGTGCCGCCGCGGACAATCTCGGCGGTGACGCGCATCGCCTGCAGGGAGGAGCGGTCGTGGATGCGGAGGACGTCGGCGCCCTCGCGGACGGCCAGGGTCACGGCGGCGACCGTCCCCCACTCGCGCTCGCCGGCCGGCAGGCGCTCGTCCCAGGAGCCGGCGAGGACCGCGCCGATGAAGTCCTTGCGGGAGAGGGAGACGTAGAGCGGCAACCCGAGCGCCCGCAGCTCGCCGAGCCGCCGCAGGATCTCCAGGTCCTGCTCGGGGCTGAGGTCGAAGTCGAGCCCGGGGTCGATCGCGATCTGCTTCTCCGCCACCCCAAGGCTCCTGGCCATCTCCACTCTCCCCTCGAACCAGGCGCGCAGGTGGTCGACGACGTCGCCGTATCCGCGGAACGGGCGATCGACCCGCGGCGGCCCCTCGATGTGCATCAGCACGTAGCCGCAGCCGCTCCCGGCGACCACCTCGAACATCTCCTCGCAGCCGCCCGAGATGTCGTTGACGATCTCCGCTCCCGCCGCGATCGCCCTGCGCGCGACCTGTGGAGAAAACGTGTCTGCCGAGACCGGCAGACGATCGTCGTTTCCACCCTTTTGGCCCCCAGAGGGGCTCAAAGGGTGGAAACGATCTTGGAGCGCGGTGGCCAGGCCCTCGATCGCCGGCACGAGCGCCGCGGCCTCGTCCTCCGGTGCGACAGGCGGCCCCGCTTTGGCCGCGACCGCGCCGACGTCGAGCATCTCGAAGCCGGCCTCGGCCAGCGCCAGGCCGTCGGCGACCGCCTGCTCGGGCGTGCCGCTGCGCGCCCCCTCGAACATCGAGTCGACGGTGACGTTGACGATCCCGGCGCCGATCGGCCGGGTCAGGTCGAGCTCGCGATCAGCCAGCTTCCACGCTCTCACCCGACGAGCTTAAGCAGCGGGCTCAGCCGACGCGGCGGACGGCTTCGTCGTAGCCGGCGCCAGAGGGCGCCTAACTCCGGGCCAGCTTCTCCCCACCGTGCTCATCACTACGGTTAACAGCCGCCTTGCCGCTGAGTTGCGTTTACACCGATCTCGACGGGACCCTGCTGGGCCGGGGCAGCTCGCTCTTCCGCGACCCCGAGGGCGGCTTCAGCCTGGCGCAGGCGCGAGCGCTGGAGGCCTGCCACCGGGCCCGGGCCGAGGTCGTGATCATGTCCGGCCGCCGCGAGCCGCAGGTGCACGAGGCGGCGCGGCTGATGGGCCAGACGTCCTACATCTACGAGGCCGGCTGCGCCTTCGCGGTCGACGGCGAGACGACGCTGATGACCGGCCCGATGGCGCCGAACGAGGACGGCACGATCTACGAGCAGATCGAGCAGCGGGGGATCCCGAAGCTGCTCTTCGAGCACTTCGAGGGCCGGCTCGAGTACCACTCGCCCTGGCACCACGGCCGCGTCCTCTCCCACCTCTTCCGCGGCAAGGTCGACGTCGAGGAGGCGAACGCGCTCCTGCGCAAGCGCGGCGACACCGACCTCCGCCTGCTCGACAACGGCGCCATCGGGCGGCCGATGCCGACCGTCGACGGCCGCACCCACGCCTACCACCTGGTCCCCAGGCAGGTCAGCAAGGCGGCGGCGGTCGCCGGCCACGCTCGCGCCCGCGGCTATGACCCGCGCGACTGCATCGCCGTCGGCGACTCGGTCGAGGACCTCGAGGTCGCCAGCGCGGTCGGCCGCTTCTTCGTCGTCGCCAACGGCCCGGCGAACGACGACGGCCTGCGGGCGGCGCTGGCGAACTGGGACAATGTGACCGTCACGGAAGGCAGCATGGGCGACGGCTTCTACGAGGCGGTCGTGACCTCGCTGATGGAGAACCGGTCCTAAAGGAGAGCTTGTGTCGTCTGAGAACGCGACCGTCGCGGAGCAGGAGTACCTGGAGATCATGTTCTGGCTGGAGGAGGCCGGGTTGCCGATGACCGGCGCCAACATCGCCCGCGCGATGCAGCTCTCGCCGCCGACCGTGCACGAGATGATCGGGCGGCTGATCGACGACGGCTACGTCGAGCGCAACGACGACAAATCGCTCGGCTTCACCGACTCCGGGCGCGACCACGCCAGCTACATCGTCCGCCGCCACCGGATGATCGAGCGCTTCCTCACCGACGTCCTCCACATCCCCTGGGACGAGGTGCACGAGGAGGCGGAGCGGATCGAGCACGCGATGAGCCCGGTGCTGGAGGAGCGGATGCGGGCGGCGATCGGCGACGCCACCACCTGCCCCCACGGCCACCCGATCGTCGAGGGGATCCGCGAGCAGGGCTCGCTCCTGGCCGACGTCGAGGTCGGCGCCAGCGTCGTCGTCCTGCGCTTCGAGAACGAGGCCGAGGAACTGCTGCACTACCTGAAGGCGGCCGGGCTCGACCCCGGCCTCGAGGGCAAGGTCGAGACCTCCGATGAGGAGCGCGTCGTCATCGCCTCCGCCAGCGGCAACCATGAGGTCAGCCGCAGCGTCGCCGAGACCGTCTCGGTCCGCGCCGATCCGGCGCCGCCGCCGCGGGCGGCGATCCCGGAGCAGCTGGTGCTCTCGAGCGATCGCTACGGCCGCTAGCTCGGCACCTTCATCTGCATGATCGGCTTGCCGGTCGGCTGATCGCTGCCGCCCTGCGGCTCTTCGGTGACCATCACCGTGCTGACGCCGCTCATGTCGGCGATCCGCGTCTCCGCCTGTCCGTTGCTGTCGGGGACGAACAGCGCCGGCACCGCTTCGACCTGGCCTTCGCGTTCGACCCAGGCCTCGAGCACCTTGTCGGGCGGCAGCTGCTGGACGCCGGAGAGCTGCAGCGTGCCGCTCTCCCCCTCCTGGACCATCTTCACGTCGAGGCCGTCAACCCGGCGTTCGACCGTGGTGGCACCGCTCCCGGAGCCTGAGTCGTTGCGGCCGACCTCGTAGCCGACGACGCCGGCGACCAGCAGGGCGACGACCGCGAAGCCGGCCGCCGGCTTCAGCAGCCAGCGCCAGGAACGGGCCGGCGCCGGGCGCTCCTCGGAGCGGCGCGCGTCGGCGCGCACCTCGGCCATCAGGTTCTGGCGCAGTTGGCGCGGCGGCTCGGTCCGCTCGACGGACTCGGGCAGCGCCTGCAGCGCCGGCTGCAGCCAGCGCATCTGCTCGCGGCAGCGCTCGCAGTCGTCGAGGTGGCGCTCGAAGGCGCGCGCCTCCTCGCCCTCCAGCGCGCCCAGCATGTAGGCCGCGAGCTCGTCGCTCCAGCGATTGTGATCGGGTGCGCTCATAGGAGAACCTCCGCCAGCTCGCCGCGAATCTTCTCCAGGCCCAACCTCATTCTCCCCTTCACCGTGCCCATCGGCAGCCCGAGGATCTGGGCGATGTCCGAGTGGCTGAAGCCGCCGAAGTAGGCGAGCTCGATCACCTTCGACTGCTCGCCCGGCAGCTTGCCCAGCGCCCCGCGCAGCTCGGCCGAGGTCTCGCGCCGCAGCGCTTCCTCCTCGGTCAGCTCGGTCGCCGGCCGCTGCTCCAGCGCCGACTCGTCGTCGAAGTCGAGTTTCGGTGCTTTGGCGGCGCGACTGCGGAGGAAGTCGATCGCCCGGTTGCGGACGACGCTGAGCAGCCAGGAGCGGACGCTGCCGCGGGCGGCGTCGAAGCGGGCGCCGCTGCGCCAGACCGAGATGAAGGCCTCTTGGGTGACTTCCTCGGCGACGGCGCGGTCGCCGACGATCCGGTAGGCGAGCGAGAAGGCGGCGCCCCCGTGGCGGTCGTAGAGGACCTCGAACGCCTCCGGGTCCTTGCGGCCGACGAGGGGCATCAGCTCCTCGTCGGCCAGTCGCTCCGCCTTCTCTCGCCGCACCGCCATCGGACTACACGATGAACGGTTCGACGGCCTTCAAAACCTGCTTTTCGTCGAGCGGGGTGTCGAAGGCGGCCGGCGCGGGTTCTTCTTCGTTCTGCAGCCGGATCGCCGCCGCGTGGCGCGCCTCGACCTGGACGATGCCGCCGGCCGCCGCCAGCACTTCCTTCGACTTGATCAGCGGGCCGGCGCCGTTGTAGGCGCTGACGCCGGTGTCCTCGAAGGTCTGCGCCAGCTTCAGGAAGCCGCCGGTGCCGCTGTATTCGAAGTTGAACTTCGGTTCCGCGACCGGCTTGCCGCCGAGCTGCTTGACCGTCGCCGTCAGCGCTTCGACGTGCAGCTGCTCGTCTTCGGCGAGGAGGTCGATCAGGCTCTTCAATTCGCCCTTCGCCTTCGCCCGGCTCTTCGCTTCGGCGTAGAACTTCGCCTCCAGGTACTCGAGGGTGAGGGCGAAGTTGAGGATTTCGACGTCGCCGCCCGACATCGCCAGCGCCCGCCGCACGTAGGGCCCGACGGCGAGGGCGCCGTAGACGGACCCCACCGCCAGCGCTCCTTTGGCGAGGACCTCGCTGCGGGTCTGCTGGTCTGCGTGCTCTGCGCTCATCGTTCCTTCTCCTTTCGCTCGCCGGCTCATTCGACCAGGAACGGTTCGACTGACTTGAGGACGGTCTTCACGTCGGCGGGCTTGGCGAAGGCGCCGTCGGGGGTGATCGATTCGCCCAGCAGGGTGTTGAGGACGGCGGCGTGCCGCCCCTCGACGCTGTGGATCGCCAGCGCGCTCGCCAGCACTTCCGGGCTCTTGATGTTGGGGGCCTGGCCAAGGTAGGCGGCGGCGCCGAGGTTCTCGACCGTCCCCGCCAGTTCCAGCACCGACTTGGCGCTCTTCAGCGGGAATTCGGCCTTCGGTTCCGGCGCCGGTTTGCCGCCGAGCTGCTTCACCGCCGCGGTCAGCGCTTCCACGTGTTCGGCCTCCTCGCGGCCGAACTTGCGGATCGTCTCCAGGTCGGCGCCCTTGAAGAGTCCACTCTTGATGACGTCGGCGTAGAAGGCGGTCTCGAGGTACTCGAGGGTGAGGGCATAGTTGAGGATGCCGATGTCGCCCTTGCCGAACTGGGCGGTTTCGCTCGCGCCGCCGCCGGACATCGCGTCGGTCATCGTCGTCGTGGTCGTGCCGCTGTCGCCGCCGCAGGCGGCGAGGAAAGCCGCCAGCGCCGTTGAGCCGCCACCGACGGCGACGAACTTGCGCCGCGAGACGGGGTCGCGCAGCTGCTTGAGCTCAGCCATTTTCTGGTCGCCTCCTGGTCGTTTGCATGTCCCTCCTTCCGGGGGGCAAGCGCCCGGTGGATCAGAATCCGTCGATGACCGGGAGCGAGAACGGAAACCGCGGCGCGACCCTGCTGGTCCTCGCCTCGATCGTCTCGGTCCAGTGCGGGTCGGCCCTGGCGACCACTCTCTTCGACGAACTCGGGGCGGCGGGCGCCGTCTTCCTGCGGGCCGGCTTCGGCGCCCTGGTGCTGCTGGTATTCATGCGGGGGGAGCCGCTGCGCTCGCGCGAGTGGCCGCACCGCGACGTCGTCCTGCTCGGGCTGGCGGTCTCGGCGGTCAACTTCTTCTTCTACGCGGCGCTGGAACGGCTGCCGCTGGGGATCACGGTGACGCTCGAGTTCGTCGGCCCGCTCGGGGTCGCGATCGCCGGCTCGCGCCGCTGGCGGGACGCGGTCTGGGTGGTGCTGGCGGCCATTGGCATCGTCCTCCTCTCCAACAACGGCGGCGGTGGCGGAGTCGACGCGCTGGGCGTTGTGCTGGCGCTGACCGCAGGGGTCTTCTGGGGCGTCTACATCGTCCTCAGCGACCGCGTCGGCGCCCTCTCACCGGGGCCGGGCGGGGCGACGATGGCGGCGGTTATTTCGACGGTGGTGATCGCCCCCTTCGGGCTCGTCCAAGGGGGCGCCGAGATCTTCGTCCCCGCCAACCTGGCGATCGGCCTCGGCCTCGGGGTCCTCAGCACCGCGATTCCCTATGCCTTCGAGATGGAGGCCCTACGCCGCCTGCCGCGGGCTGTCTTCGGGGTGCTGATGAGCCTGGAGCCGGCGGTCGCAGCCGCGATCGGCTTCCTGGCGCTCTCGCAGTCCCTCGACGCGATCGAAATCGTCGCGATCGCCCTCGTCGTCATCGCCTCGGCGGGAGCGCTGCGGTCCGCCGCAACGGCACCGCGCGATTAGAACGCGCCGATGCCCTTGGGCGTACCAACCCCCGTCGGGCCGTCATACCCCGCCGTGCCTTTGCACATGATCGTCGAGCAGCTGCCGTTGCCGCCGCTGGTGACGTCGTGCAGGACGGTGGAGTCGCCGAGGTGCCCGTAGAGGCCGGACGCGGCGGCAGTGCCAGACGGCAGGCCGCCGGCCAACGCGTAAACGGCAGCCACCAGCGGCGAGGAAAGGCTGGTGCCGCCGACCTTGAACCAGCCGACGCGGCCCTGGTACCTGACCGAGTCGTAAACGGCGGCGCCGGTGTTGGGGTCGGCGACCGCGGCGACGTCGGCGCTGCCGCGCTTGCCGGCGCAGGCGCTGAGGAAGCTCTGCCAGGAGGGGGCGGCGACGTAGAGGCTGCAGCCGCTGCCGGCGCCGCTCCAGGCGGTCTCGCCGCCGTAGGTGTTGCCGGCGCCGAGCGTCAGGGTGGTGCCGCCGACGGTGATCACCGACGAAAGGGCGGCCGGGAAGCCGAAGGAGCCGTAGCCGTTGTCGCCGGAGGAGACGGTGACGGCGATGCCGGGCTGGTTGTAGGGGCCGGCGTAGGCGGCGTTCAGCTCGGATGAGAACTCGGAGCCGCCGTAGCTGTTGGAGATCTCGGTCGCGCCCAGTTTCGCTGCCGTGCTGACCGCGGCGGCGAGGTCGCTGAGGCTGCTCGAGTTCGCCTCGACGAGGAGGACCGTGCAGTTGGGGCAGATCGCGTGCGCGACCTCGACGTCCATCGCGATCTCCAGCGACCAACCGGCGTTCGCCTTCGGGAAGGGGCCGCTGGCGCTGCCGCCCTGGTTCACCTTGCGGAAGCAGGGGTTGGCGCTGTTGCACAGCGGCAGACCGAACTGGCTGCTGTAGGTGTTGAGATCGCTGGCGACGCTCGGGTCGTCGTAGGCGTCGACGATGGCGATCGTCTGTGCGGCGGGCGCGGCGCTCGGCAGGCCATAGGCGCCGCGGAGCTGCACCGGGCCGTAGCCAGCGGGCGCGGTCGTCACCTGCGGGGTCCCCGTGCCGTTGGTGACGACGTGGGCGTGGCACCTGGCGTTGCCCTCGGCGACGGGACCGGGACAGACCGGTCGCTGCGATGCCGCGAACGCCGGCGCGCTCAGCGCGAGACAGGTGAGAACCGCCGCTGCCGCCAGCGCCAACCTAAGTGCATACCCGTAAGTGCCCAACCCAAACCCCTTCCGTCCAAAGTGAAGCAGGCATCCTAGCCTGGACTTCCCGGTCTGATGCGAAATCGCCCTCTGAATTAGGTAGGCGAGCCGGATCGCACGCGCTCGAGCGCGGCGGCGATCCGGCGCACGCCCTCGGCGGCGCGGTCGGCCGGGACCGGGGCGAAGGAGAGGCGGAGGCTGTTCTCGCCGCCCTCGATCATGAAGTCGGGGCCGGCGACGAACGAGACCCCGTCGTTTTTCGCCTCGGCGAGGAGGGCGGCAGTGTCGGTCCCCTCGGCGAGGTCGAGCCAGAGGAAGTAGCCGCCGTCGGGGACGACGAACTCGGCCTCGGGGATCTGCTCGCGGAGCGCCTCGACCAAGGCCTCGCAGCGCGCCTTCAGCTCGCCCTTGACGAACTCGATGTTGCGGTCCAGCTCACCGCTGCGGCAGAGCTCCAGCACGATCGACTCGGCCAGCATGTTCGGCGAGATATAGGTCTCGTTGGCCTTTTTCGCCAGCTTCTTGATCTCGTCGGCGGGGCCGGCGAGATAGCCGACGCGGACGCCGGGGCTGACCGTCTTCGAGAACGAGGAGGCGTGGACGACCTTGCCGTCCTGGTCCAGCGACAGCATCGTCTCCAGCGGAGAACCGCTGAACGGCAGCTCGCGGTAGGGGTCGTCCTCGAAGATCCAGAAGTCGTGCTCGGCGGCGAGCTCGACGAGGCGCCGGCGCTTCTCCACCGAGAGCGTGCAGCCGGCCGGGTTGTGGGCGTTGGCGATGACGTGGGCGAGCTTGATCGGCCCCTCGGCGAGCGCCGCTTCCAGCTCCGCGACGTCAAGCCCGTCGGCCTCCAGGCGGACCGGCACCAGCTCGACTCCGAGCTGCTGCAGGAGCAGCAGGGTGCGGTCGTACGTCGGCTGCTCGACGACGACCCGATCGCCGGGTCCGAGCAGGTGCTGGAACAGCATCGCCCCCGCCTCGAGCGAGCCGTTGGTGATCATCACCTGGCTGGGATCGAGGTCCCCGTGCCGCTCCGCCACCCACCGGCAGAGCCCGGGATGACCGATCCCGACGCCGTAGGAGAGCGCCGTTTCCCAGTCGGAAGCAAGCGCCCGCGAAGCCGCCTCCCGCACCTGCTCGTGCGGAAGGATGTCGGCGCTCGGGGCGCCGCGAGCAAACGAAATCGTCTCGCCAGCCATCGACGAACGACCCTAGCAACGCAGCCGAGCCCACGAACTTCCCCCAACGAGCGCGGACGAACTCCCAAGGCCCCGCCCCCTCGGGCCGCCCAGAGGGAGAACACCAAGCGTGTCTGAGCTTAACCCTCATATATGAGGGGAAAAGTCAGACACGTCGGGCGGGAGGGGCGGTTGGCAGAGTTGGCGACGAGGCAGCATGGCGTCGCCTCTCATCGGCAGCTTCTGGATTTGGGATTCGGAGTTCTCTGGATTGAGAGGCGTCTTGCCGAGGGACGCCTTGCCGCGGTACATCGCAATGTCTATGCCGTCGGGCACACGCGAATCCCACAGCGGGGATATTGGTGGGCGGCGGTGTTGGCCTACGGACCTCGTTCCGTGCTCAGTCATCACTCGGCGATCGTGCTTTGGGGGCTTCGGCGCTTTCGTCTGAAACCGATTCACGTGACGTCCGGGAGTGGACGGCAAGGGATTCGGCGGCGGGAGGGGATCTGGATCCATCGCGGCAAGCTGCGGCCGGAGGAAGTGACGGCCCACGAGGGGATCCCAGTGACGACTCTGGCTCGCGCGCTTTTCGATTTCGCTGAAGTCGCGCCCTATGAAGAGCTGCGGAAGGCGGCTGAAGCGGCTGACCGGCGGAACCTCTTGCGGCTGCGCGAACTGGAGGCGGTTTGCGCGCGTGGTCGGGGGCGGCGGGCGTTGCGACCCGTGCGGCGTCTCCTAGTCGAGCTCGGGGCCCCTGCCGACGGTCGTTCGCCGCTGGAGATCCGCTTTGTCGAATTCCTCCGCGAATACGGCCTCCCGGCCCCGGCGCAGAACGTGCTTGTCCTTGGCCACGAGGTCGACGCGCTCTGGCCTGGCGCGAAGCTCGTCGTCGAGCTGGACAGTTGGGAACACCATGGCGACCGCGCTGCCTTCGAGCGCGATCGCGCCCGCGACCCCGAGCTGATGCTCGCCGGCTACCGCACGATCCGCGTCACCCATCGGCGGCTCGATCGCGAAGCCGACCAGCTCGCCGCGGAGATCCGCCAGCTACTGAACGCTTAGAGGCTGCGGAGCATCTCGGCGGCGATGGCCGCCGTCTCGGTCGGGCTTTCGCCGACCCGGACGCCCTTTGCTTCGAGGGCGTCTTTCTTCGCCTGGGCGGTGCCGGAGGAGCCGGAGATGATCGCGCCGGCGTGGCCCATCTGCTTGCCGGGGGGCGCGGTGAAGCCGGCGATGTAGGCGACCACCGGCTTGGAGACCTCGGCGGCGATGAACTCGGCCGCCCGCTCCTCGGCGTCGCCGCCGATCTCGCCGACCATCACGATCAGCTCGGTGTCGGGATCCGCCTCGTAGAGCTTGAGGATGTCGATGAAGTCGGAGCCGACGATCGGGTCGCCGCCGATGCCGACGATCGAGGAGTTGCCGGTCCCGGCCTGCTTCAGCTCGTTGCCGATCTGGTAGGTCAGGGTGCCGCTCTTGGAGACGACGCCGATCGGGCCCGGGTCGAAGAACTGGGCGGGGATGATGCCGACGTTGGCCTTGCCGGGCGAGAGCACGCCGGGGCAGTTCGGCCCGATCAGGCGGACGCCCTTCTCCTTCGCCTTCCAGTAGGTGGAGAGCATGTCGAGGACCGGGATCCCCTCGGTGATCGCGATCACCGTCTCGACCCCGGAGTCGATCGCCTCGTTTATCGCCGCGGCGGCGAAGCGCGCGGGCACGAAGATCATCGAGGTGTTGGCGCCGGCCTCGCTGACCGCCTCGGCGATCGTGTCGAAGACCGGGACTCCCTCGACGTCCTGGCCGCCCTTGCCGGGCGTGACCCCGGCGACGAGGTCGGTTCCGTAGGCCTTGTTGCGCAGCCCGTGGAAGGAGCCCTCGCGGCCGGTCAAGCCGGAGACGGCGAGCTTCGTGCTCTCGTCGATGATGATGCTCATGACGGGCTCCCGGCGAGCTCGACGACGCGGCGGGCGGCGTCCAGCATCGTCTTCTCCTGGTGCAGGTTCGGCAGGTTCGCCTCGGCGAGGATCTTCAGCCCCTCCTCGGAGTTGGTCCCGTCGAGGCGCACTACCAGCGGCATCCCGAGGTCGATCTGCTGGGAGGCGGTGACGATCCCGTTGGCGATCTCGTCGCAGCGGGTGATGCCGCCGAAGATGTTGAAGAGGATCGCGCTCACCTTCGCGTCGGACTTGATGACTTCAAGCGCGTTGACGATCGCCTCGGCTTTGGAGCCGCCGCCGGCGTCGAGGAAGTTGGCGGGCGCGCCGCCGGCCTGGGCGACGACGTCGAGCGTCGACATGCAGAGGCCGGCGCCGTTGGCGAGGATGCCGACGTTGCCGTCGAGTTTGACGTAGGTGAGGCCCTTTTCCTTCGCCATCTGCTCCTGCGGGTCGTCGACGGTGTCGGCGATCTCGGCCAGGTCCTGGTGGCGGAAGAGCGAGTTGCCGTCGATCGTCACCTTCGAGTCGAGGGCGACGACCTCGCGGCCGGCGGTGACGATCAGCGGGTTGACCTCGATCAGGGTCGCGTCCTCCTCGCGCGCCACCTCGGCCAGCTTCACCAGCACGTCGGCGGCGGCGTCGAGCGCGTCCTCGGCGAGGCCGGCGTCGGCGACGATCGAGCGCGCGGCGGCGGTCTCGAACCCGCTCGGGTCGATGTGCCGTTTGACCAGCGCCTCGGGGTCCTCGGCGGCGACCGCCTCGATGTCCATCCCGCCCTTGGCCGAGACCATCGCCAGCAGCTTCTTCTCACCGCGGTCGAGGATCACCGAGGCGTAGTACTCCTCGGCGATGTCGGAGCCGCCCTCGATCCAGACCTGGTCGACGCGGAAGGGCCCCTCGCCGTGCGGGCCGACGATGTCCATTCCGAGGATCGCGTCGGCTTGCTCCCGCGCCTCCTCGGCGTTCTGGGCGATCTTGATCCCGCCCGCCTTGCCGCGGCCGCCGATCAGGACCTGGGCCTTGATCGCGCACGGGAAGCCGATCTTCTCCGCTGCGGCGACGGCGTCGTCGACCGTGTTCGCGACCTCGCCGCTGGGCACGGCGATGCCGTGCTTGGCGAACAGCTGCTTGCCCTGGTACTCGAGGAGGTCCATAGA
Source organism: uncultured Actinomycetes bacterium (assembly GCA_946479725.1). The sequence continues at coordinate 3,942 of CAMLHB010000034.1, read as the reverse complement.
AGGGGTGGCGCGAGGGGCGCGGCGGCGCAGACTACCGAATGGCATAATGCGCCGCCGCCATGCCCCTTCCCAGTCTCAAAAACATCAAATGGGTGACCACCGACTGCTACGGCACCCTCATCGACTGGGAGAAGGGCATCGTCGAGGCCTGCAAGAAAGAGGCGTCCAAAGACGGCTTCAGCTTCGAGGAGGGTCCCTTCCTCGAGCGCTTCATGGAAGTGCAGGCGGAAATCATGGCCGGCTCGTATGAGCTCTACGCCGAGGTCCTGCGCCGCACGATCGTCAAGGTCGCCGGCGAGATCGGCTGGGAAGTCGAGCCCTCCCGCGCCCAGTTTCTGCCCAACAGCGTCGCCTACTGGCTGCCGTTCCGCGAGGCCAACGCGGCGATGGACCGGCTCGGCAAGAAGTACGAGATCGGGATCGTCTCCAACGTCGACGACAAACTGCTGGGGATCAGCCGCCGCCACCTGCGGACCGAACTGGACCTCGTCGTCACCGCCCAGCAGGTGCGCAGCTACAAGCCCGATCCCGTCCACTTCAAAGAGTGCGCGCGGCGGATCGGCGGCAAGAAAGGCTGGCTCCACATCGGCTCCAACTACGCGACCGACATCGCCCCGGTGCTGAAAATGAACGTGCCGGTGATCTGGGTCAACCGCCACGGCGAGAGACTGGAGGGGCGCAAAGCCCCCAGCGCGACGGTGAAAAACTTCCGTGAAGCAGTGAAAAAGCTCGGCGCGTCCTGAGCGTCTTCTAGCTTTCAGTCCGCAACTCAGGCGTGAGGCGCCGGTTTCGGGGGTACTGCCCTCCGCAGTTCGCTGATGCAGATTTCCGCTCCACAGATCAGTCCTTGGCATGCCCCCGCACGGGCGCGGCTGGCGATCGCCCTCGCCCTCTGCCTGCTGCTCGGCAGCCTCGTCGCCGCCGGCCTGCAGCCGGCCACGGCGGCGCAGCCCTCGGCCGCCCAGCGACCGAGCTTCGTCGTGATCCAGACCGACGACGAGACGCTCGACCAGCTGTACGCGACGTTCAACGTCGGCGGCATCGAAGTCCAGGCGATGCCCTACACGCTCTCGCTGATCGCCAACCGCGGCGCCACCTTCAACCGCTACTACGTGCCCTACCCGCTCTGCTGCCCCTCGCGGACCAGCCTCCTGACCGGCCGCTACTCGCACAACAACAACGTCCGCGGCAACGTGCCGCCGAACGGCGGCTACCCCGGCTTCAAAGCCCGCGGCGCCTACACCCACAACATCGCCACCTGGCTGCAGGGGGCGGGCTACCGGACGATCCACATCGGCAAGTTCCTCAACGGCTACGGCGACGAACCGTACGACACCGGCACCGACGTGCCGCCCGGCTGGGACGCCTGGCACACGGTTCTGAAGGCCGACACCGAGCATTTCTTCTACGGCTACCGGCTCAACGACAACGGCTCGATCGACGGGCCCTTCGGCGACTCCGGCAGCTGGGAAACGCGCGAATACGGCGAACGCGACGACTTCGGCTGCCCGACCGCGCCGCTGAACGGCAAACCGTGCCTCTACGCCACCGACGTCTTCAGCCGCATCGCCTCCGAAGAGATCGGCGGCACCTCACCCGAACAGCCCTTCTACCTGCAGCTCGACTACACCGCCCCGCACGGGGACTTCCGCCGCCCCGCCGGGCCGGAGCCGGCGACCCGCCACTACGGCACCTTCGCCGGCGCCCCCTTCCCCCACGGCCGCTCGGAAGGGTTCAACGAGGGCAACGTCAACGACAAGCCCCGCTTCATCCGCGAAGCCCCCTACCTCTCGCCGACCGACATCCACACCTACCGCGTCTACTACCAGAAGGCGCTGGAGTCGCTGCGCTCGGTCGACGAAGGGGTGAAACTGGTCGTCGACACGCTCGGCGCCCTGCACCGGCTTCGCAACACCTACATCATCTTCACCTCCGACAACGGCTTCTTCTACGGCGAGCACCGCCTCACCGGCGGCAAGTTCCTCGCCTATGAGCCTTCCACTCACCTGCCCTTCCTGATCCGTGGTCCGGGGATCAAAGCCGGCACCTCGACCGGCGAGCTGGCGGCGAACATCGACATCGCCCCGACCGTGCTCGAACTGGCCGGGGTGAAAGCCGATAAATCGATCGACGGCCGCTCGCTCTACCCGTATGCGCACGACACCAGCCTGCGCACGCGGCGGCCGATCCTCTTCGAGTCCTTCGTCGAGACCGCCGACGTCGAAGCCAACGGCGAACCGACCGGCCAACGCCCGGTGAAGGAGGTCCAGCCCCGACGCGCCCGCACCGCCGAAGCCGGCGCCTCGATCATCGCCCCGCCGAAGGACTACGAGGGAATCCGCCTCGGCCCCTACAAGTACATCGAGTGGCCCGACGGCGAGAAAGAGCTCTACGACATCACCAAGGACCCCTACGAGCTCAACAACGTCGTCCGGGTCCGCAACCTGGCGCCTATCAGAGCTTTCCTGCACGCCCAACTGGTCCGGCTGGAGGCTTGCGTAGGCCGAGCTTGCCAAGAAGTCGCCCCGAAATTCCCGCTGACCCGCAACGAGCAGCGCAAGGTCGACAAGCAGCGGCGGGAAGAAGAACGGCGCAAACAGAAAGAACGCGAAGAAAAGCGCCACCACAAACGCTCGGGATGACGGAGGGGATGACCCCCTGAACGGCTTGTACTTCTCGGGCAGCCGGCCCACGGACGACAGCTACGGCCCCACCCGAGCAAGTTGAGTGAAGGGGGTCATCCCCTCCGTCTACGCAGGCGCGCTTGAGCTACTTGATGACGGCGAGGGTGTCGCCGCTGCTGACTGCGGTGCCCTCGGAGATCGGGAGCTGCTCGACGTTGCCGGAGCGGTGGGCGTTGATCTCGTTCTCCATCTTCATCGCCTCGATCACGCAGATCAGGTCGCCCTCGTTGACCTCGGCGCCCTGCTCGACGGCGACCTTGAAGACGGTTCCCTGCAGGGGGGCGATCAGGGCCTCGCTGGAGGCGCCGCCCCCGCCCCCCGCCTTGCGCTCGCGCTTCGGCGGCTTCTTACCGCCGCCGGCGGCCGGCGCGGCGGCGGCGCCCGCGGGGGCCTCGCCGATCACCTTGACGTCGAAGAGCTTGCCGCCGACCTCGACCTTGTAATCGCGGGTCAGCATCTCGCCGCCGTCCTCCGAGGGCTCGGGCGGCTTCGCGTCGGCCGGCGCGGTCGACTTCAGCCACTCGTTGTCCTCCATCAGGTCGCGGCAGGTCTCCCCCTTCGCCCACTGCTCGGTGGCGAGGATCGCTTCGTGGAAGGGGATCAGGGTGGTGAGGCCGCCGGAGTCGTATTCGCCGAGCGCCCGCAGCATCCGCCGGGTCGCCTTCTCGCGGTCGACGTCCCAGACAATCAGCTTGGCCACCATCGGGTCGTACATCGGCGTCACCTCGGAGCCTCCCTCGACCCCCGAGTCGACGCGGACGCCGGGACCGGAGGGCTCGCGGTAGGAGTCGCCGATCGGCCCCGGGGCGGGGGCGAATTTCTTGTGCGCGGCCTCGGCGTTGATCCGGCACTCGATCGACCAGCCCTCCAGCTCGACGTCCTGCTGGGAGATCGAGAGCGGCTCGCCGGCGGCGACGAGGATCTGCTCGCGGACGATGTCGATGCCGGTGACCATCTCGGTCACGCAGTGCTCGACCTGGACCCGGGTGTTCATCTCGAGGAAGAAGTACTCGTCGCCGACCTGCATCCCCTCGATCGTGCCGGCGCCGCGGTAGCCGACGGCGGCGGCCGCGTCGGTGGCGATCTTGCCGATCCGCTCGCGCATCTCCGCGTCGACGTGGGGCCCGGGGGCCTCCTCGATCACCTTCTGGTGGCGGCGCTGAATCGAGCAGTCACGCTCGCCGAGGTGGATCACGTTCCCGTGGCCGTCGGCCAGCACCTGCACCTCGACGTGGCGCGGGTCTTCGAGGTAGCGCTC
>CAMLHB010000033.1 GCA_946479725.1 uncultured Actinomycetes bacterium | reverse complement strand
GATCTCCTCGTCGTCCATGCCCAGGTACCTGGCGATGCCGAGCTCCACCGGGAGGTCGTGGAAATACTTGGCCGAGATTCCCCAGCGCGCGGTCAGGGTCGGGACCGGATCCAGAGCCAGGCCGAAGTCTCGCATCAGCACGTAGTTGATCGGGAGGCGACCGGCGCGGCAGCGAACCTCGTTCTCCGGGTCCTCGCTGAGCACGCTTGCGCACGCTTGCGCCACCTGGTTCACCGCTTCGGAGCTGAAGCGCGCCGCGGCCGAGCTCTGGAGGGGGCGTGACTCGACGGGCGTGAAGTCGTGCTCGGCTCTCGGCGTTGCGAACTCGTCCGACGCGTAGCCGGGATCGGTGCCGGTGATCTCGTCGGAAGCCAAGCCTCGGCCGATCTCGATCTCGATCGCCAGGCGGTAAGTCGAGTAGCTCTTGAACCGGATGGGGAATTCGGCAAGCGCCGGGGCCGAGGCGTTGAGGCGCGCTACGGCGGCGTCTGCCTCTCCCTGAGTGACGTCACGGTTCATCCGTCGCGATGGGATCCTGTGATCCACCAGCGCTGAGAGGTTCCCTCGCGCATATAGGCATCCTGGCCGCATCTCTCCGAAGACGACGGAGCCCTCCAGGCATCCGCGCTTCGCTTCGGTCGCCGCCTCGGGGTACCCGAGCAGGCTGAGCATGCCGGAGTGAGTCTGGGGAGCCCCACCGTTGGGAAGAACTTGGATCAAGTTTCCCTTGCCGCGCTCGGCGATCGCGTCCAGATTGGGGGTTTGAGCCAGGCTCAGCGGAGTGGCGCCGTTTAGCTCCGGCTCCGGCCGGTCGGCGGCGCCGTCCAGCACGATTAAAACGGCCGACGTTCTCAACGTTGCCCGCCGGTGGAAGTAAGGTGAAAATGAAACAGGATGTTTAGGTTAGGCATTGTCTGCAACCTTTACCGAACCCTATATCACTGATAGCGTGCACACATTATTTCTGTCAGTGCTTCGCAAAAGCCGCGTGCGGTCATCTTCGACGTAGGTGGCACGCTGTACGTGTGCCCGGCTTTTGACGCTCTCGTCGAGGAACAGGCCAACGTTGTGTTGGCGACGGCGCGCGACTGTACGGTCGAGGAGGCGAAGGAGCTATTGCGCGCGCAGCGGGCGGAGAACAAAGAGAAGCACGGAGACCCGAGCAAGGTTCGGGCGCTGGAGTCGTTGGGAGTCCCGGGGGAGGCGTTCCAGGACGCCGCTGCGGCTCTCGACCCTGCGCCCCTGCTGAATGGCGCACCACCGGTCGGCCCACTGCTGACGGCTCTGCGTGAGATGGGCATAGAGGTCGGGGTCCTTTCGAACTTCAAAGAGAGCCTTGTGCGCAAGGTGTTCGCCTGCCTGGGCGCCGACTGGAGCCAGGTAGACGCCTCGGTCTGCGTTGAGGACGGCCTCCCGATCAAGCCGGACCCGGCGCCTTTCGGCGCGGTCTGCGAGCGACTCGGAGTGGAGCCTCGCGAGGCAGTCTTCGTCGGCGACAGTGTGGCCAAAGACCTCACCCCGGCAAAGCACCTCGGGATGACCACGATGTTGGTGGAGAGCGGTGAGCTCGATGGCGACTCGTCAGTGGTCGACCATCGTGTCGCCTCCGCGGACGGTGTCCTCGACCTGCTGTCCAGGTAGGTAGGTAAGCCGCGGCGATGTCGTTCCCGGCGGCGAGCATCCACGGGCGGTTTCAGATCATGCACCAAGAGCACTTTGCCTATTTCGAACAGGCGGCGGCAAAGTACGGCCGCCTCTATATTGGCCTCACCGGTCTGAGCCGAGACCTCAATGGCGGATCCGCCCGCGAGACCGCGACCCAGAACCCACTTACCTATTGGGAGCGATGTGGGATGTGGCGTGCCGCTCTGGCCGCGTTCGACGATGGCCTCGACCACGTCATCGGGCCCTTTCCAATCGAGCGCCCCGACCTGCTGCCGGACTTCGTGCCGCGGTCTTGCGTCTGCGCCACCACTGTGCGGGACGAGTGGAACACGGAGAAGGTCCGCCGTCTGGATGCCGCCGGGTATGAGGTCGACGTTCTCTTCACCGACTACGACAAGCAGGTCTCGTCTACCGACATTCGAACGATGATTGCCTCCGGCTCCCGCGATTGGGGGGATCTGGTGCCTCCCGGCGTGGCAAGCTTCCTCGCGGGCATCGACATAGAGGCGCGCCTGCGCGTTTGACCGTGCCTCAGATCCGGCCGGCCAGGTGCACGCCGCTGCCCTCTTCGACGCGGCCAATCTGGGCCGCGAGAAGGCCTTTCTCGCGCAGGGCGGCGGTCAGCTCGCCAGCTCTGTCGGCGGCCACGAAGATCATCAGGCCCCCAGCGGTTTGGGGATCGACCGCCAGTGCCAAGGCGGAGTCGTCGACGGTCGGCTCGTAAGTCAACGCGTCGCCGACCAGCTTCCTGTTCGTGGCATCAGCCGAAGTCCGGATACCCGCGGCGGCACAGTCGCGGGCGCCCTTCAGAAGTGGAACTTCGGCAAGGTCGATCGTGATCCTGACGTTGCTCAGATCCGCGACCTCGCTCGCGTGGCCGGCGAGCCCAAAGCCGGTCACGTCGGTGACCGCATGAGGGGAATGGGTGGAGATGATCGAAACCGCGTCCCTGCTCGGGGTGAGCATCCAGCCGACTGCTTGGCGGAAGTCCTCGTCGGAAACAACGCCGCGACGGCGAGCCGTGACCATGATGCCCGAGCCGATTGGCTTGGTGATGAGAACGACGTCGCCGGACATGGCTCCGGACTTGCGCCAGATTCGATCGGGAGGTACGCGCCCGACAACCGCGAGACCGAACTTCGGCTCCTCGTCGCGGATCGTGTGACCGCCGGCAAGCACAGCGCCCGCTTCGGCGCACTGCTGGGCGGCGCCGCGGACGATCTGCGACGCGTAGTCCGGGGGGAGGTCCGTGGGAAACGCGGCGATCGATAGGGCGAGGGTGGGTTGCCCTCCCATCGCGTAGACGTCATTGAGGGCGTTGTTCGCGGCGATTCGACCGTACTCGGTTGGATCATCCACGACGGGTGGAAAGAAATCGACGGTGAATATCAACGCCGACCGGTCATCGAGTTGCATGACCGCGGCGTCGTCGGGTGGATTTAAGCCCACCAGTAGGTCCGGTCGGGAGGTCTCCGGAAGTGAGCCGAGAAGGGTCTCCAGCAGAGAGCCGTCGTACTTTGCGGCACACCCCCCCGTGGAGCAGAGTGAAGTTAGCTGAGTCATGCCGCTGAAAGCTTATTGATCAGATAGCCGTGGCAAGAAAGAACAGCCAGGAAAGATTCTGTCTGCCCCTTCTCGAAGTAACCTGTTCAGCATGGAGCGTCCGTAGATGGTGGCGCTCAAGCAAGGCGGTCAGCGATTCCGCCGAGAATAGCTGGAAGATGCGCGGGCCGAGGCCCTCCTGGGTATCCATCACACCGAGCCCCTCGCCAGCCCGGACCAGCACATACATAACCCCGCCATCGACGAGAACGCGGCGCGACTCAGCGATCGACGCATCCGCGCCTCGTTCCCCGGGGACGAGGGGGAGGTGATGTAGTGAGGCGTGATTGCGCACGCAGTGGAAGCTCGCTGAGGAGAACCGGGACAGATCACGCATATCGCATTGCACGACTGACTCTGGCGGAAGGTCATTGCTAGCCACTACCTCCTTCAGACGACTAACTATCTCCGGAGAGTTGTCCAGGGCGATCGGCTCGACGTCCTCCTCTTCGGCCAACCTCAGGAGGTCTCGGCCGGAACCTGCTCCAATGTCCAAGAGCCGCCACCGCCGCCCGCTGGGGGGCCGTGCATGGTGCTTGGCGATTTGGCGGCGGACAGTCGAAAGTAGAGCAGCCAGCAACCTCTCCTCAAACGGCGTGGTGCGTAGTCCACGGGCCTCGGCGTACCTCCCGCTATGGCGGGAGTAGGAGTCGACGGTGAAGTTAACCACTGAATCGGTTGCCCAATCCAGTTCAGCACCGTCGATCGTCCTATCCCCTGCCTGACCTGCGCGGAGAAGGTCAAGGGCCCTGGTGAGCGAATCGGCGCCCATGGGTCAGGGCATCGTGTAGGGATTCGGCCCGAACTCGGTCTCACAAGCCTTGAACAGGCGGTCGAAGCGGTCACGGAACTCGATGATCAGCCTCTCCGCGTCCGGAGAACTCCCGTCGAAGACGGTCGCGGCGCGAAGGGCCACCTTCGAATAGTCGTTTGGGTCATAATCAAAAAGGCCGAGAAGTAGGGAATCGGAGTCGATCAAGACCTCGTAGTCAGTTGGAAAATAGTCGTAGGCGAGAATCTCCAGCTCACGAATTCGCCCCGTGCTTGCCAGCCTGTGCCAGTCCCGGGCGATGAGCCGGACCTGATGCGCAAAGTCAGACTTGTCGTCAAGAGGGAAACCTTGTATTAGCAAGGAGCAACGGTCGACGATGACCGTTGAGTTGCTGATGAAGCTAAAGATCTGTTGGCTCGAAATTGCGTAGATGCGGAGATGCCCGATCCGGTCGCGACCGTTGAGGGCGCGGGCGAAGGCCTCAGCGAGACTGCCGGTGCGAAAGGTTGGGGTAGTTGCCGCTAGGTAGGAGCGATGCGTCTCCTCGAGTGCCGAGACTCGCGCTGAAACCCCCTGCTCGAGGTTCTCCACCGATGTTTGTAGTCCGAACAGACGCCACTCCAGATGTGCGGTTACGAAAACAAAGGAAAGCGCCATCAGTGCGAGCAGCAAAGGGAGCGGAACCGTGTCAAGCAGTGAGGCATCAAACGTCGCAATCAGAAGAACAAGGAAGGTTCCTACGAGAGGCAGGTAGGTGCTGGTCAGTTGCAGGAGGCGCGCGAGCTTCGGACTCATGATCGAAGCACCTTAACCGCTTCTTTCTCTGGAAGTGCGAGATCGACTGGGTTTTGAGAGGCTGTAAAGGTGGACAAGTCGGCCGATAAGGACCTGTACTTTGTCGCCGTGAAGGCGCTTCTGCGCAACGGCGAAGATCTGTTGATCACCCATGACGTCTACGGCCAGTGGGACATTCCTGGAGGCCGGCTGAGATCAGACGATTTCGATGTTCCGCTCGAGGCGGTTCTGGAGCGCAAGCTGAGGGAAGAGCTCGGCGACAAATTCCGCTATGAGCTTGGTGCACGACGCGTCTTTTTTCGCCATGAACGGTCCGAGGCGGGCCTCGACGGACGGCGAGTGCGGATCTTCGCTGTCGGCTTCGAGGCGGACTTCCTCGGTGGCGAGATCCGACTCGGACCCCACCATGACCGCAAACTCTGGGTCGAGGCGGTGAGTTTCCCGGTCCACGAGTACTTCGTCGATGGTTGGCTGGAGGGTTTGCGCAGCTATCAGCAGCGCCTCCGTGAGACAGCCTGATCCGACCGATTCACCGGGCGCTGAATTGGCGACTGGGAGATCAGAGCCCTCGAAATGCCCGAGGCCTCGTGAGGCTATTCACAACGCCTCTTATCGGGCAGCCATCGGCAGTGCCGCCGAAGAGACGGGTGGCGAGTGGATACGCTGTCGCCCGTTGACGTTGCGCGGCGGTGCCTAACGATAGGAGTTCTACGGTGTCGGATGACCACGAGCGTTTCGAGGTATCCCTCTTCCTCGATCCGGACATCGAGCGGCTGCTAATCGAAAACGGGACGGACATGCCAGGCTTGCTCCGTCGCAAGGGCCTCGATGTCCAGCAGACGAGCGGCAGCCTTGCGGTCCAGCCGACTGGCGAGCGCGAGCCCGTCACCGTCCTGCTCGCCACCGCCGCGGTGATCGCCACCCTGACGCCGACGCTGCGCGAGGTTATCCGGACGCTGGCCCGCCGCGACGTCCTGATCACGGAGCGCGTACCCGAGCCGATGCTGGACGGTAACGGTGCGGTGATCCGCGATGAGGACGGGCGCGCGCGGGTGGAGTGGGTCGACCGCCAGCGACTCCTGCCGAGGGGCGGTGGCCCCATCAGGGCGACCGACAAGTATGTGATCAAGGGGTTCGGCATCGCTGTCTCGTACGAGAGCTCGATCGAGGAAACGGAGCGATGAATCGCGCCTTCGTCGCCGGTTCCAATGGGCCACCGGCCGATCGGCTGCGGTTCGCCGACAAGGACGCCCGCGACATTGCACGGTGCCTGTCGGCACCGCGGTGCGGCTTTGAGGTCGAGATGCCAGAGGTCGGCGCGAGCGTCGGCGCGGTTCGTGACCGGTTGTATGCAGCGGCCGATCGCTGTCAGCCAGGGGACACCTTCGTGTGTTACTTCTCCGGACACGGCCGGATCGAGACGGGCTCGTTATTCCTGCTGTGGGACACGACCGACCTCGAGCATCTGCTGACGACGACGCTATCGGCCACGATGATCGTCGAGGCGATGCGGCACTGTCGGGCCCACAACAAGCTGTTGATCCTCGACTGCTGTCAGGCGGGCGCTGTCGTCGGAGACGACGGCTTCCGGGACGCCGACGCCCCGTCGTCGAAGGACGTCGTCACGGCGGCGAACCACCTCGTTCTGATGGCCGCCGACCGCTTTCAGCGCGCGCGCGAGCTGGACGAGCTCGGCGGGGGCTTCCTCACGCAGAACCTGTGCCGGGCGCTCACGGACGGGTTCGTCGAGGCAGCCGGTCCGGACCGCCGTCTGTCCATCGGCGACGTCCAGCGTTGGCTTGAGCAGCGGACTACCGACCACAACGCCGCGAACCCTCACCGGCCGGTGCCGACCCCTTACCTGTTCGGCCAGCAGCTCGGCGAGTTCTTCTTCACCGTGTCGCGCAACGACTGGACACCCCGCTTCATTGAGGTCGAGGGGCAGGAGTTGGTCGTCGTGCCGTACCAGGTCAGTGATGGCCGCCAAACCTGGATTCCGCTGCTCGGCCGCACTCTTGTCACCAACGCCGAGTACCGCCGGTACGTCGCCGAAACCGAGGCGGACGAGCCCGTGGGTCAGCGCTTTGACGGGCGGCGCTGGGCCGACGGCTTCCGGCCCTGGGAGACGCCGGGCTTCGACGCGCCTGACCTGCCGGTGGTGTGCATTCCGTTCGAGGGTGCGCGGCGCTATTGCGAATGGATTGGCCGGGAGACCTGGCAGGCGTTCCTGCTGCCGACGGCTGAGGAGTGGGACCTCGCCGCGTTCGGGACCGTGCATCCGTCGCGTGATCCGTCCGGGTGGCTGACGTCGAGCCCGGCGATCCATCAGCACGAGGACGGACCCGCCGCGACCGACAGGACCGGACTGCGCGATAACCGCCTGGGTCTCAGTGACATGATCGGTAACGTGTGGGAGTGGTGCGCATCATCTGTCGCACTTGTGCCCACGATTGCCGCGTGGGAGCTCTACGAGTACGCGGACGGACCCGCTGCGCTACGCGGAGGCGGGTACCTGGACCGACTCGACCGCGTACGCCCGTTCATGGAGGAATGGGAGATCCCGGACGGCCGCGACGTACGCCACAGCGACGTCGGCTTCCGCGTGGCGATACGTGTCAGGCCCGACCAGCTCCCAGACGAGATCGAGGAGGCGGTTCGCGCCTTCGACACAACGACTCAGGTCACTAGTCGCTCTGGTTGACGAAGTGGCGGCGTGGGTTGCCGAACTCAGCCGTTGAGGCGGACCGGCAACGTTTTCAGCTGGTTGAGGAAGCCCGACTCGATGTAGACGGGCTTTCCCGCCATCTCCATCTTCGGGTAGCGCTTCAGGGTCTCCTCGAGGAGGATCTTCAGCTCCAGCCTGGCCAGGGCGGTGCCGAGGCAGAAGTGGCGGCCGCCGGCGCCGAAGGCCTGATGGTCGGGGTTGCGGAGGACGTCGAAGCGGTCGGGGTCCTCGTAGCGAGTCTCGTCGCGGTTGGAGGAGGCGTACCACATAACCACCTTGTCTCCCTCCTTGATCTGCTGGCCGCCGAGCTCGACGTCTTTGGTGGCGGTGCGGCGGAAGTGGGCGAAGGCGGGGAACATCCGCAGCGCCTCCTCGACCGCGCCGGGGATCCGCGCCGGGTCCTCGAGCAAGAGCTTTCGCTGGTCGGGGTTTTCCATCAGCGCCCGCATCGCGCTGCTGTAGGTCGCCTTGGTGCTGTCGTTGCCGGCGGCGACGAGAAGGAAGAAGCCCATCACGATCTCGTGCTCCTCCAGCTTCTGGCCTTCGACTTCGGCATGGACCAGGACGCTGGTGAGGTCGTCGGTCGGGTTCTCGCGGCGCTCGGCGATCATCGCCCCGCAGCGGGCGAAGACCTGCTGGATCGCCTCTTGGATCGTCTCTTCGACGCTGCCGACGTCGGGGCTGTAGTCGGGGTCGTTGGCGGCCAGCGCCATGTTCATCAGCTCCGCCCAGGCGGCGTCGTCCTCCTCCGGGATGCCCATGAAGCTGCCGATTACCCGCGAGACCGCGGGCTGGGCGACATCGGTGACGAGGTCGCACTCGTCCCGCCCCTCGAGCCGGTCGAGCGTGCCGATGACGATCTCCCGGATCGCGTCGGTGTGGGCGGCGATCCGCTTCGGCGTGAAGCCGGCCTGGAACAGGGCCTTCAGCCGGTCGTGCTTGGGAGGGTCCATGCCGATGAACATCGCCCGCGCCAGCTCGATCGGGAAGACCTCGTCGATCACAACCACCCCGCCGCGTTCGGAGGAGTAGGTCTCGAAGTCGCGGCTGACCGCGTGGACGTCGTCGGCCCGGGTCACCGACCAGAAGCCCTTCGCCTGCGGCAGTTCGGTCACTTCCGAGGTCCAGTGGACGGGACAGGCGCTACGCATCCGCTTGAACAGCTCCAGCGGCGGCCCTTGCTCCCAGTGCTCCCGCTCGAGCACGAGAGCGTTCTCGACGTTCCCTCCTCCGGCGGCGATCTCGGCCTGGTCTGCCACGACCCGGCGATCATACTGGCTAGCTGGCCAGTTTTCGCGTCGACCTGGTTGGGGGGGACTTCAGGAGGCCTCCGGGGCGGGTCCAGTCGTCCCGGCCCCGGAGGCCTTCCGCTGGCGCCCCCGGGCAGTGTCAGGCGGGGCGCCACCCCCTCCCTCGTGAGCGGCAGCGGGGGACGGGCCCGCTGGAGAGCCGGGCCTCGCGGGTGAGGCGTCGCCTGCAAGCGATGGCGAGGGAATCACCACACCCTTGGGAATCGCTACCAGTCTCACGACCCCAGCTTCTTCCTGGGCGCCCGCTGTCGCCACCGGGTCCGCACCCTAATCTTGACCCTAAGATCATCTGAGTACCAATAGGAGAATCGAGGAAGGGTTTGTCGATGGCTCTACTGCTGGAGCGGGAGCGGGAGATCGATGGCTTGCATGCTGCGGTAGCCGGTATCGATACCGGCAGAGGGAGCGCCGTGGCGATCGAGGCCGGCGCCGGGCTGGGCAAGACCCGCCTGCTGCGAGAGGCGCGGAAGATCGGGGCTGACGCGGGTCTGAGGGTCCTCTTCGGGCGGGCTACGGAGTTGGAGCGGGACTCCCCGTTTGCGCTGGTCCGCCAGCTGTTCGAGGCGGAGCTCGGAGAACTTGGCGCCGACGAGCGCGAGGCGACTCTTGAAGGGGCCACCGCGGCCCGCGCGGCTCTCGGCTTGGAGCGCGCCGAAGGAGAGACCGATGACCCCTTCGCCGTGCTGCACGGTCTCTACTGGGTGACGACCGCGCTGGCAGAGCGCAGGCCGCTGATGCTGGCGGCCGATGATCTTCACTGGGCTGACCCCGGCTCGCTCGATTACCTCAGCTTTCTCCTTCCTCGCCTGGAGGAGCTGCCGGTGCTCTTGGTCGTGACCGCCCGGCCGGACGAGCCGGCGCTGGTCCCGAGCCTGGGACGGATCCTGCTCGACCCGCTCGTTCAGCATCTGACCCCCGCGCCCCTCAGCTCCGAGGCGACGACGACGCTGCTCTCCCGGGAACTGGAGCGACAGCCGGACCCCACCTTTTCTGCCACCTGCCACGAGGTCAGCGGCGGCAACCCGTTCCTGCTTTGCGAGCTGGCTCGCAATCTGGCGGCGCAGGGGGTCGAGCCGACGCTCGCACACGCCGAGTCCATTCGGGACGAGGTGCCCAAGCAGGTAGCCCGCTCGGTGTTGAGCCGGATCGCCAAGCTGAGTCCCGCGGCCAGGACTGTCGCAAGGGACTTGGCTGTGCTCGGGGACGGCAGTGATCTCGGTCTTCTCGCTGCAATGGACGGCGGCGACCAACAGGAGACCCAGCGAGCCACCGACGAGCTCCGTGCGAGTTCGATCTTCGACGACCGTGCGCCACCCCGGTTCGTCCACCCCCTGGTCCGCAACGCGATCTACGCCGATATGTCCGTCGGCGAACGCTCCCGAGCCCATGCCATGGCAGCCGCGCTTCTGCGCGGTCGCGAAGCTGCGCCGGAGAGGATCGCAACCCAGCTTCTGGCCACCGAGGCGCAAGGAGATAGGACAACGGCCGAAGTCCTGCTCGAGGCGGGCCAGCGAGCGCTGGCGGCCGGCGCCCCAAGGTCCTCGATCGCCTACTTGACCCGGGCGTTGCGGGAGCCCCCGCCGCCAGAGATGCGCAGCGATGTGCTGGATCCGCTGCTGACCGCGAGCTTTCGCGCCGCCGATCAGGCGGCATTCGCAGCGGTCGAAGACGACGTCCTGGCCGAGTGGGCGCGGGACCCTTCCCTTCGCAGCCGCTGGGCGATTCAGCTGACCATGCTGATGGCGCTTGGAGGCCGCTTCGAGGAGGCAGCGTCGATGCTCGGGCAGGCGGCCGAAGTTGCTGTTGCCGAGGGCGAAGTGGATCATGCTTTACGACTTCGGGCGCAGCTGGGCACGTTGGCCGCCATCCTGCCCTCTGTCCCGGAAGTCACCATCCCCGCCCCCATCGAGGAAATTCCCCCCGACAGTCCGGTCGGCCGCTTGATGGCGTCGCTGGAAGTGCGGGACCTGACCGTCAACGGATCCGTGCCCGAAGTCGTCGATGCCGCCAAGCGGGTGTTGAGCAACAACGCAAGCATCTTCAGCGAGGCCCCCGACCTCGTGGCTCCTGAGATCGCGGTGATGGCGCTGGTCGCGTGCGACGAGATGAAGGCTGCGCGGGATGCGGCGGAGCGAGCGGTTGCGATCGCCGAGAAACGTGGCGCCACCCCCGACCTGGCGCGTGGCCTCTACCTCAGAGGCTTCGTAGCCTGGGGGGATGGCGACCTGATTGACGCCGAGGCTGATCTGGGCCAGGCGATTGACCTCGCGCGACTCGCGGGGATTGTTCCGCTGGTCCTGATCTACACGCCCGTGCTGATCGAGATCCTGGTTGAACGAGACGAGCTGGACAGGGCTGCGGCGGAGCTGCAGGCCATCGGATTGGCGGAGGGACCGATCCCGCTCCAATCGCTGAGCGTGATGGCACTGCTGACGCGCGGGCATCTTCGCTTCGAGCAAGGAGACCTGGAGCGGGCCGAAGAGGATGTGGACATGCTCCTGTCCGAGGAGGTGAAAAAGCGTTTCGGTTGCGGTGTGCCCGCCTCTGTCAGTCCGGTCGCAGTTCGAATTCTGTTGGCTCAGGGAAGGCGACAGGAGGCCCGGGATTTCGCCGAGGAGATGATGGCCTATGCCCGCCGCGCGAAACTCAAATCCGGGGTGGGGCACGTCTCTCGCGCGGTGGCGGCTGCTCGAGGAGGGGTCGAGGCGGTCGAGGCGCTGGAAGAAGGGCTGGCCGCGATGGGAGGGGAGCGGCGCCTAGAGCGCGCCCATGTGCTGATCGAGCTGGGCGAAGCCATGCGTCGCGCTGGCCGCCGTGCCGACGCTCGTCAGCCGCTGCGCGAAGGCTTCGACCTCGCCCGCCGCTGTGGTGCCGCCCGGATCGCCAAGCGGGCCAACGCCGAGTTGGAGGCGACCGGCGAGAAGGTCCGCCGCTACACCCCAGTCGGAGTCGAGTCGCTGACCCCGAGTGAGCGCCGGGTGGCCGACCTCGCCGCCTCGGGGATGACCAACCGCCAGATCGCCCAGTCGCTCTTCGTCACCGTGAAGACCGTCGAGGCCCATCTCAGCGTCGCCTACGGCAAGCTCGACATCCGCTCGCGTAAGGAGCTTCCCATCGCGCTCGCCGGTAACGGCGCCGGTACGAGCTAGAGCTTCTGCTCGAGGTCGTCGGCTTTCTCTCCGTGGCGCTGGGAGAGCTGACGCTCGCGCTCGGCGCGCTCGACGGCTTCCTGCGCCTCCTCCTCGTGCTCCTGCGCTCTGCTGGCGTGCAGGTCGGCTTCGTGGCGGTGGCCGCCCGCCTGTTCGCTGAGGCGCTCGCGTTCCAGTTCGCGCTGGGCGCGCCGCCGGCGCGCCGCCATCGCGGCAAGCACCAGGAGGATGAGTACGACGACGACTATGGCGATGATCAATCCAGTTGACATAGCTTCTTCTTTACCTCGCCTGACAATTGGTAAACCAACCCGATCCGCTTCCGTGCTGGCAGCGCAGGGGGACCTGGAGATCTGGCTGATCGTCCCCGCGGTCGCCTTCGGCGCCTTCCTCGGCGACAGCCTCTGCTACCTGCTCGGACGCCGGATCGGCGACCCGATAGCGGGCCGTCTCTTCAGTGGCGAAAAGGGACAGGAAGAGCTGGCCGCCTTGGAGACCTAGCCGGCGCCGGTCGCGCGCACGGTCGCCTCGATCAGGTCGGCGGCCCGCTCGGTCCCGCGGGCGGCCTGCAAGCGCTGCGAGATGGCAACGAGGCGGGTGCGCAATCCCTCATCCGCGAGCAGGCGGTCGATCGCGCCGGTCAGCTCCTCGCCGCTGTGGCGGTAGGTGTCGAGGCGGGCGCCGAAGCCGGTCTCGGCTATGCGCTGGGCGTTGTCGTGCTGGTCCCAGAAGATCGGCAGGACCACCATCGGCTTGCCGAAGTGCAGCGACTCGGTGACGGTGTTGTTGCCGCCGTGGGTGATCACCAGGTCGACCTTGGGCAGGACTTCGGTCTGCGGCAGGAACTCCTCCCCGACCATGTTCTCGGCGAGCTCGAACTCGGCGTGCTGGGGCCCCTTGGAGACGACGATCCGGTAGGGCGCCTCGGCCAGCTCGGCGACCAGCTTCCGCATCAGCTCGACGTCGGCCGAGCCGAGCGAGCCGAGGCTGAGGTAGACCAGCGGCCCCTCGCGCTCGGCCAGCGCCGGCGGCAGCTCCCAGGCCGGGTCGGTCGAGCGCACGCTCGACTGCAGGTTGTGCCAGGTCGGGTCGAGCGGGCGGGCGCGGGGATAATCGACCACGTCGGGATAGAGGTAGAGGTTCAGCCACGCGCTCTCGTGGATGAAATCGTCGGGCGGGAGCGGCGGCGCCCCGCGTTCGACGCAGAACTCGCTGAAGGAGGCGTGCAGCTCGCGGTGGTCCTCGCGGTATGCGGCGCGGAACTCCTCCCAGCCGCTGTGATCGGCGCTGGGGAAGCCGGAGAAGACCGGCGGCACCTCGGGATCCTTGATCTCGGCCGGGTTGCAGGAGGCGATCCGCGCCCAGGGCCGGCCGCTCGCGAGCAGCGCCGGGAAGCTGACGACGTTGTCCTCGACGACGAGGTCGGGCTGCAGCTCGTCGATGATCTCGCGCAGCCGCTCGTCGACGTAGCGGGCGCCGTCGACCAGGGCCTCGAAGGTGGGGGCGATGAACTCGCTCAGTTGCTCGGTCGTGGATTTGCGGAAGACCGGGGCGGTGTCGCGGATGAAGTCCTTCCAGAACTGGCCTGGCGCTTCCTCGGTCTCCGGCGGCGGCGTCAGCCGCATCAGCCGCTCCTCGAACCCCTGCGCCTCGAGCGTGCCGGCGAAGGAATCCTCGACGATGAAGACGACCCGGTGCCCGCGCCGCTGCAGCACCGCGCCGATGCCGACGCAGTTGTTGGTCGGCCCGAACGCCCCCTCGGGGAAGAAGACGATCGTCGACCCGCTGCCCTCCATCGGCCCATCTTGGAGGAGAGGTCACCCGGGCGCAATGTCCGCTGTGTAGAGGCCGACGTCCGGGTTTGCTTCACTTCTGAGACCAGAGAAAGGAGGTGGTCCTAACTTGAATCACATGCTTGATGGGACTCTGGAGGTGCAGGGCCGCTAGGCGCCGCACTGGTTTGGGCGCCCGGCGGAATCCACCCCGGGCACCGGCGGCACGTTTGGGAGCCGGGTCTTGTCCCGCTCGGTTGCAGTTCCCGCGTCCGTTCCTTTGCACCAGGCGAGAGCCGTCCTTCGGGGCGGCTCTCGCACTTTTCAGTTCGCCCGCTTCCTTCGTCCGTTCCTTTCCGTTCTTATCCGACGAAAGAGAACAGGTGAATCAACTGGCGGAGTCGAGCCCAGATTTCGCTTCGGTGAGAAGGTGCGAGGCGATCCGCCAGCGCCGTTGCAGCACCGGTTCGACTTCGGCCGAGCCGCAGCCGAGTTCGGAGACGCATTCGCCCCAGTCGTTGGCCGCCTCGATGTAGCGGTTGAAGGCCTTCTCCCCAGGGGTGGCGACGGCCGTGAGGCAGTCGATCTGCACCCGGTCGGTCGGGATCTTCCCGTAGATGGAGCGGATCCCCCGCACCTCGGCCACGTACTGGTCGTAGGTGACGCCGACCGCGAGCCGCCGCCGCAGCCCGTCCATCGAGCCGACGAAGCCCCCGAGCTGACTCTGGCAGAGGTCGCCGGCGGGCACGTCCCGACCGCTCTTTGCGGACGACCCAGCGTCGTTTCCAGACTTTTGGCCCCTCTGGGGGCTCAAATCGTGGAAACGACCTTCGCGGCTGGTGATGGTGGGGGTGTTGGTCGAGGCCGAGTCCGAGCTGCCGCCACCACAGCCGGCGAGCAGGAGGGCCGCCAGCAGCGCGCAGCCGACGAGGGGGAAACGAGCGGCGGGTGGCACGCGCGCAGTTTAGGAGGACTGCGTCGTGTAAAAAGCTCTGCGTGCGGTGGATCGGCGGCTTCGCGACGACAGCGCTTGTGGCGCTACTACTCTGCCTGTCTGCGCCGGCGGCGCAGGCGCGCCCGCACGTGCTGGTCGTCGGGGACAGCCTCGAGGAACTGACCTCTCCCTACCTCGGCCGATACCTGCCGGGGGTCGAACTGACCGTCAACGCGGTCGGCGGTTACAACAGCTACCAGATCTTCGACCTCTTCCAGGAAAGCTACGAACCCTCCGACGACGTGATCGTCTTCGACGCCGGCACCAACGACAACCCCTCCTATCCCGAGATCCTCGCCGGCAACCTCGCCAAGGTCGCCGAAACCGTGGGCGACCGCTGCATGGTCGTGCCGACCATCCACGGCCTTCATCCGGGGGGCGTCGACGACAGCGGCAAGAACCGGGTCGTCGCCGAATTCGCCGCCTCGCGGCCGGGGACGCAGGTGCCCGACTGGCAGGGGGCGGTGTTCGCCCACCCCGAGCTGATGCAGGCCGACAACCTGCACCCGATCGAAGAAGGCGCCGACTACCGCGCCCAGCTGATTGCGCAAGGGGTGCAGGGCTGCCTCGCCTACGGTGACGCGGTCGCCAGCGCGCCAGCCGAACCGCGCACCGACGTCGAACCGATCGCGACCGTGGGCAAGCTGCAGGCCCGGGAAGCGGCGGTGATGGAGCAGATCCGCGCCGACGTCCTGCGCCAGGCCGCCGCCTCGCTTCTCGCCGGCGCCCTGCTCGCGGGCCGGTGAGCGCCGGGTGGCGGAGGTGTCAATCTGTAGGCATGGAGCTGCCCCGTGAGTGAGGTGGTGATGCCCCGCCTCTCCGACTCGATGGAGGAGGGGACGATCCTCACCTGGCTGAAGCAGGTCGGCGACGAGATCGCGGTCGGTGACGAGCTGGTCGAAATCGAGACCGACAAGGCGAACATGGCCTACGAAGCGGACGTGGCGGGGACGCTGCAGGAGATCCTGGCGCAGGAGGGGGAGACGCTTCCGATCGGCTCGCCGATTGCGCGGATTGGTGAGAACGGCGAGGGACCAAGCGGTAGGCCAGCGGGTCCTGCCGCCGCAGGGGACCCACCACCCCTTCCGGTAGCCAAAGCTTCCTCAGGGGCGGTTCCCCCTGCGACGTCACCCACTGGAGGAACCGGGAAAGCAGACGGCGGGGGACCGAGCGAGGTTGCTGCCGACGGAGGTGGCGATGGAGACGGGGAGAGAGTTAAAGCTTCGCCGCTGGCTCGGCGATTGGCTGAGGACAAGGGGCTTGACCTGAAAGAGCTTCATGGCTCCGGGCCGGGCGGGCGGATCATCAAGCATGACGTGGAGGAGGCTGAGGCTCCGAGCTCAGCGGCTCCTGCCCCCTCTACCCGGCCCGAGGGGGCAGGTGCCGCCACCCCCGCCGCGGGAGGGACCGCCAAAGGGGAGACCCAGACGCGGGACCTCAACAAATTGCAGCAGACGATTGCGCGGCGGATGGCGGAGTCGAAGGCGACCGCCCCGCACTTCTACCTGACGATCGAGGTGGATATGGGGAAGGCGGTCGAGGCGCGGGCCGGCTTCAAAGCCGCCGCCGGGGAGGGGGACATCGTTCCCTCCTTCAACGACATGATCGTCAAGGCCTGCGCGATCGCCCTGCGGGAGTTCCCGAAAGCCAACGGCGCCTACCGCGACGGCCGCTTCGAGCTCTACTCGCGGGTCAACGTCGGCGTCGCCGTCGCCGCCGAGGAAGCGCTCGTCGTGCCGACGATCTTCGATGCCGACAAGAAGGGCCTGCGCCAGATCGCCGCCGACACCCGCGCCGTCGCCGCCAAAGTCCGCGACGGCTCGGTGACGCCGCCGGAGCTCTCGGGCGGCACCTTCACCGTCTCCAACCTGGGGATGTACGAGATCGACGAGTTCGACGCGGTGATCAACATGGGCCAGGCGGCGATCCTCGCCGTCGGCGCGATCCGCGAGGTCCCGGCGGTTCGCGACGGCGAGATCGTCCCGGCGCAGCTGATGAAGGCCACCCTCTCCTGCGACCACCGCATCCTCTACGGCGCCGAGGGCGCCGAGTTCCTCGACCGCGTCAAGCAGCTGCTCGAGCAGCCGGTGTCGCTCGCCCTCTGAACTGCATCAACTTGACTACCCAGTGGGTAGCGAAGTTGATGCAGTTCGGGGTCAGTCGGCCTGGCCGCCGCCGAGCTCGGGCGGCAGCGCCTTCGGGCCTTCGGGGTACATGTGCCGGAGCTGCTCCTCGCTCATCTCCAGCGTGCTGGTGATCCCTTCTCGCGGCGCGCCGACGACGAGCCAAAGTTGGTCGGCCTCGGTGTCGTTGAAGAGCTGGCGGTCGCTGGCGGGCTCGACCAGGAGGGCGTCGAGCGGCGCCAGCGTCAGCACCTCGTCGCCGATCCGCACCCGCCCCTCTCCCTCCAGCAGCACGTACATCTCCTCCTGGGTGAAGTGCCGGTGCCTCGTCGAGGCTTTCCCAGGCTCCAACCGCCACATCCGCGCCCCCAGCTGCGTCGCCCCGAGCTGCCCGCCGAGATCCGTGTTCGGCGTCTTCATCTGGTTCGACCGCCGCCAGAAAGCGTCGGCGCTACGAAGCAACCGGTAAGCCACTAGATCTCCAGCCAGGTGCCTTTGGGGCCGAGGTTGCGGACCGGGGTCTCGCCGATCGTGCTCTCGCAGCCCCAGGACTCGTGGATGTGGCCGCAGACGGCGAGGCGGGGGCGCTTCTCTTCGATCACCCGCAGCAGGGCGGGGCTGCCGAAGTTGCCGCTGCCGCCGGCGGAGTCGCAGTGGTCCTTGGGCGGGGAGTGGAGGACGAGGACCGCGCCCTCGGGGCAGGGGGCGAGCATCTCGGTGGCCGCCTCGTCGTCGAGGTCGAAGCTCCAGTTCCAGGGCGTGACGGGAATGCCGGCGCCGAGGCCGAAGAACTCGGTCCCGTCGATCGTCGTCCCCTCGCCGTGGAGGATGGTGGCCGAGTCCCAACCGTCAACCGCCGCGCGCAGCGCGTCGACGGTCTCGTTGTTGCCGGGCACGAGGACCGTCGGCGTCCTCATCGCCGCCAGCGCGCAGATCGTCTCGGGCAGCCCCTCGTGTACCGAGGCGAAGTCGCCCGCCCCGATCACGACGTCGGCCTCGGCCGACATCTCGACCAGCCGCGCCGCCTGCTCGAGGTCGCAGTGGAGGTCGGAGAAGGCGAGGATCTTCACGGGCCTCAACTTAGCTGCTCGGCGGCGACCCCGGGTTTGCCGTGCGGCGACCGGGGATCTTGATGATCAGAAGTTCCTGAGTAAGATTGGATGGCCTGGCGCAGTCAATAAAGG
>CAMLHB010000032.1 GCA_946479725.1 uncultured Actinomycetes bacterium | reverse complement strand
GTGGTCGGCCGGGTGGGGTTCTCTCCGACCCCGTTTTAGCGGCTGCGCTGCCTATGGCCCCGCGTATTTTCCGGCTTCCCCTCTTGGGGCCGGCGCCGGCGCTCCTCGCGATCGGAGACCGCGGCCTGTTCGGCCGTCCGCGCCTCCTCCAGCGCCCGCAGCTCCTCGGCCCGCTGGGCGGCGATCGTCGAAGTCTGCTCCTTGCGCTCGGCGTCGCGCTCGGGAGCAGACCCGGCCCAGTCGCGCAGGCGCCGGATGTCCCGTCCGTGGGTGAACGAGAGCAGGGCGAGGACCGCGAGGCCGATGAACGCGGCGAGGCCGGCGAAGGCGCCGATCCGTTCGACCGCACTGACCAGGGAGGCGACGCCGATTTGTCCGATCACAGGGATCAAAATCGCTGCGAGAGGCTATTCGTTGGAGGCGACCGTCGCCGCGTCGCCTCCCGGTGAGGCGATCATCTCGACGACCCGCTCCGCCAAATTAGCCTCGTCGCCGGCCAGAACCAGGTGTTCGAGCGAGTTCAGCGTCGACTCCACCCACTCCTGGTCGATCGCCTTCTTCCGCACCGCCCGGTTGATCCGCCGCGCCGCCGTCGGCTGCACCTCCTCGCCCTCGGAGAAAAGGACCTCGTGCAGCTTCTCGCCGGGCCGCGGCTGCGTGAACTCGATCGCAATGTCGGTCTCGGGCTCGTAGCCGGCGAGGCGGATCATGTTGTGGGCGAGGTCGACGATCTTCACCGGCTCGCCCATGTCGAGGACGAAGACCTCGCCCTTGCCGGCGCCGATGTCGCCGGTGCGGATCACCAGTTGCACCGCCTCCGGGATCGTCATGAAGAAGCGGGTCATCTCCGGGTGGGTGACCGTGACCGGCCCGCCGCGCTCGATCTGGCTGCGGAAGATCGGGACGACGCTGCCGGAGGAAGCAAGGACGTTGCCGAAGCGAACTGAGGCGAAGCGCGTCTCCGGGTACTTCTCCCCGGCCGCCTGGACGATCCACTCGGCCATCGCCTTGGAGGCGCCCATCACCGTCTGCGGGTTCACCGCCTTGTCAGTGGAGATGAGGACGAAGCGCTCGACCTTGGAGGCGGCGGCGGTCTCGGCGGTGACGCGGGTGGCGATCGCGTTGTTGCGGACCGCCTCCAGCGGGTTGGACTCCATCAGCGGCACGTGCTTGTAAGCAGCGGCGTGGAAGACGACGTCCGGTTTGAACCGCTGCATCACCTCGAGCATCCGGTGCGGCTCCTTGCAGTCGGCCAGCACCGCCTCGCAGCTGGCGAAGTGGCGCTCCTCGACCATCTCGCGGTCGATCTGGAAGAGGTTGTCCTCGGCGTGGTCGAGCATCACCAGCAGGCGCGGCTTCACCTGGGCGATCTGGCGGCAGAGCTCGGAGCCGATCGAGCCGCCGGCCCCGGTGACGAGAACGATGCGGTCGCGCAGGTAGGCGCCGACGCGGTCGAGCTCGCGGACGATCGGCTCGCGGCCGAGCACGTCCTCGACCCGCACCTCGCGCAGCTGTTTGTTCAGCTGGACGCCGCCGCGCAGCAGCTCGAAGACGGTCGGCAGGGTGCGGACCGGGATCTCGCGCTCGCGGCAGGCGGCGACGATGCGGGCGCGGAGGTTGCCCGGGGCCGAGGGGATCGCGATCACGACCTCGTCGGGGTTGGTCTCGTCGAGGATCTTCTCCGTCTGCTTGGTCGAGCCGAGCACCTTCAGGCCCAGCATCCGCATCCCCCGCTTGCGCGGGTCGTCGTCGAGGAAGCCGATCGCGGTGGCGCCGAGGTTGGGGTTGAGCTGCAGCTCGCGGACCACCATCTGGCCGCCGGAGCCGGCGCCGACGACCAGCACCTCGTGCTTGGGCAGCCGCGCCCCCCGGGTCGGCCGTTCGACGATCAGCCGCACCGCCAGGCGGGCGCCGGCGATCAGGATCAGGGTGAGGACGAAGTCGATCACCTCGACCGAGCGCGGCAGCGTGTGGGCGAAGGGCTTGGCGACGGCGAAGACGACGACCAGCAGGGCGCTGGCGACGGCGACGGCGCGGAAGATCAGCATGAAGTCGCGGCCGCTGACGTAGCGCCACCACTTCTGGTAGAGCCCGAACGCGGCGAAGACGACGAGCTTGCCGGCGACCACGAAGCCGACCGACTGCGCGAACAGCACCTCGTAGCGGTGCGGCCAGCCGTGCGGCTGGTCGAGGAACCGCAACTGGAAGGCGAGGAAGTAGGCCAGCGCGACGAGCACGGCGTCGGCCGCTACCTGCAGAACCCGGTTGCGATAGACGGGGTGGTTCAACCGGCGCATCGGACTGCTCAGTTTACGGAGCCTTGAGGTGAATCCCTACGATGTGGCGCGAATGGGTCCCCTCCTGCTCGCGTCGGTCACCGACAAGGTGGTCGAACCGATAATCGAAGTCGCCACCGACTTCATCGGCTCCGCCGGTGAGGCCGGCGTCTTCCTGCTGATGGTGCTGGAGTCGGCCTGCATCCCGATCCCCAGCGAGGCGATCATGCTCTTCGCCGGCTTCAGCGTCTCCAAAGGCGAACTGTCTTTGGTCGGGATCGTCGTCGCCGGCGTGCTCGGCAACCTGGTCGGCTCCTGGATCGCCTACGCGGTCGGCTACTTCGGCCGCATCGACCTGCTGGAAAAGAACAGGCTGATCCACATCAGCCCCAAGCACCTGAAATGGGCCGACGACTGGTTCGCCCGCTACGGCAACGCCACCGTCTTCTTCTCGCGGATGCTGCCGATCATCCGCACCTTCATCTCGCTGCCGGCCGGGGTGGCGAAGATGCCCTTCTGGCGCTTCACGGTCTACACCCTGCTCGGCTCGATCCCCTGGGTGCTGATGCTGGCGATCGTCGGCGAAAAGGTCGGCGACAACTGGGAAGACTGGCGGCACAAACTCGGCTACCTCGACTACCTGGTCGCGGCGGCGATCGTCGCCGGCATCGTCTACCTGATCGTCAAGCGCCGGGGCGGGGGCGGCCCCGGCGAAGGCGAGCCCCACCCCGACGCAGAGCCCGCCGGGACCAGGGGCGCTTGAGCGGGATCCCGGCCCCGCGCGCGGTCGCGCTGGGGATCGTCCAGGGCCCGGCCGAGCTGCTGCCGGTCTCCAGCTCGGCCCACATCGTCCTCGTCCCCTGGCTCGCCGGCTGGGACTGGGAGCAGGTCGACCCGGAGCTGCGCAAGAGCTTCGAGGTCGCGCTCCACACCGGCGCCGCGCTGGCGCTGCTGATCGGCCAGCGGCGGACGATCGCCGAGGAGCTGCGCCAGTTCGACGGCCGCCGGGCGCTCCTGCTCGGCCTCTCCTTCCTGCCGGCGGCGGTCGTCGGCTACACCCTCGAGCGCCCGATCGAGCGCCACCTCGGCGGGCCGCGGGCCACCGCCTCCGGCCGCCTCGCCGGCGCGGCGGCGATGCTCGTCGCCGATCGCCGGCCGCAGCGGCGCGGGCGCGGGGACGCGACGGCGATGGACGGCCTCGCGCTCGGCGTCGCCCAGGCGGCGGCCCTCGCCCCCGGCGTCTCCCGCAACGGCGTCACCCTCGCCGCCGCCCGCTGGCGCCGCTTCTCCCGCGACCAGGCCAACCTGCTCTCGCGGACGATCGCCCTGCCGATCATCGTCGGCGCCACCGCCCTCAAGGGCACCCGCCTCGCCCGCCGCGGCACCACCCCGGAGCTGCGCCGCTCCCTCGCCGTCGGCGTCGCCGCCTCCTTCGCCTCCACCCTCGCCTCCCAGCGCCTGATCCGCCTGGTCGAGCGCGACCGCGCCCTCTGGCCCTATGCCGCCTACCGGCTCGCCTTGGCGGCGCTGGTCTTTCGGCGTTTATCCAAATCTCCAAGCTAATTTGGATGCGCGAACGCGGCTTCCTAGAACGGCGGAGGGTCGGGCGCGAATACGTTTTCGAGCCTCCGCTAGACCTGCCGCGGCGCCTGAAAGAATCCGGCAAGTGAGCGCGAGCGACGCCTACGCCAAAGCCGGGGTCGACCAGGGGGCGGCCGATTCGGCCGTGGCCGGGTTGGTGCGGGCGCTGGGGGCGATCCAGCTCGGCCGGCCCTCGGCGCAGGTGCCGCTGCCGGGGCACTACGCGAGCGTGATCAAGATCGGGGCGGATCTGGGGATCGCGCTCTCTACCGACGGGGTGGGGACGAAGCTGGTTCTCGCCGAGCAGCTGGGGCGCTTCGACACGATCGGGATCGACTGCGTGGCGATGAACGTCAACGACGTCATCTGCGTCGGCGCCGAGCCGCTGGCGATGCTCGACTACATCGCGATCGAGAAGGCCGACCCGGCGGTCTGCGAGGAAATCGGCGTCGGCCTCGCCCGCGGCGCCGAGCTGGCCGGGATCGAGATCCCCGGCGGCGAGCTCGCCCAGCTCGGGCAGCTGGTCCGCGGCGTCGACGTCTCCGGCGCCTGCTTCGGCACCGTCGCCCTCGACGCGGTCGTCGATGGATCCGCGGTCGAGCCGGGCGACGTCGTCATCGGCCTCCCCTCCTCCGGCCTGCACTCCAACGGCTACACCCTCGCCCGCTCGGCGCTGGCCGATATCCCGCTCGAGGACGACCGCCTCGGCCGGCCGCTCGGCGACGCCCTCCTCGAGCCGACCGAGATCTACGTCAAGCCGATCGTCGAGCTGCTGCGATCCCCGGTCGACGTCCGCGGGCTCGCCCACATCACCTCCGGCGGCACCAAGAACCTGCTCCGCCTCGCCGCCGAGGTCGGCTACGAGATCGACGAGCCGCTCCCCGCTCCTCCGGTCTTCGACCTGATCCGGGAGCACGGCGGCGTCTCCGAGGAGGAGATGTACGAGGTCTTCAACATGGGCTGCGGCTTCTGCGTCGTCGTCCCCGCGGGTGACGAATCCAGCGCGCTGAAGCTGCTGCGGCGCCATTACCCGGAAGCGAGGCGGGTCGGGCGCGCAACCGATGGACCACGCAGGATCCTCTAAGCCGCCTGACAGCGCCGGGCGTCGTAACGTTGGCGGCGTAAGTGCCCAACCGCCCCTCCACTAGCTCGCAGATGATCGGGACCGTGCTCTCCGGCCGTTACAAGCTGGAGGCGAAGCTCGGCAGCGGCGGCATGTCGACGGTCTACCTGGCCCGCGACACGACGCTCGACCGCTCGGTCGCGGTGAAGGTGATGCACCGCGAGATGTCCGAGCAGGAGGACCAGCTGCAGCGCTTCCGCCAGGAGGCGCGCGCGGTGGCGAAGCTCTCCCATCCCAACGTCGTCGCCGTGATCGACGCCGGCGAGGACGGCGGTCACCCCTACATCGTCTTCGAATACGTCGAGGGGGAGACGCTGAAGCAGCGGATCAACCGGGTCGGCGCCCTGGATCCGCAGGAGGCGCTCGCCTACGCGATCGAGATCGCCCGCGGCCTCACGGTCGCCCACAACCGCAACATGGTCCACCGCGACATCAAGCCGCAGAACGTCCTCATCGACTCCGAGGGGCGGGCGAAGCTGACCGACTTCGGGATCTCCCGCCAGCTCGAGCAGGACGGGATGACGGCGACCGGCCGCGTCCTCGGCACCACCGACTACGTCGCCCCCGAGCAGGCGATGGGCCACCAGGTCGACCAGCGCTCCGACATCTACTCACTCGGGGTCGTCCTCTACGAGATGCTGGTCGGCCAGGTCCCCTTCCACGCCGACAGCCAGGTGGGGGTGGCGATGAAACACGTCAACGAGGAGCTGCCCGACGTCCAGCAGCGCCGTCCCGAGCTTTCCGCCGCGGCGGCGATGGTGGTCGAGCGGGCGACCGCCAAGGACCCGGCCGAGCGTTACCAGGAGGTCGGCGAGCTGATCGACGACCTCGGCACCGCGCTCGAGGTCGAGGCGGCGCGGGCGGGGGCGACGACCGGCGAGGCGACGAGCGTCCTCGACGCGGTGCCGCCGGCCGAACGCAAGCTCTCCGGTGGCGGCGGGCGGCGGCCGTGGCTGCTGATCGGGCTGAGCGTCTTGGTCGCGGCCGCGATCCTGCTCGCCCTCCAGCTGATCGGCAGCGGCGACGGGCCCGGTGGTGGTGGCGCCCTCAACGGCAAGGGCTCGACCGTCGCGCTCTCGGGCGCCACCGACTACGACCCCGCCGGCGACAACGAAGAGGACCCGGAGACCGTCAGCTTCGCCGTTGACGGCAACCCGACGACGACCGCCTGGAGCAGCGAGCACTACGACTCCGACACCTTCGCCGGCACCAAGTCCGGCGAAGACCCCGGCGTCGGCCTCTACGTCACCGCCAAGTCGACGTCGAAGCCGACCGAGATGATCGTCCGGTCCCCCACCCCCGGCTGGGACGCCCAGATCTTCGCCACCCCCTCCGGGCCGCCGGCAGAACTCTCCGAATGGGGCGAACCGGTCGGCGAGGTCACCGACGCCTCCAGCAGCGAGGAAATCGAACTCCACCTCGGCTCTCCCGCCAAGTACTTCCTGATCTGGTTCAACCGCGCCTCCCCGGCCCGCGACCAGGCGGGCCGCTACCAGATCGAGATCAGCGACGTGAAGCTGATCGACTGATTCCGGGGGGCGTGGGTATAGGTGCGGGGGGCGGTCCGGAGGATCGTCACAAAACCATTACATTGATCGGTGTAGCATCAGGCGATGGCAGAGCGAGGCGCCGTACCCAACGTTCCCAAGGTGCGCCAGCGGGCGCTTCATGCCGTGCGCTCGCTGTTCACGCCGCTGCTGCCCGACGACTACCTGGAACTGATCAACCCGCTTTGGTCCACGCAGGAGCTGCGCGGGCGGATCGAGCGGATCGAGCGGGAGACGGCGGACGCGGTCACCGTCCTGATCCGACCCGGCTACGACTGGCTCGGCCACCGGCCCGGGCAGTACCTGCGGATCGGCGTCATCGTCGATGGCGTCCACCACTGGCGCGCCTACTCGCTGACCACCGACCCCGGCCGCCCCGACGGGCTGATCGGGATCACCCCGAAGCTGGTCGACGCGGGGAAGGTCTCCCCCTACCTGGTCCACCGGGCGCGGCCCGGCGACGTCGTCCGCCTGGGCGGTGTCGAAGGGACCTTCGTCCTGCCCGACCCGCCGCCCGAGCGGCTGCTCTTCATCAGCGCCGGCAGCGGCATCACCCCGATCATGAGCATGCTGCGCAGCCTCGACCGCGACGACGCCCTCGACGACGTCGTCCACGTCCACTCGGCGCGGACCGCCGACGGCGTCATCTTCGGCGAGCAGCTGCGCGAGCTCGACAAGCGCCGGCCCGGCTACCGGCCGCACCTGCAGATCACCGGCGAGGCCGGCCGCGTCGCCCCTTCTCACCTCGACGAGATCTGCGCCGACTGGCGCCAGCGGCACGCCTACGCCTCCGGCCCCGGCGAGATGCTCGACGCGCTGGTCCAGCACTGGCGCGAGGAGGGCGACCCGGAGCTGCTGGAGATGGAGCGCTTCCAGCCGGTGATTGGCGGCGAGGCGGTGGCCGGCGAGGGGGGGACGATCCGCTTCCTCAAGAGCGGCCTCGAGACCGCCTGCGACGGCGGCACCCCGATCCTCGTCGCCGGCGAGGAGGCGGGGGCCGACCTGCCTTACGGCTGCCGGATGGGGATCTGCCACACCTGCATCGGCCGGCTCTGCGAGGGGCAGGTGAGGGACCTGCGCACGGGCGAGGTCTACGGCCAGGAGGACGAAATGGTGCGCACCTGCGTCAACGCACCCGAAGGTGACGTGAAAATCGCACTATGAGAGACAAGGACTGAGAAAGAGATGACCACCACCGCAACCCCACCGGTCGACACCCATGCCGAGAGCCCGCTCGCTCACCTCTCCGAGGAGCAGCTGGACGAGCTGGGCCGCGAGTTCGACGCGATCCGCGATCGCGTCATGGGCGAGCTCGGCGAACGCGACCGCCGCTACATCGAGAGCATGATCGAGATGCAGCGCCGCCTCGCCGTGCTCGGGCGGGTGCTGCTGCTGGCCTCCCGCAACCGCGGCGCCTGGGCGGCGGGAACCGCCGCGCTCTCGGCCGCGAAGATCCTCGAGAACATGGAGATCGGCCACAACGTCATGCACGGCCAGTGGGACTGGGTGAACGACCCGCGGATCCACTCCTCTACCTGGGACTGGGACACCGCCTCCACCGCCGAGGCCTGGAAGCACTCCCATAACTTCGTCCACCACACCTACACCAACATCCGCGGCAAGGACAAGGACCTCGGCTACGAGATCATGCGGATCGACCCGGCGCAGAAGTGGCACCCGGTCTACCTCGCCCAGCCGCTCTACAACCTGATCCTGGCGGCGCTGTTCGAGTGGGGCGTGGCGCTGCACGACCTCGACTTCGAGGCGATCCGCAAGGGCCGCAAGCCGATGCACCAAGTGAAGCGGGAGCTGAAGGGGATCGCCGGCAAGGCGAAGAGCCAGATCGTCAAGGACTACATCGCCTGGCCACTGGTCAGCGCCGTTGCAGCCACGGCGATCGACGCGGTGGTGGAGACGCGCCGGCAGCGGCGGCGGCCGCGCGGGATCCTCGGCCGGGCCGGGCGGGTCGGCCGCAAGCGGCGGGGCCGCTGGGCGCCCGTGGTCGAAGCCGCGCTCGACAGCGGCGCCAAGACCTTCCGCGCCACCGCCAAGGCCGACGCGACGGCGAACATCGCCCGCAACGTGTGGGCCTACGCGATCATCTTCTGCGGCCACTTCCCCGACCAGACCTACACCTTCTCCCCGAAGGAGGTCGAAGACGAGAGCAGGGGAGGCTGGTACATCCGCCAGCTCACCGGCTCGGCCAACATCGACGGCAGCCCGCTCTTCCACGTCGCCAGCGGCAACCTCAGCTACCAGGTCGAGCACCACCTCTTCCCGGACATGCCGAGCACCCGCTACGCCGAGATCGCCCCGCAGGTGAAGGCCGTCTGCGAGCGCTACGGCCTGCCGTACAACAGCGGCCCCTTCCTCCAGCAGCTGGGGATGGTGCAGCGGACGATCCTCCGCCTCGCCTTCCCCGGCGGCCGACCCCGGCCGAAGCCGGGGCCCTACCGCGGCGAGAGCAACGGGAACGGCGCTGCGTAGCGCCGTCTTCGACCTCCGGCGGCGATTAGGCATTCGGGTTCAGTTCGGCTTCGGCCCACTCGATTGCGAGTGCACATCGGCGGGCCTTCGGGGCCGCCTTCTCTGTTGGTGAAGCCCACGCGCAATCGCCCAGGCGTCCTCCACAGTCGACCGGCGAACGTGTATCTCTGACTGGTTCATGGCTCCAGTGTCCCTTCCCGACGAAGTCCGTGCGGCCTGCGCCTGGGTGATGGGGCGGGCGCGATTCGTGCGGATCGAGGAGGGTGCGATCACGGCGTACGCGGCGGGCCTGGAGTCGGCGGCGGCCACACCGGGGTGGGGTCAAAGTCGGGTGGACCAACCCAAAACGGCGGAGGATTCCGAAGCGGCCGCCGCCTTCGCGATCTGCATGAACGCGATCAACTTCGGCTCCGGCTGGTGGCCGACGATCCGCAAGCGCCCCGGCCACAGCGGCTACGCGACGATGGCGGCAGGGGTGCGCGAGCGGTTCGCCGCGGCGGGACCCTGGAGCGCCGAGGAGCTGGCGGCACTCGATGCCGCCAGCATCGCCGCGGTGCTCGATCAGGATCCGGGCCACCCGCTGATGGCCGATTACGCCGCAGCGCTGCGCGACGTCGGCGCCCACCTCCTTGCCGGTCATGGCGGCCGCTACCTCGAGCTCGTCGCCGGCGTCGATTCGACCCCCGAGCTGGCGGCACGGCTCGCCGCCTGGGACGCCTTCGCCGACGTCTCGACCTTCGAGGGACGCGAGGTCCCCTTCTTCAAGCGCGCTCAGCTCGCCGCCGCCGATCTCGAGCGGGCGGGGGTCGCGTCGCTGCCCGGAGGCGAGCGCCTCACCGCCTTCGCCGACAACCTCGTCCCCCACGTGCTGCGGGTAGACGGGGTTCTGGAACTCGACCCGGAGCTGCTCGCAGCGATCGAAGCCGAAGAGCTGCTCGTGCACGGCTCACCGCAGGAGGTGGAGCTGCGCGCCGCCGCCGTCCACGCGGTCGAGCTGCTCGCGGCGGTAAGCGGTCGCTCCCTCACCCCCGCCGAGATCGACAGCGCCCTCTGGAACCGCGGCGGCGACCGCCGCTACAAGTCGCTGCCGCGGCTGCGCTCCCGCAACACCGCCTACTGATCCGCCGCTGCCCAGAGGTCGCGTCAGAAGGCGGCCAGCGCCCAGAGGGTCTCGTTCAGGCCCTCGAAGCAAGCCCCCGCGACTCCCTCCTCGCCACCGACCAGGACGCCGTCGGTGCTGCCTTCGAGGATCGCCGCGGTCCAGTGCTCGACCGTGCCGCGTCCCCAGGCGTCCGGCTCGGCCGGCGGGGTCGCGCAGCTGTGGACGGTCCCATCGGCCTCGACCTCCGCCCATACCTCCTCCGCCTCGGCGCCGGCAGGATCGAGCTCGCCGCGAACCTCGAGGCGCAGGCACTTGCCAGCGTGCGCGGGCAGCCGCACCAGCGGCAGCGCCGTCCGCAGCACGGTCGCCATCTCCGGCGCCGTCATCCCTTCTTCGTCCTCGGCGACGACGTGGTGCTGGCGCCAGCGGGCAATCCCGACCAGCAGCCCCATCTTGCGCCGCGTTTTCTCGGTCAGCCCGTAGCAGCGACGCCGTCCCTTGCCCTCCGACTCGCTGAGCAGCCCCGCCGCCTTGAAGAGACCGGCGCGGCGGTTGACCTGGTGGTAGCTGAGCCCGTGGTCGCCCTGGGCGAGTTCGGTCGGCGAGCGCGCCTCGCAGGCCAGCTCCTCGATCATCCCCGCTTCCCATAGATCGGCAAGCAGGCCGAGCGAGGCCCAGGCGTGGGCGTCGATCCGCCCGTCTGGGAGCCGCGTCAGAGAAGCGTCGGCGAAACGGCTGACGAGCTGGTAGAGCTCGGTACCGCAGGGATCGCTGAGCGTGTGGGTGACCTTGGAGGGGACACCCGGCTCCTCTTCGCGATCGACCACTTCCAGTTCGGCCAGCTTGTTCGCGTAGCGGTAGATCGTCCGCGGCGCGTAGCCCGGCACCTGCTCGGTCAGCGTCTTCGTCCGCAGCGGCCCCTTCCCCAGAGCCATCAGGATCGCGCCGGTGGCGCCGGCGCTGAGCAGGCGCAGCACATCCGCGGTCGATGCACCGGCGACGCAGGCGTCATCATCCTCGGCCGGCTTGGCTTCCATCCCCTCGAGTCCAGTCGTCATCTGTTTGCCCCCTCCAGGGCATTTCGCTGCATCGACTACTTGACTGGCGATTCCTGCCTGGTCACTTCTCGGTACCCGGTGATCTGGCCCCTAATCTAAAACTCGAAGGAGCGCGCCTCGCGGTGGCGCTCGACCGCCAGCTCGACGAGGCGGCCGCAGAGGCTCGGGTAGTCGATCCCGCTCGCCTCAAAGAGCTTCGCGTAGACGCTGGTGTCGGTGAAGCCGGGCATCGTGTTGATCTCGTTGACGAGGACGGTGCCGTCGGGCTCGACGAAGAAGTCGCAGCGGGCGAGGCCGGCGCAACCGGCGAGGGCGAAGACGGAGACGGCAAGCTCGCGCACCCGCGCAATCGCGTCGTCGCCGATCGGCGCGGGGACCCGCAGCTCCATCCCGCCCTCGGTGTACTTGGCCTCGAAGTCGTACCAGACGCCTTGGGAGACGATCTCACCCGGCAGCGAGGCCTGCGGGTCGGCGTTGCCGAGGACCGAGCACTCGACCTCGCGCCCGGAAGCGCTCGCCTCGACGATCACCCGCGGGTCGTGGCGGAGGGCCAGCTCGACCGCGGCGTCTAGGTCGTCGAGCTTCTCGACCCGGCTGATGCCGACACTAGAGCCCATCCGCGAGGGCTTGACCCAGAGCGGCAGCCCCATCTGCTCGCAGCGCCCCCACCAGTCGCTGCCCTCGACCGCGGCGAATTCGACCTGGGGCACCCCGTGGGCGGCGAAGAGCCGCTTCAGCGTCAGCTTGTCCATGCAGATAGCCGAGGCGAGAACGTCGGAGCCGACGTAGGGGAGGTCGAGCCACTCGAGCAGTCCCTGGATGCTGCCGTCCTCGCCGAAGGCGCCGTGCAGCGCCGGGAAGACCGCATCGGCGCCGAGCAGGCCGCCGCCGGGAACCAGCTCGACCGTCCCGCCGGCGGTGGTCCAGCCGCCGTCGCGGCCGATCGTCACCTCGACCGGCTCGTGCCCAGCCTCGCGCAGCCCGCAGGCGACGGCGGCACCCGAGCGCAGCGAGACCTCGTGCTCGGAGGAGCGGCCGCCCGAGAGGACCGCCACCCTCATTCGGCTTCGCCTTCTTCCGCCGCGGTGACGATCGCCTTGCCGACGGTGATCGTCACCGTCGAGCCCGGTTCCTGTTCGCTCCCGGGAGGCGGGAACTGGTCGAGCACGCGACCGATTTTCCCCTGGACTTCGGTTTCTTCTTCTTCGACGCTCGGGGTGAGGCCGGCGGCGCGGATCATTTCCACGGCCTGTCGCCGTTCCTTGCCGATCACGTTCGGGACCTGGACTTCCGCTTCGGCGGCTTCGCCGCTGGAGACGACGATCGCCACGGTCGAGCCGGGTTCGACCCGGCTGCCGGCGTCGGGCGACTGGCGGAGCACCTGCCCCTTCGGTTCTTCGCTTTCCACTTCGGAGATGCTCGCTCCGAGGCCGTTGCTGCGCAGCCGCTGCACCGCCACTTCGCGCTTCGCGCCGACCAGGACCGGCACCTTGACCAGCTTCGGGCCGCGGGAGACGAAGAGGGTCACGGTCGAGCCCTTGGTCGCGGTGTTGCCGCCGCCGGGCTCGGAGCGGATCGCCGTCCCCGCTTCGACCGCGTCGGAGTTGACCCGTTCGACGTCGACCTGGAAGCCGGCGGCTTCGAGCTTCCGCGTCGCCGCTTCCTCGTCCTGACCGGCGACCGAGGGCACCTTGGCGCTGCCGGGCCCGGAGCTGACGGTCAGGGTCACCTCGGGCTTCGAGCAGAAGAAGGTGAGGACGGCGCAGTCTTCGGAGGCCTGGTCGGCCGGCGGCGAGGCGGCCGGGTCCTGCTCCAGGACTTCGTTGGCCGGCGCTTCGCGTTCGACCCGGATCACTTCGCCGACGCTGAAGCCGTCCTGCTCGAGCAGGGTGATCGCGACGTTGAGCTGATTGCCGGTTACGTTCGGGACCCTCGTGTTGGTGTCGCGGGTCAGCGCCAGGCCGACCAGGATCCCGATCAGGATCGCGGCGACGAGCAGGCCCCAGAGCCACCAGTTGCGACGGCGCTCGTCCTCCAGCGCCTCCTCCTCGGGGACGGCGACGACCGGCGGCGCGGCCGCGAAGGCGGCGGTGTTCTGAGCGACGCCGGGGTCTTTCAGCGCCGCGTCGAGGGCGGCGATGAAGGCGTCGGCGCTCTGGAAGCGCTGCCCCGGTTCCTTCTCCAGTGCCCGCATCACCACCGCGTCGAGCGCCGGCGAGACCGCCGGGTTGATCGAGCTCGGCCGCTGCGGCGTCTCGGAGACCTGCTTCATCGCCACCGCGACGGCGCTGTCGGCCTCGAAGGGGACGCGCCGGGTCAGCGCCTCGTAGAGGATCACCCCGATCGAGTAGAGGTCGGAGACCGGCGTCACTTCGAAGCCCTGAGCCTGCTCGGGGGAGAGGTACTGGGGGGTCCCCATCACCGAGCCGGTCTGGGTGATCTCCGAGACGCCGGCGCGGGCGATCCCGAAGTCGGTGACCACCGCCTTGCCCTCCTCGTCGACGATCACGTTCTGCGGCTTCAGGTCGCGGTGGACGATCCCGTTGCGATGGGCGAAGCGGGCGCCCTCGAGCACCTGCCGCACCAGCGCCACCGCCTGGTCGGGGCTGAGGCCGCGGTCGATCAGCTCTTTCAGGGTCGGACCCTCGACGTAGCGCATCGCGATGTAGTTGGCGTCGCCGTCGGAGCCGCGGTCGAAGACGGCGACGATGTTCGGGTGCTGAAGTCCGGCGGCGTGCTCGGCCTCGCGCTGGAAGCGCTCGACGAACTCGGCGTCCTGCAGGTAGCGGCGGTGCAGGACCTTCAGCGCAACCTGCCGCTGCAGGTGCGTGTCCTCGGCCAGCCAGACGTCGGCCATGCCGCCGCTGCCGAGCCGGCGCAGGACCCGGTAGCGGTTGTCGACGATGCTTCCCTCGCTGACCTCAGCCACCGTTCCTCCTCATTCTCCGTTCAGGATCGTTTCCGCGACGTCGCGGAAGATCGGTGCCGCGACGTCGTTGCCGAACTGTTCCGTGCACTCGACCGAGGCCGCGACCGCGATCTTCGGGTCGTTGGCGGGAGCGAAGCCGATGAACCAGGCCTGGTTCTCGTTTTCGCCGCCGCCGCAGGCGAGGTTGCCGGGGGTTTCCGCGGTGCCGGTCTTGCCGGCCACCGGAACGCCGGGGATCGCCGCGTTGGTCCCGGTTCCTTCGTTGACCACGCCTTCCATCGCCGTCGTCAGCTCGGCCGCGGTTTCCGCGCTGACCGCGTCGCTGTAGACCGACGGGTCCATGGTGTCGGTGACACGACCGTCGGGGTCGACGACCCGCTTCCAGATCTGCGGCTTCATCAGCCTGCCGCCGTTTGCGACCGCCGCGGCGACCTGGGCCATCTGCAGCGGCGTCGCCAGCAGCCGCTCCTGGCCGATCGCTACCCGGGCGAGGTCGACCGGGTCGCTGGCGTGCAGGAGTTCGTCATTTTCGAGATCCCAGACCCCGCTCTTTTCGAGCTCGTCTTCGGGGAGGTCGACCCCCGGCGTGGCGTTGAAGCCGAACCGGTCCATGTATTCGAACAGGGTGTCGTTGCCGAGCTGCTGGCCGAGCTGGCCGAACCAGGTGTTGACCGAGTTGGTCAGGGCGGTGTCGAGCGGGATTGGGCCGAAGTCCTGGTTGAAGTCGTTCTGCAGCGGCGTCCCTTCCACTTCCAGCGACCCCGGGGCGTTGATCGTCGTTTCCGGCGTGATCACGCCGCTGTCGAGGCCGGCGGCGGCGGTCACCACCTTGAAGGTCGAGCCCGGTGGGTAGAGGCCCTGCGTCGCCCGGTTGACCAGCGGCCGTTCGATTTCGTCCGCGTTCCACTTTTCGAGGTCGTAGGGAACCCGGTTCGGGTCGAAGGGAGCGTTGGAGGCCATCACCTTGACCGCGCCGGTGCTCGGTTCGATCGCCACCACCGCGCCGAAGCCCTGTTCCTCGAGGTCGCCCAGCGCCACCCGCTGGGCTTCGCTGTCGATGTTGGTGACGATGTCGTTGCCTTCCTGGGTGTGGCCGAGCAGCTCGTCGGCGATCGAGCTGAATTCGGAGCCTTCGCCGATCAGTTCGTCGTTGTGGAACTGCTCGAACTCGGAGTCGCCGTATTTGACGAAGCTGTAGCCGATCGGGTGGCCGAAGAGGGCGCCTTCCGGGTAACGGCGGACGTAGCGCTTGTTGGCCCCCCGGCCCTTCGGAACCGACTTCGCGATCACGGTGCCGTCGGCGGCGAGGATGCGGCCGCGGGGGATCTGCTGCTGCTCGAAGAGCGGGCGCTTGTTGGCGTCTTTTTCCTTCAGCGCTTCGGCGTCGAAGACCGACCAGTAGGACGTGAAGCCGACCAGCACCCCGAAGAGGACGACGATGAAGGCGAAGAGTTTGACGATCTGCCGGTTCACGCCGCCGCTCCCAGGGCGGCCATCCGGCCCGCCGGTTCGACCGCCTCGCGACGGGCCCGGTCGGAGACCAGCAGCAGCAGCGCCAGCAGCACGAAGTTGGCGACGATCGAGCTGCCGCCGTAGCTGATGAAGGGCAGGGTGACGCCGGTCAGCGGGATCACCCGGGTGACGCCGCCGACGATCACGAAGGCCTGGATCGCGCAGACCGAGGTGAGGCCGACCGCCAACAGCTTCGAGAACCCGTCGCTGGCGAGCAGGGCGATCTTGAAGCCGCGGGCGGTGATCAGCAGGTAGACGAGGATCAGCCCGCAAGCGCCGAACAGCCCCACCTCGTTGACGATCAGCGAGTAGATCGTGTCGGTCTGTGCCGCCGGCAGCAACGCCTGGTCGGTCCCCGGGACCGTGATCAGCGCCCGGCCGAAGCCTTTGCCGAAGAGGCCGCCGTCAGCCTGGGCGAAGATCGAGTTGAGGATCTGGTACCCGGTGCCCCTGGGGTCGTTGTAGGGGTGAAGCCAGATTTCGACCCGGTCGTGGACGTGCGGCACCGTGCTGGCGAAGAACCAGGCGCCGACCAGGAACATCAGCATCCCGATGACGACGAAGGAGAAGCGGCCGGTTGCCACATAGAGCAGCGCGAGGAAGGCGGCGAAGAACATCAGCGAGCTGCCGAGGTCGCGGATGAAGACGAGCATGAACATCGAGGCCCCCCAGACCACCAGCAGCGGCCCGAAGTGCTTCAGCGGCGGCAGCGTCACCCCGAGCACGCGGCGGGCACCGACGATCAAGACCTCGCGGTGCTCGCGCAGGTAGCTGGCGAGGAAGACGATGATCGCGATCTTGGTGAACTCGGCCGGCTGGAAGGCGATCGGCCCGAGCTTGACCCCGAGGTAGGCGCCGTTGACCTGCTGGCCGATCCCCGGCAGCCGCGGCGCCAGCAGCAGCAGCAGGCCGCCGGTCGCGATCGTGTAGCGGTAGCGCTCCAGCACCTCGTAGTCGCGCAGGAACCAGATCGTCAGCGCGAAGAGGACGACCCCGAGGACGAACCAGTTGGCCTGGTCGCGGGCCAGGGTTTCGTCGATCCGGTAGATCATCACGAACCCGAAGGCGGTCAGGGTCGCCATCAGCGGGAAGAGGTAGGGGTCGGCGTTGGGGAGGCGGATCCGCAGGAAGACGTGGGTCGCCAGGCAGATCGCCAGGAAGTAGGCGCCGTAGATGAGGCTGAGGTTCCCGAGCTGCTCGTTCTCCTGCGAGAAGACGCCGGCGAGGCCCGCCGTGAGGAGAACGGCGACGGGAACCAGGGCCAGCAGCTCCCGGTTCCGGGCAGACGTCAACGAAGCCCCTCGGACTTTTCGATGTCTTCGATCAGGGAAACGGCGTCGGCGCGCGAGCGCAGCTTGTGGCCGGTGACCGCGTCCTCGCGCTTCGGCGGCAGCGACCCGGTCTGGATCGGGCTGGCGTAGCGCTCGGAGTAGAGGCTGATCCCGAACGGCAATTCATAGGGGGCGCCGCGGTAGAGCGCGACCCGGCCCGAGTCGTCGGTGCCGAGGAACCAGATCTGGCGGTTGCCGTACCAGGCGCCGAAGGCGACGGCGGCGAGCACGACCAGGACGGCGAGCACCTTGGCGACGGTGCGCCAGCGCCGGCCGCGCGGCTGCGCCGCCTGCTCCTCGCGGCGCCTGCGGGCGGCATCGGCGGCGGCGCGGCGGCGGACCTCGGTCGCGCTCAGCCCCGCCTCCTCGGCGCTCGCCCCGATCAGCGTCGCCCCCCCGTCGGGACCGCCGCGCGGGTTGCCGGCGGCCGGGGCCGCCGTGTCCTCGAGCCGGAAGGCGACGACGGTGATGTTGTCGCGGCCGCCGGCCCGGTTGGCTTCATCGACCAGCGCCCGCACCGCCGCATCGAGGGAAGTGGCGCGTGTTAGGAGGCGGGAGATCTGCTCGTCGTCGAGCATCGTCGTCAGCCCGTCGGAGCAGATCAGGAAGACGTCGCCGTCCTGGGCGGGGACCGTCTGCACGTCGACCTGGACCTCCGGTTCGGGCCCCAGCGCCCGGGTGATGATCGAGCGCTGCGGGTGCTGGTCGGCCTCCTCGGGCGTGAGCCGGCCCTGGCGCACGAACTCGTCGACGAGCGTGTGGTCGTCCGTCAGCCGCTGGAGCTTCCCGTCGCGCAGCAGGTAGGCGCGGCTGTCGCCGACGTGGGCCAGCGCGACGTCGTGCTCGCCGACGTAGGCGGCGGTCGTCGTCGTGCCCATCCCGGACAGCTCGCGGTCGGAGACCGACTTGCGGTGGACGCGCACGTTGGCCTCGCCGACCATCGCCGCGAGCCGCTCCTCGGCGCTGCCGGCGCCCTCGTTGAGCCCGTCCTGGAAGACCTCGATCGCCGTCGCGGACGCGACCTCCCCGGCCTGCGCGCCGCCCATGCCGTCGGCGATGACGAACAGCGGCGAGCGCGAGAACGCGCTGTCCTCGTTGATCCGGCGCAGGCGCCCGGGATCGGTCTTGAAGGCCTTGTCGGAGACCCGCAGCATCAGGCGGCGTACGTGAACTCGCTGTCGCCGATGCGCACGCGGTCGCCCGGGTGCAACGGCGCTGGACCGCCGAGTACCTCCTCGTT
>CAMLHB010000031.1 GCA_946479725.1 uncultured Actinomycetes bacterium | reverse complement strand
GGGTGCCGATGACCGGCGGCCAGGGCTCGATGTCGAAGCTGAAGGCCGGCGACGTGACGATGTGGGCGACGACGACGCTGATGGACCTGGTCGGCCCCTACGCGCAGAGCACCGAGTGCCCGCTGGAGAAGTGGTTCCGCGACGCCAAGATCTACCAGCTGTTCGAGGGCACGGCCGAGATCCAGCGGATGGTCATCTCGCGGATGCAGGCCCGCGAATACGCCGAGCGCCTCGGCTACGCCGCCGAAGTAGCCGCCGAGGCGACGAAAGAGCCCGTCCCCGCCTGAACCTCCGGCCGACGGGACGATTCCGGTCCGTATAGGACCGTTTTCGTCCCGTCGGCGGTCGTATCCTCGGTTGCGTGCACGGTTCCGGACACGGTCACAGCCACAGCCACGCCCTGGACGCCCGTCGCGCCGACAGCCGGCGGCGGATGTGGTGGGCGCTGTGGATCAACGTCGGCCTGCTCGTCGCCGAGGCGATCGGCGGCTTCCTCACCGGCTCGCTGGCGGTGCTGGCCGACGCCGGACATCTGCTCTCGGACGCCGGCTCGATCGTCCTCGCGCTGATCGCCGCACGGCTGG
Organism: uncultured Actinomycetes bacterium; assembly: GCA_946479725.1. The sequence continues at coordinate 18,112 of CAMLHB010000031.1, read as the reverse complement.
CGAGCCTGCCCGCCGCCGGCCGCCGCACCTTCGGTTACCAGCGCTCGGAGGTCCTGGCCGCGCTCGTCAACGGGTTGCTCCTCGTCGCGGTGAGCGTCGCCGTCGCGATCGTCGCGATCGGGCGCTTCTCCGACCCGCCGAAGATCGATGGCTGGGGAGTCCTGGGCCTCGGCGTCCTCGGCCTGGCGGGCAACGTCGCCGCCACCGTCGTCCTCGCCCGCGGCCAGCGCGACGACATCAACCTCGAGGGCGTCCTCCGCCATTCCGCCGCCGATGCCCTCGGCTCGGTTGGTGTCGTCGTCGCCGGCGCCTTCGTCCTGCTCGGCGGCTCGCCGGTCGTCGACCCGATCGTCGGCCTGCTGATCGCGGCGCTGATCCTCGCCTCCTCCTGGCGCCTGATCAAGGAGCCGTTCGACGTTCTGATGGAGGCGGCGCCGGCCGGCCTCGACGTCGAAGCGGTGGGTAAGGAGATCTGCCGTGAGGAGGGGGTGCGCTCGGTCCACGACCTCCACGTCTGGACCGTCACCTCCGGCTTCGGCGCGATCGCCGCCCACGTCGTGGTGGCCCAGGACGCCGACCGCGACCTGATCCGGCGCCGGCTGGAGCTGACCCTGCGCGAGAGCTACGGGATCGAACACACGACCCTGCAGATGGAGGAAGAGGCGAGCCAGGAGCTGCTGCGCGTCGAGAACGCGCCGCCTGCCTGAACGTTCGCCCTACTCAATTTTAGGAGTAATCTCTGACCGCTCGTTATCCACTGACTAACGTGGGTAGGCGAACGGCGGATGATCAGGCAGGCGCGCAACTACATGCTCGGCGCAATGTCGGGCGCAGGGTTGATCGCGACGGCGGTCGTCGCCTTCGTGCTCCTGGTCTCGGTCCAGGTCTTCGACAACTTCCCGATCCCGGGGTTGATCGGCGGGAACGACGAAGCCGCCGTCTCGGCAGCGGAGGCCGCCGGCGTTGCGGGGGGTGCCGCAGGCGGCGGCAGCCCGACCGCGAAAGGTAGCGCCGGCGGCCCCGCGGGCGGCGGCTCGGCTGAAGCCGGCAGTGGCGCCGGTGGGGGCGCGAGCGGGACGGGACAGCAGGGGGTTGGCGGCTCAGGCCAGGGTCCCGGCGGCGGTGGAGAAGATCCGGCTGGAGGCGGTGCGGGCGGGGGAGGCGGCTCGGCCCCCGGCGGCGGTTCGGGTGGCTCGGGCACCGCGTCCGGCGGCGGCGGTGGAACCGGAGGCGGCGAAGAAGGGGGCGGCACGACCACCTCCTCGACCTCGGAAAAAGTCACCAGCACCGTCAACGAAACCGTCCACCAGGTCGACGAAACGGTGACCGGCGGCGCCCTCGAAGAAACCGGCGTCACCCAGACGACCGAAGAAACCGTCGACGGCGTCGCCGGCCCGGAATCCCCGGTCGGCAAGACCGTCGACGAAACCGTCGGCGCGGTCGAAGGCATCGTCGGCGGCAAATAGTCCCCGCTGGATCGAGCGTTCCGCCCGCTCCCCCTTTAATCGTCAAAATGCCCGTCCTATGGCGGAGCATTTACAGGCGGGGCCGGTGGCAAACGATCCGATCGCGGGTTCGGCCGTCTTCCCACAGGGGAGCCGGGTCGACGCCGAGGGGCACCTCGAGGTCGCGGGCTGCGACGTCGTCGAGCTGGCCGAAGAGTTCGGCACCCCCGCCTACTTCTACGCCGAGGACGACATCCGCGCCCGCGCCCGCGCCTACCGCGAGGCCTTCGAGTCCCGCGGTGCCGAGTACGAGGTCCTCTTCGCCAGCAAGTCCCTGCCCTGCACCGCCGCCTACCGGCTCTTCGCCGAGGAGGGGCTCTCGGTCGACGTCGCCTCCGGCGGCGAGCTGCACATGGCGCTGAAGGCCGACTTCGATCCCCAGCGGATCCACATGCACGGCAACAACAAGTCCGACGAGGAGATCCTCTTCGCCGCCCGCGCCGGGATCCGCCACCTGATCCTCGACTCCTTCGACGAGATCGAGCGTTGCGAGCGGCTGCTCGACGAACCGCAGCGGGTGCTGATCCGGGTCACCCCCGGGATCAAGCCCTCGACCCACGACTACATCACCACCGGCCAGCTCGACTCCAAGTTCGGCTTCGGGCTGGCGGACGGTCTGGCGGCGCGTGCCGTCGAGCGCGTGCTCGCCTCCGAGAAGCTCGAGCTGGTCGGGCTGCACGCCCACATCGGCTCTCAGATCTTCGAGCTCGAGCCCTACAAGCTGGCGATCGAGGCGCTGGGCGAGCTGGCGGGCGAGTGGTGCCGGGTCGTCAACGTCGGCGGCGGCCTCGGCGTCGCCTACACCGCCGAGGACGAGCCGCCCTCGATCGACGCCTACGTCGACGTCAAGGTCCGCGGCGTCGCCGAGGTCTTCGGCGAGGGCGTGCGGATCCTGGTCGAGCCCGGCCGCTCGCTGGTCGCCAACGCCGGCCTCACCGCCTACCGGGTCGGGACCGTCAAGGAGATCCCCGGCGTGCGGACCTACGTCGCGGTCGACGGCGGCATGTCCGACAACCTGCGGCCGATGCTCTACGGCTCGGTCTACGAGGCGCTGATCGCCGACCGCGCCGCCGCTCCGGCCGAGACGCTGGTCACGATCGCCGGCATGCACTGCGAGTCCGGCGACGTGATCGTCCGCGACGCCAAGCTGGCCGAGCCGGCGGTCGGCGACGTCCTCGTCACCCCGGCCACCGGCGCCTACGGCTACGCGATGGCCAACAACTACAACGGCGTGCCGCGGCCGCCGGTCGTCTTCTGCCGCGACGGCGAGGCCCGGGTCGTGGTTCGGCGGGAGACCTACGAGGACCTGACCGCGAGGGACGTCTAGCGCGTGGACGCCGGGGGCTCCAAACCCGTCCGCATCGGGCTGCTGGGACGCGGCACCGTCGGCGCCGCCTTCGCCGAGCTGCTGGCGGAGCGGGCCGAGGCGGTGTTCGCGGCGACCGGGCGGCGGCCGGAGATCGCCGGCGTCCTCACCCGCGAGCACGGCGATTTCGAACAGATCCTCGCCGGCTCCGACCTGGTGGTCGAGCTGATGGGCGGGACCGATCCGGCCCGCGATCACGTCCTCGCCGCCCTGCGCGCCGGCAAGCCGGTCGTCACCGCCAACAAGCAGCTGCTCGCCCAGCACGGCGACGAGCTCTTCGCGGTCGCCCGCGAGGCGGGGGTGCAGCTGCGCTTCGAGGCCGCGGTCGCGGCGGTGATCCCGATCGTGCGGACGATCCAGGAGGGCTTCGGCGTCACCGAGATCTCCAAGGTCTTCGGGATCGTCAACGGCACCACCAACTTCATCCTCAGCGAGATGGCCGCCTCCGGCGCCGGCTACGACGAGGTGCTGGCGCGGGCGCAGGAGCTGGGCTATGCCGAGGCCGATCCCTCCGACGACGTGGGGGGCGCGGACGCCGCGGCGAAGATGGCGATCCTCGCCCGCCTCGCCTTCCACACCCCGGTCACCCTCTCCGAGGTCGCCTTCGAGGGGATCGAGGGGATCCAGCCCGACGACCTCGCTTACGCCAAGGAGCTGGGCCTCTCGCTGAAGCTGCTTGGCGTCGCCGAACGGCGCGACGGCGGCATCAGCGTCCGCGTCTTCCCCTGCTTCCTCTATGGGGGGCATCCACTGGCGCCGATCGAGGGGCCGTTCAACGCGGTGATGGTCGAGGCGCCGGCGATCACCGAGGTGACGATGTCGGGGCCGGGGGCGGGCGGCCTGCAGACCGCCTCGGCGGTGCTCGGCGACGTCGTCTCGATCCTCGCCGGCGACGCGCCGGTGCACGAGACCCGGGTCGAGCTGCCGATCGTCGGGGACGTCAGCTCCTCCTTCTACCTCCACCTCGAGGTCGCCGACCGCCCCGGCGTGCTGGCCCGGGTGGCGACGGTGCTCGGTGACCACGGCGTCTCTGTCAAGAGCTTCGTCCAGCGGGGGACCGGCGAAGACGCGCGGCTGGTGATGGTGATCCACGAGTGCCTGGAGTCGAAGTTCGCCGCCGCGGTCGCCGAGCTGGCCCGGCTCGACGACCTGCGCTCGCCTCCGCGCAGCATCAGGGTGATCGAGGAGGAGTACTGATGGCGGCGGGGCTGATCGATCGCTACCGCGACCGGCTCTCGCTCGAGCCGGGGGATCCGGTGGTGACGCTGAACGAGGGATCGACGCCGCTGATCGAAGCGCCGCGGCTCTCCGAGCGGATCGAGGCCACGGCCTATTTCAAGTTCGAGGGGCTGAACCCGACCGGCTCCTTCAAGGATCGGGGGATGACGGTGGCGGTCTCGCGGGCGAAGGGGCGCGGGGCGGAGGCGATCATCTGCGCCTCGACCGGCAACACCGCCGCCAGCTGCGCCGCCTACGCCGCCCGAGCCGGGCTGCGCGGGGCGGTGATCGTGCCCGAGGGCAAGATCGCGATCGGCAAGCTCGCCCAGGCGCTGATGCACGGGGCCCGCGTCGTCGCCCTGCAGGGCAACTTCGACGACGCCCTGCGGATCGTCCGCGAGCTCTCCCAGAAGCACCCGATCGAGCTCGTCAACTCGGTCAACCCGCACCGGATCGAAGGCCAGAAGACGGCGGCCTTCGAGGTGGTCGAGGACCTCGGCGCCGCGCCCGGGGCGCTGGCGATCCCGGTCGGCAACGCCGGCAACGTCACCGCCTACTGGCGCGGCTTTCAGGAGGTCGACGCCGCCCCGATCCTCTACGGCTTCCAGGCCGAGGGCGCCGCGCCGCTGGTCCGCGGCGAGCCGGTCGAGAAGCCGGAGACCGTCGCCTCGGCGATCCGGATCGGCAACCCGGCGCGCTGGGAGGAGGCGATGGCCGCCTTCACCGCCTCCCGCGGCCGCGTCGCCGCCGTCTCCGACGAGCAGATCCTGAATGCCTACCGCTGGCTGGCCGACAACGAAGGCGTCTTCTGCGAGCCCGCCAGCGCCGCCTCCGTAGCCGGCCTCCTCGCCCACGGCCTCCCTGTCGTCGAGGGCAGCGCCCGGCCCGAGACCGTCGTCTGCGTCCTCACCGGCCACGGCCTCAAGGACCCCGACACGGCCCTCTCCAAAGCCCCCTCGGTGATCAACTGCGACAACGACCTAAGCGCTGTCGAGCGCGCCGTCTTCGACTGAGTTCGGTAGAACCGTACGAGTTAGTACGGTAAAACCGTACGAGCTGGTATGGTATAGCCATACTCATGGAGGAAGTAAACCCTTTCGTCTTCAGCCGCCCCCTCGATCCCGCACATCTCATCGATCGGGAGGAGGAGGCGGAGAAGTTGGTCGCTCTGGCTGGGGGGGGCCACGCGACGCGACTCTCCGCACCTCGGCGCTACGGGAAGACCAGCCTCCTGCGGCGCGTCGGCAGAGAAGCCGAAAAGATCGGGTTCAACTACGTCGAGGTCGACTTCTACGGGGTTCTTTCGAAAGAGGACGTTGCGGTGCGCCTGGAAAAGGCTTACGGAGGTTTGAAATCGGCCCCGCGCCGCGCGGCGGATGCAGCTATTCGAGCCTTGCGACCCGGAGTAAGCGTGGGGGCGGGGCCGGCGAGGATCGAATCTCGCCCTTCCCTGGACCAAGAACTGGATGCCTCCCGTGCATTGGTCGGGCTGCTCGATCTACCGCTCGAGCTGTTCGAGCGGACCGGGACGCGGACGTTGGTCGCCTTCGACGAGTTCCAGTCGTTGCTCGCGGTGAATCCCCAGATCGACGGCCTCTTCCGCAGCCAAATACAGAGGCACGGTGACGCCGCGAGTTACATCTTCGCGGGGTCGCACCCGGGGCTCATGGAGCATCTGTTCGGCGCCTACGAGAGGCCCTTCTTCGGCCAGGCTCGGGTGATGCGCCTGGGCCCCCTCGCGGATGCGGACCTGATCGAATACATCGGCGAGCGTTTCGAAGCTGGAGAGCGTGACGTGACGCCGGTGCTCCACGCCCTTCTCGATCTCGTCAAAGGTCATCCCCAACGCGCCATGCTGCTTGCTCATTACCTGTGGGAGCGGACCCCGCGGGGAGAACCGGCTACCCCCGAGCGCTGGCAGGCGACTCTGGGGGCCGTCTTCTCGGAATACGGCGAGGCTCTCCAAGCGACCTGGGACGCGCTCGAGACGAAGGAGAAGGCAGTACTCGCGGCGCTCGCGCTGGGGCAGGATGCCCTCTTCTCCGACCGCACCCTCAGCCGCTTCAACCTTTCGAAGGGTGGAGTCCAGCATGCACGCGACGCTCTCGCGCGCTCAGGGCATCTGCATCGAGTGGGGGAGGGATGGGACTTGGTCGACCCCCTGCTGACAGAGTGGATTGTAAGGCTGGAGCGCGGAATCGGAGAGGATGAAGCGCGATGACCGCGCGCCACCGGCTCGTCCGCGTTCCCGCCTCTTCGGCCAACCTCGGCCCCGGCTACGACGCGATGGCGGCGGCGATGGCGCTGCACTTGGACCTGGAGGTGGAGGAGGCCGGAGAGTTCTCCTTCGACCCGGGCGGGCTGGAGGTTTCGACGGAGCGCGACAACCTGATCGTGCGGGCGTTCGAGAGCCTGCGGCCGGCGGACGGGATCGGTTTCCGGCTGCGCAGCGAGATCCCGCTGGCGCGGGGGCTGGGCTCGAGTGCGGCGGCGATCGTCGCCGGCCTCTACGCCGCCGACCACCTTTACGAGTTGGCGCTGACGAAGGAGGAGATGCTGGCGCGGGCGACCGAGATCGAGGGGCACCCCGACAACGTCGCGGCGGCGATCTACGGCGGGTTCGTGGTCTGCGGGAGCGGGGAGGACGGGCCGACCGCGGCGCGCTTCGACCCGCCGGAGGGGCTGGAGGGGATCGTCGTGATCCCGCCTGAGGAGGTCTCGACCGAGCTGGCGCGGGAGGCGATTCCGGCCGAGGTGCCGCTGGCCGACGCCGTCGCCAACGTCTCCGCTGCGGCGACGCTGGTGCTGGGACTGCGCAGCGCCGACCTCGACCTGCTCGCCCGCGGTCTCCACGACTCCCTTCACCAGGACCGCCGCCGCGAGCTTTACCCGCGCTCGATGGAGATCGTCGACTCGGCGCGCGAGCTGGGGGCCTTGGGGGCGACGATCTCCGGCGCCGGCCCGACCGTCCTCGTCTGGACGACCTGGCAGGAGGCAGGGCAGGTGGCCGCGGCGCTGGAGGAACGCTGCGCCGGCTGGGCCGAGGTGCGGCGGCTGCCGTTCAGTCCGCTCGGCGCCGACGTCCCCGAGCTCTGATGGACTGGGTTGTCCGCATCGGCCTGATCGAGCTGGCGCTCGGCGGCCTGCTCGGCTGGGCGATGGTGGTGCGAGAGGAGCGGCCGGAGTGGCTGCGACGGATCGGGGTCAAGGTCCCGCAGCGGATTCGCCAGGTCCACCTCGACTACGTGATGATGGGCCTGATCCTGATCGGGGTCGGGCTCGCGGTGCCGGAGCTGCCGACGGCGGTGGCGATCGCGCTCGGCTTCGGCACCCTCGTCAACCCGTTCCTCTTCGTCCCGCTCGCCTTCGAGCCCGAGGTCGACAAGCGCCTCTGGTACCGGATTCTGGCGACGGTCTCGTTCATCGGCGTCAGCGGCGGCCTCGTCGTCGCGGCCGTCATCGGCCCGGGTTAGAGTCGGCCCATGCCGACCATGAAGAAGCCCTCGCTCGTCCTGTGCGCTCTTGTCCTCGCCGCGCTGCTTGCGGTTCCAGCCGCCGCGCAGGCGACGCTCGCTTACGTGCGCAACCCCGCACAGCCGACGGTCTTCACGGCGAACGACGACGGGTCTGGAGCGAAGAAGCTGGTCGCAGGGGAAAACCCGCACGTCTCACCCGACGGGAAGATCGTCGCCTTGCTTCGGCAGGGTCCAGTGTTGAGGAGCAAGCCGCCCAAGACTCAACCGGAGATAGTCCTCGCCCCTGCTGACGGCAGCGCGCCGCCGACGGTCCTGGTCAAGGGTTGGCGGCTCCCCGAAGTCTTCGCCTGGTCGCCCGACTCGAAGCTGGTGGTGGCGGTGCTGGGGCCGGAACTGGGCAAGCAGCGCCTCACCCTGATCGACACCGAAACCGGGGCGCAGCGGACGATCGCGCACGGATTCTTCAACGGCGTCAGCTTCTCGCCCGACGGCGGCGAACTCGTTTACGGGATGGCCGGCTCGGAAGCGTTCCCGCCGCGCAGCGACATCTTCCGGATCGAAGTGCTGCCGCCCGGCGCGGTCAGCGTCAAGGCCGTGGTGCCGCATCGTTTGACCAAGGACCACAACTCCGCTTACCCGCTCTGGGGGCCGCAGAAGATCGTCTTCGTCAAAGCGCTCGAAGCGAAGAAACGCAAATACGGCCCGAAGAACGAGCTCTACCTGATGAACCCGAACGGCAAGGGCGTCAAGCGTCTCACCCACACCAAAGTCGACCCGCTGCTGCAGGGTCTCTTCCCGACCGCCTGGTCGGCGAACGGCAACCGGCTCCTCGCCGAGTTCGAGGGCCAGGACACGAGCTATGCGGTCAAGGTCAACCCGAAGACGGGCGGCGAAAAGCCGGTCGGACAGGCGGGGGAGCAGGGTTTCGTCGGCACCGCCCTCTCGGCCGATGGCCAGTTCATCCTCGGCTACACCGGCGGCTTCGACCCGAGCCTCAAGCACAACGTGATGAGCGTTCCCTACGCCGGCGGCAAGGCCAAGGTCCTCGCCAAGAACGCCTTCGAGCCCGACTGGAGCAGCTGAGCCGAAGGGCGTGTCGACTTAGTGGTCTATACGGCCACTAAAGCGACACGGCCTCCGAACTGCATCAACTTTTCCACCTGCTGGATAGAAAAGTTGATGCAGTTCGGGCTGGGGGTTAGGGTCGCTTCATGGCTAACTACGCGATCAAGCACCGGGATGAGTTCGAGCGGATGGAGGGGTCGGGCGACTGCACCTGGCAGCTCGCCCGCAAGGCGCTCGGGACGCAGGCCTTCGGCTACAACCTGGTCGAGATCGCGCCCGGCGGGCAGATCCCCGAGCACGACGAGGCGCAGAGCGGACAGGTCGAGCTGTACGTGATCCTCGAGGGCGAGGCGGTGATGCGGCTCGACGGCGAGGACCACCCGGCGCCGGCCGGCACCTTCGCCTCGCTCGAGCCCGCCGCGAACCGCCAGATCCTCAACCGCTCCGACGCTCCGGTCACCGCCCTGCTGATTGGCGTTCAGCCCGAGGGCGGCTACGAGCCGATGTCCTGGGCCTAGGTTGCTGCTGGCCATAGGGCGAGCGCTAGCTTTCCCAACTGGAGCAGAGCGGGAGGGGTATTTGTGCAACTTGCACAACATGCGCTCCAAAGCCTTCCCACATTGATAAGGCGACCTTCCAGAAGATGGAAGAGCCTCCCCCTCACGAGAGGCAGGGCTCTCGGGGAGGCGCCGCGTCAGGCGCCGCTCCCGGGCCTTGCAAAAGGCAACGAGGGAGGCACAAGTGAACGAACTCCGCTTGAAACATTCGCGATGGCCGGCGCTGGCCGCTGTCATCGCTGCGGCTCTTGCTCTGCTGGCGATGGCCGGCCCGGCGAAGGCCTCGGTGCACGCAGAACATTTCTGTTATGGCGTGACGCTCGGCCCAAACAATTACTGCACCGGGTATCTAGACGGTCACGGGGTACACAACTACGCCGTAGGCGTCTGGGTGTTGGGGGTCCAGCACTCGGTCTGCGCGGACAACTACCTTGGACAAAATAAACCGGTGTGCACCGGCGGCCCGAACCAGGCCGCCTACCTTGAACTCAACCCGACCGAAAACGTCAACTACGGGACGATCTACCCCAACGGGGGAGAAATCAAGACCAATACGACCGTCTACGGGATCTTCTATTGGATTGATCCGGGAACCCCCGCCGCCCCCCCCCCCCCCGAGCTGGCAATTCCAGAGCCTCGGGTCCAGCCAGATCCTCGGCGATCCGTCGCTCGACTCGCCCGCCTCGGGCGCTCTCGACATGTTCGCGAAGGGCCTGGACGGCAACCTCTGGCAAAGGTGGGCCAACAACGGTCCCTGGAGCGAATGGACCAACGTCAGCGCAATGACCGGCAGCGGCCCGATCGCCTCGAGTCCCGGGTCTGTCTCATGGGGCGCGCCGCGCGTCGATATCGTCGCTCGGATGTCCAATAACACCGTCGGACACTGGTACTACGACGGCGCTTGGCATTTCGAAAATCTCGGCGGGAGCGTCACCGGCGATCCCGACATCGCCTCGGTTGGATCGGGGCACCTCAACGTCTTTGCCAAGTCGACGAATGGCGATCTGGTCCAGAGGTGGTGGAACGGTGCCGGTTGGAGCGAATGGCAGGATTTGAGTCTCCTCACCGGCAGCGGTGCGATCAGCTCGGGGGTTGGAGCCGTCAAGACCAGCGCCAGCACGCTCGACGTAGTCGCCCGCATGCCGTCCGCCAACGTCGGCGTTTGGCACTGGAGCGGTACCGCCTGGAGCTTCGAAAGCCTCTCCGGGCAGATCTCGGGCAAGCCCGACGTCTCCTCGGTCGGCAGCGGCGGCGCCAATGTCTTCGTCGAGGGACTCGACGGGAACCTCTGGCAGAAGTGGCGTATCGGCTCCGGCTGGAGCGAATGGCAGAACGTCAGCGATCTCACGGTCAGCGGGCCGCTCGCATCGGGCGCCGGGCCGGCGGCCGCGAGCTGGAACAGCACGCGGGTCGATGTCGTCGGCCGACTGCCCGACGGCACCGTCGGCCACTGGTGGTACGGCAGCTGAGGAACCTCGCCTCGACCGACATGTGAATGACCAGCCCGCGCGCCGGCCTGTCCGGCGCGCGGGCACTTTTCAACTGGAGACGCCCACCGGATCAGGGATCTGCCGAGCGCTCGGGAATCTCAAATAGAAAGATGCCGGAGCTGGCTCTGACGGTCTTGCCGCCGGTCTGGCGAAGGCGCTCGTCGCTCTCGCGGCGCACCCGCTCCATTTCCTCCAGCGCCCGGGTATGTATGTCTGACAGGTCCTGCCATCCCTCGAGGTCGACGCGTGCGCGAGCGGAGCTGAACACGTTGCCCCGGCGCTGCAGCAGCCCCAACCGGGAAAGTGCCGACGAAGCGTCGTCGATCAGAGACTTCAACTGGCGACGGATGATTTGCCTCTCGGCCTTTGGCCCCATGGCGTTTACATCGTCGTCGTTGGCGAAGAGGTAGCCGGGGGCAGGAGCGTAGACGCGCTCGATGGCGCCTCGTTTCGGGTTTTCCTCGACGCAGGTGATCAGACCGACCTCGTGGAGGCGGCGAATGTGTTCGTTTACGGTGCTGCGCGACCCTCCCGTCGCCGTCTGTATCTCCTTCGCGGTGGCCCTGCGCTCCTCCCCCAGGAAGCTCAAGATCTTGCGCCTGAGTTCGAACTCAGCGGCAATCAGGATGGCGCCCTGATCCTCTTCCACGATGCCTAGGCTCGTCTCTGGCGATGGCCGATTCGCCGAACGCTGGGGCTCGCTGCCCGTCCCTTGGGAGATGACCCTGCCGCTGGATTGGACATAACAATCGGACTGGCGTTGCCTTTGTAGACGACGCGCTCAGGAAGCCTATTGCCCTGATGGGACGCTGGGCCCGAGGGGGCCGCCGCCTCAACGACCGTATGAGGGTCCGAGCGGACTGAGGCTTGGATCGGATGAACGATCAAGGATTTTCTAACAAACCGACCAAGAGTCGCCACGCATCGGTCCTCTCGGCGCTGTGGCTAGTTTTCTGAGCGTGGCCGGTTGACGAGACGGCCAAGCCTGAGCCTGCAATTCGGAAACGCAGCGGGCTATGGAGCTACAGGGGGGTGCGCAGGATGCTCGGTATTGTCATCAAGAGGAGGCAACGCTCCCGCGGGGCGGTGTCGGTCCCCGGGGCAGGAGGGGCCCCCAACCCTGTGCTCCCAAACGGCTACGGCGGGCTGTCGGAATAGCGCGTGGCTCCCGCGAGTATCGGCACCCGCTTACTGGATCGGCGCCAAGAGATCATCGAGATGGCCTTGGTACGCGTCAGCCAGATTCCGGCGCTTCCCGAACCCAGCGATCCCGAGTACGTCAACGGCTTCCGCGCCGCCTTGACGGCAGCGATCGATTTCTGCCTCTCGCTCGAGGATGCTCGCGAGGAAGAAGACAATATTCCGCGTGCCGTCTTGTCGCAGGCGCGTCTGGCGGCTCGCAAGGGCGTGAGGATGGACGCGGTAGTACGCCGCTGCCTGGCCGGCTACGCGATCCTCGCCGGGTTTCTCGTCCAGGAGGCCGAACAGGTTCGACTGCGCGGCGCGGCTCTGCAGTCCCTTCTGGATATGCAGGCACGTCGCTTCGATCGCCTCCTCGCAGGCGTCACGGCGGAGTACATACGGGCGCATGAAGCAACCCACGACTCAAATGAGATACGCAGGGCAGCGCAGATCAGGCGCCTGCTCGACGGCGATCGTTGCGATACCCAATCCCTGGGCTACGCCTTCGAAGGGTGGCATCTCGCCGTGGTGGCAAGTGGTCCGCTGGACCGGGAGTCCATTCGCGAGCGAGCATCGAAGGCAAAGCGCCACCCGCTCGCGGTCAGCCCTGCCGAGGAAACCCTCTGGGTTTGGTTTGGCGGCAGGGAGGAATTCACGCCCGAGGAAGTTCGAGAGCTAACCGACTGGCAGGGCTCGGCGACGGTTTCGCTGGCATTCGGTGAGCCGGGCAAGGGCCTGGCGGGATGGCGGCGAAGCCATTTGCAGGCGAAGGCCACGCTGCCGATCGTCCAGCGAGGCGAGAAGAGCTCCCTGCGTTATTCGGAAGTGGCCTTGATCGCGTCCGCCTTACAGGATGAGCTCCTGGTCTCCTCGTTGCGCACGATGTACTTGGATGCCCTGGCGGGAGAGCGAGACGGCGGTCGAACTTTGCGCGAGACCCTTGAGGCTTATTTCTGCGCTGACCGCAACGTTTCCTCTGCTGCGGCCCTGCTGGGCGTGAGTCGGCCCACCGTGACGAATCGCCTCCGTGTCATCGAGGAGGCAACCGGCTGCTCGCTCCGCGGGGCCGCACCGGCGCTCGAACTGGCCTTGAAGATCGAGGCGCTCGAGAAAATCCGCTAGGCATTTCCTGCAGCGTTCCGCGCTATTTGCACGAAAACGCGATTTTCTCGCGATGGGACTTTCGGCAGCCCTATAATTCTCCGACTCGTCAACCCGTCGCGCGCCCGCTCGAAGAAGGCGTGGAACCCGGGAGGTCAAAATTGAAGACCCAGTCCGATCGCCGCGCTCAGGTCGAGCGCTATTCGCCAGAGCGCCCTTTCCGCCCGCTCGTCTCGCCGCCCAGCGTCGAGGACAAAGACGCCTGTGCCATCTACGCCTCGGTCCGCAAGGACGCGACGCCGAGCCACGAACCGATCGAGCTGGCGATTCCCGCCCTGCAGAAGATGCTCCACCGCGCCGGCAACGTCGACGGCGAGGGTGACGGCTGCGGCCTCCTGCTCGACATCCCGCGCAAGATCTGGGCCGAGGAGGTTCGCTCCGGCGGCCATGACCCCTCGCTCGCGACCGACGACGCCTTCGCCGTCGCCCACGTCTTCATCGAGCGCTCGCAGGACGTCGAGAAGGTCAAGCACGACGCCCGCGAGCTGCTCGCCGCCGGCGGCTTCCGCGTCCTCGCCGAGCGCGAGGGCGTGGTCAACTCGCCGGCGCTGGGGCCGACCGCGCGCGAGGAGGAGCCGATCTTCTGGCAGCTCGGCGGCCTCGTCGCCGACGCCAAGACGCGCGACGCCGTCCTCTTCGACCTGATGATCAGCCTGGAGAAAGAGCTCGACGTCCACGTCCCCTCCTTCTCCGCCGTCACCTGCGTCTACAAGGTGATGGGCGCGCCGAACGTGCTCGGCGAGTACTACCCGGACCTGCGCGACCCGCGCTTCGAGACGATCGGCTGCTTCGGCCACAACCGCTACTCGACCAACACCTGGCCCTCGTTCAAGCGGGTGCAGCCGTTCTCCGTGCTGGGCCACAACGGCGAGATCAACACGATCCAGCAGCTGCGCCAGGAGGCGAAGATGCTGGCGGTGCCGATCCAGCCGGGGTCCTCGGACTCGCAGGACCTGAACCGGACGATCGACACCCTGGTCAGCCGCGAGGGCTTCAGCCTCGCCGAGGCGATGGAGATGGTCCTGCCGCCGATCGTCGAGGAGGTCCGCGGCCTCCCCGAGGACCTGCACGCCTTCTACATGTACCTGCACCAGACGATGGGGCCGTTCGCCCAGGGCCCGGTCGCCCTGATCGCCCGCCACGCCGACGAGTGCGTCTTCTCCGCCGACGCGATGGGGCTGCGCCCGCTCTGGCAGGTCGAGACCGAAGACGACTTCGTCTTCAGCTCCGAGCCGGGGGTCGTCTCGGTCGCGAAGATGTGCTCGGAGCCGAAGCCGCTGGCGCCAGGGGAGAAGGTGCTGGTCCTGATCGATCGCGCCGAGCGCGGCTCGACGCTGCACCCGCACGACGAGATGCTGCGGATCGTCCGCGACCGCTGGCTCGCCCGCAACGGGGTCGAGGGGGTCGCCGGATACGAGCGGGCGCTGGAGACCGGCGGGCCGCTGGAGGGCCAGGACGTCCCCGGCTACTCCGACGCCGGCCCGGAGGAGCCGGTCAAGGTCTCCGACCGCGTCCTCGCCGGCTTCGGCTGGCAGCGCGACGACGTCAAACTCGTCCAGCAGATGGCCTCCAACGGCGCCGAGCCGGTCGGCTCGCTCGGCTACGACGGGCCGCTGGCGGCGCTCTCGCCCGAGCGCCAGAACCTCGCCGACTACTTCAAGGAGACGGTCGCCGTCGTCACCAACCCGGCGATCGACCGCGAACGGGAGATGGAGCACTTCTCGACCCGGACCCTGTTCGGCCGCCGTCCCTCGCTGGAGAACGCCAGCGAGGACACCGGCACCGTCGAAACCGGGTTCCCGGTGATCCTCGGCGGGCACCACGAGCTGGCGCCGCTGGCCGAAGAGCCGTACCGGAGGATCGCCCGCGAGCATGACACCTACCTGCTCGAGGACCTCTGGGAGGAGTTCCGCGGGCGGGCCGCCGCCGTCGACATCTCCCTGCTGGAGTCGGAGACGACGCGGGGCGCGATCGAGCGGATCAAGCAGGAGGCGGTGAAGAAGGTCCGCAACGGCTGTGAGCTGCTGGTCCTCACCGACCGCACCGTCTATGACGCCGAGCGCCGCTACCTCGACCCCCACCTGGCGACCTCGGCGGTCGACCAGGCGCTGAAGCAGTTCAGGGTCGAGCGCGGCGAAGAGAACCTGCGCCGGCGCTGCGGCCTCGTCCTCCGCGCGGCTTCGATCCGCAACGTCCACGACGTGATGCTCGCCCTCGGGCTCGGCGCCAACGGCGTCTGCCCGTACACGATGGTCGAGGTGATCTGCGTCGAGGACTACGAGTCCGACGTCGCCAACCTCTGCGCGGCGCTGCGCAAAGGGATCGAGAAAGTGATCTCGACGATCGGGATCCACGAGGTGCGCGGCTACGCGCGCCAGTTCAGCTCGATCGGGATCAAGCCGGAGCTGGCGGAGATCTTCCAGACCGAGCTCTACGCCGCCTCCGAGAAGGCCGGGACCGGGTTCGCCGACCTCGACGAGGACACCAACGCCCGCGCCCACGCCCTCTCAGGCGACGACGCGGCGGCGAAACCGGCGAAGACGTTCCGCTTCTACCCGAAGGTCTACAAGGCGGCGATCGCGACCGCGAACGGGACGGGCACCTACGAGGAGTACTCGGAGAAAGTCCGCGACCTCGAGAAGCAGAACCCGATCTCGATGCGCCACATCATGGCGCTGAAGGGGGACCGGGACCCGGTCGACCCGAGCACGGTCGATGCCGGCGTCGGCCACCACGACTACCCGATCGTGATCTCCTCGATGAGCTTCGGCTCCCAGTCCGAGCCGGCCTTCCGGGCCTACGCCGACGCGGCGAAGGCGATCAACGTCCTCTGCATCAACGGCGAGGGCGGCGAGATCCGCGACATGTACGGCCAGTACCGCAAATGGCGCGGGCAGCAGGTCGCCTCCGGCCGCTTCGGCGTCTCGGCCGAGATGCTGAACAGCTCCTACGTCGCCGAGATCAAGATCGGCCAGGGCGCCAAGCCCGGCGAGGGCGGCCACCTGCCCGGCAAGAAGGTCTCGGAGAAGGTCGCCGCCGCGCGTAACGCCTCGCCCGGCACCGACCTGATCTCGCCCTCCAACAACCACGACCTCTACTCGATCGAGGACCTGGCCGAGCTGATCGACGAGCTGAAGACCGTCAATCCCGACGTGCGGGTCTCGGTCAAGGTGCCGGTGGTGCCGAACATCGGCACGATCGGCCTCGGGATCGCCAAGGCCGGCGCCGACATCATCACCCTCTCGGGCTTCGAGGGGGGGACCGGCGCGGCCCGCCAGCACGCGCTGCGCCACGTCGGCCTGCCGAGCGACATCGGCACCCGCGCCGTGCACCGGGCGCTGATGGAGGCCGGGCTGCGTAACCGGGTCGAGATCTGGGCCGACGGCGGCTATCGGACCGGTCACGACATCGTCAAGCTGCACTGCCTCGGCGCCAACCGCGTCGGCTTCGGCACCCTGGCGATGGTCAGCCTCGGCTGCACGATCTGCCGCGGCTGCCAGCTCGACACCTGCCACGTCGGCATCGCGACCCAGATCGAGACCCCCGAAGAAGCGGAGGCCCACGGGCTGAAGAAGTTCACCCCGCAGGAGGTCGACCGCGCCGCCGAGAGCTGCGCTCGCTTCTTCGCCTCAATGGGCGAGGAGGTCAAGCAGGTCGTCGCCTCGCTCGGCTATGAGCGCGCCCAGGACCTGGTCGGCCGCTACGACCTGCTGGAGCAGGTCGCGGCCAAGGACACGATCGACCTGATGCCGCTGATCGAGCCGCTGGAGGAGCACCTCGACCTCGAACCGCTCGACCTGCCGGTGGCCGAGGAGGCCGAGGCCCGGGCCGAAGCCGGCCTGGTGATGGCGCGGCCGATCCGGATGGAGGCGAAGCAGGCCTCGAGCCAGATCGCCGCCTTGGCGCCGGAAGTCTGCTCCGGCAACACGGTCAGCAGCCGCTTCCCGCGGCCGACCGACGCCAACGACCGCGTGCTGGGGACCGAGCTGGCGGGGGCGATTGCCCGCAACCGGATCTTCGACGGCGGCGCGGCGGGGAGCGACGACGAGGTCCTCGCGAACCTCGAGTTCGACGGCGGCTCGGTCGCCGGCCAGGGACTGGGGGCTTTCAACTCCTACGGGGTCAACATCCGCGTCGAGGGCGGCGCCCAGGACGGCGTCGGCAAGACGATGCTGGGCGGGACGATCTCGATCCTCAAGGGCAAGGGCGCGCGCGGCAAGCGCCTCAACGGCTCGGTCGGCAAGTCGTTCGCCTACGGCGCCCAGCGCGGCAAGCTCTACGTCCAGGGCAGCGCCGACTCCCGCTTCTGCATCCGCCTCTCCGGCGCCGACGTGGTCCTGGCCGGCGAGCCGGCAGGGAACATCGACGACAGCCGCGGCACCGTCGCCAACCGCGCCAACGCCAAGGGTTTCGCCTTCGAGTACATGACCTCCGGGCGCGCCGTCGTCCTCGGCGACATCGGCCCCTGGGCCTGTGCGGGCATGACCGGCGGCCGCGTCTACGTCCGCCACAACGCCTTCGGTATCGACCGGGCGGCGATCGAACGCCGTCTCGGCAAAGGCGCCAAAGTCGAACTCAAGGACCTCGACAACGAGGCCCTCTTCGACCTCGACGACCTCCTCAACGGCTACGCATCGGAGCTCCGCGCCACCGGCCAGGACGACGAGGCCCAGCGCGTCCTCGACCTAGCCGCCGACGCCACGAGCAACTTCCTGATGATCGTCCCGCTGAAGGTCCAGGCGGATCCGAGCATCAGCACCGAGTAAGACGAAGCAGGCTAGACAGGGGTGACCCCTCCGGCTCAACTTCTTTCGGTGATCCGCAGCTATCGGTCCGTGGGCGTGGACGCCGAAAAAGTACAAGCCGTCGGAGGGGTTATCCCGCTCTCTAATCAGCTTCGAATACACATCTGACCCTGCACAGCGCCCCCAAGGTGGGACAGCTTTCACGCGAGAAAGCGGCTCGCTCGATTCGTTTCGAGTTCTGCTCCAGGCGGTCTGAGTTAACCGCTCCATTCCGAAGCCGCAAAGAGGTGCGGGGGACCACCCCCCCGCTGGGACATTTTGGGCGTCCACCCGGTCGGTGGTCCGCA
>CAMLHB010000030.1 GCA_946479725.1 uncultured Actinomycetes bacterium | reverse complement strand
ATCCTCGGCGGCGTCGCCGAGCCAGTAGCCCTCGGCCTCACCCTCGCCGGAGTAGTAGTCCTCGGCTCCTTCGGCGACCTTGCCGAGGTAATAACCCTCCTGACCCGCTCCCATCTTCCCGATCGAGAGCATCAGCGCCGATCTCCGGAGAGGCGGTCCACGCCCTCGATGTCCAGGGCGGCGGGCGGGTGCATCGGCTCCATGCCCTGACTGCCACCGCCGGGGGCCATTTGCACGGTGCCGGCGGTGCTGCTCGTGAGCGAATCTGCGGCCTCCATACCGCAGAAATGCCGTTTGGAGCTTGAACGCCCCCGCTGGCCGGGCCTTGGCTACTCGACCAGACGTTCGAGATTGGCGAGGTCTTCTTCCATGCACCGCTTGAGCCGGGCCTGGAAGTCATCCGCGCCGCGACGCTCGGTGATGTGATTTGCGATGGCTTCGCGGACGGCACCGGAGAACATCTGCCCATCGACGCGAGCGACGGCGGACATCTCAATCGCCAGCTCTTCGGCGAGGCGAAGGCTTAAGACCTTGGATTTCTCAGAGGGCATCGGGATCACCTAGTGATAAGGCGTGAGGGGTTCTGCTGTTCGGCTAGATGTCGAGGCTCGGGACTCGGGATCTGGCCGTTGAGCCTGGGCGTCGGGTAGGAGTCGGATGACTGGGATTGGGGAAGTTGGTGACTGGGTGGATTTGCTGTCGGAAGAGGTTGGGAGTCGTTGGGGGACTGGGTGCGGAGTGGGATTGCACCCCGACCCAAGCCCCCCGGCGCGATGTGCGGCGGGCTATTCCGCGAGCTGTTCCATGACCTCACGGTCTTCCTCCAGCCGCCTGCGCAGACGCTCCTTGAAGTCCGCCTTGGAGCGGCGAACGGCGATGTAGTGGTGGGAGGCGGCCCGGATCGTCTCGGAAACCGAGACGCCCTCGATGCGGGCTACGGCAGAGAGCTGCGTCGCCAGATCGGCGGGTAGCCGCGCGCTGATCACCTTGGTATCCATGCTGCCTCGCTTTCCAGCCCGAGGGCCGCTCGACCCCAGGCCACCTCGTCAATCAGGGGGGTCGCCTTGTAGAAGTGCTCGACGGCACCGCGTCGGGGTCTGGTTCCGACCAGCTCGATCGCGCCGTAGTTGGCAAGCTCGCGGACGTGGTAACCGACGAGCGAGAGGTGCTTCTTCGTGAAGTCCGAGAGCTGCTTCGGGCTCAGCCTCCCCTCTTCTTTGACGTAGAGCCGCAGCAGCTCCCGCCGCAGCGGATGCCGCAGCAGGAAGAGGAGCGCCTGCTCGCGGTCGGTGCTCTTCGCCGCCACGGCTCAAACCTGAGCCGCGACGTGCAGGCATCCGGCGCGGCTGGGTCCGGGCGGCGTCCACTCGATCCCCGCCAGCAGATCATCGGCCCTGACTTCGAGGACCGAGGCGAGCTTGACGAGGGTGTCTGCCCGAGGCAGGCGTCTGCCGGTCTCGACGTAGCCGATCTCGGTGCGGTGAAGCGAGCAGAGCCCCGCCAGCTCTTCCTGGGAGTAGCCCGCTCGTCGGCGAGCCATGAACAGGTTGCGCCCGAGGCGCTTGGCTGCCTCCTCCATCAGAGATCCCCCAGGTCGCCGAAGACGACGGCGGCTCTCGTCGGCAGGACGAGATCGCCGACCCGGTGGAGCAGGCCGACCGCCACCAAGTCGCGGACGGCCCGCTCGATCCGGTCGCGCTCGATGAACTCGGCCGAGCCGACCGTCAGCTCGCGGACCAGCTCATCGAGCCGCAGCGATGCCGGGTGCAGGAACAGGACTTCGCGGAGAACGGCCGCCTGGTCGCGAGCGTCCAGGGCGGCGGTCGTGGCGCGGTCATCATCGCCCGCGCCTTTAGGCTTGTCGTGCATGGGAGCTAATCCCTCCTGTGCCATGCCCCCGGCTGTTTGCGCAGCGCGGGGGCGCTTTTGCTTGCTACCTTAGCCTAGCACCCACTGTCAAGAAAAACTTGACAGCAAAGCTATTCCCCGTTGATGATCTGTGCAACGCGTGAGTGGGTCAAGCCCACTTCCTCGCCGATCTCTCGCAGCGACAGCCCTGCCTCCTGAGCCTGAGCGAAAGCCTTACGCCGCGCCTTGTTTGCGGTGCTGGATTCGCGTTCAAACTGCTTCTGGGCAGCACGAACCGCCTTACGAGCGGCCTGCTCCTTCGAAGAGTCGGGCATGAGTGGAGACTATTCCCCCTGAGCGAAGCGGCCGGTTCGGAGCTATTGAGGTCTCGCGGCGAAGCGAAAGCCGTAGCGCTTTCCTCTCTCTTCAAATGCCTCGACACCACCCTCTAAGAGTTCACAAACCACGTCGCGGGTAGATGGTCGATCGACCGCCCCCCGGTCATGAGCGCGTCCTTTGCCGTCTACGACCTTCATCGGAATCACTAGCTCTGCATCGCCCAAAACCGTCAAATTCGGGCTATGGGTGGCGATGAGAACTTGCCGCTGCTCCTTTGCCGATTGAAGGTGGCCGACTACTGCATCGGCGATGTATTTCGCGTCAAGATGGTCCTCCGGCTGGTCAACGACCAAAGGGTCGGGCTGGTTGGTGCAGAGCATTAGGCCGAGCAGCACAGAGCGCTGCTGCCCAGCAGATAGCGCATCAAATGACTTTGGTTTTCCGCTGCCAGCTTCTCGGACGGTTAGCCGCGGGCGGTCCTCCAAGGCCATCGTCTCCAGCAGAAAAATTGCATCCCAACTCCACTGCTCCTCCAGCACAGACTCTTCGGCGAAGAAGGATTTCCCGTTGTCATCGGCAATAGCGAGAAGCTTTGAGTAGTCCCGCCGCCGAAGTGCCAGTGCAAATTCACGGGGGGTGATCGCACTGGCGAGGCGTTGCACACGGGGGCTACGAAAGCTGAAGGTATTACCGAGCCACGAAATCCATGGTGCCTTCAGGCCGGCCCGCTCGAAGGTCACGCCAATCTCAAGATCTCCGGCATTATGGTTTGCAGCGGAGGCGATGCCCTTCAAGGTGGCTCGGCGTAACTCGCACTGATTGTCCCAGTTGGCATGGAGTTCGTTCAGCAGTTCGTTGCGTTCAGCGAGGGCGTCCCTATGGGTCTGCTGCTTTTGTCGCAGCTCCGCGAGCTTGGTATTTACCGCCTGCAATCGGGTGGCAATGGCCTGAATGGCTCCTGCCTGGACTTTCAAGCCTTGGGCCTCTAAGTCGATCTGTCTTTTCTGAAGCTCGCCCTCTAGCTCATCTTGCCTGGATCGCCAAAGTGAAACCACAGCCGCAGTCTCTTTAGCCGCCTCTTTCAGCTCCGCCGAAGCATCCCTCGCAATCTCCGCCCGTCTAGCTTCAAATTTCGCAAGCTCCTTGCGGACCTCTGCTCTCTTGCCGTCAATGAAATCGGAGGCGGGCTCTCCGGTGAGATCGAGGCCAGATTCAGAAGCGAACTGGTCGATATCAATAGCTCCGACCGGGGTCTGCCAATTGCTTCTCTCTCCTAATGCCCCCTCCAGCCGCCGAAGAAACGGCCCTTGCGCAGCAAGCAGACCTGCCCACTTGGCGATCAACTCGACTTTTCCTGATTCGGCAGCTTTGAGCGTTGCTTCCTGGCGGCGCTGCTCACCCTCCAGGTCGGCAATCTGTTTCGGATAGACGCTTGACCCGCGAACTCTTGCGGCATTCTCTTCGAGCCTTCCAAGTAACTCCTCCGTACGCTCCGCATACTCATGACGCACAACGAAGTCATCCAAAAACGACAAGAGAATTCCTGGATCGTCGTCGTAACCCCGTGCGAGGCGGCCTGACTCGTCCTGCCCCAGGTCTGCAAGGCGAACCTGAATTTCGGAATCGGTTCCCACTTCCACCGCGATCCCGTTTCTTGACCGCGTTGCCACGCGTTCGCTGCCTGCCTTATCTATGAAACGAACGGTCGTCAGGTCGGGCATTCGCCCTTCCGCATTGGGATCATCCTCTGGGCTTACCTCAGCTCCCAGCGCAGCTCGAATTGCCAGCAGAGCCGTCGACTTACCCGATCCCCTTCCTCCAATGATGCAATTCAGGTTTGGGGAGAAATCAAGCTTCAACCCATCTAGAAACCCGCCTTGGAACTCAGCGGATGTGATTCTGGGGTAGCCGGCCGGCAACGTCACCTCCGCCTTACAGCGCCCAGCAGAACTCAGAGCGATCGCGTTGCGGACTGCAGCGAAGTTAGGCTGATCTAGGCGCAAGCGGGTCAGCGTCCGCGAATTGCGATCCAAGCCAACCTTCTCGTGCGAGTGGGCGTCGGAGTTCATAAGCCGAGCTAGGCCGCGTTTGGCAAGGTCGGGCATTGCCTGTCGCTTCTTCCAAGCGGATCTACGGACTTCGTCAGGGTCGACGTCGGTAAACCATGTACGCAGGGCCTCTTCGTTGGCAAACTCAAGACCTGCGAGAGCATCCGAACAAAGGAGGGCCTCGAGTTCTGCGGGGTTCATTCGCCCGACCCCGTTGGCTGCGTCCACGTGCGCCGGTATCGCGAGGCCCCCGCGCGCATGGATGTCCTCAACCAAATCGAGCATCGAACGCCTTGAACGTGACTCCGTTGGAGACAGCGTTTCGAGTTGGAGGCTTTGCGGCAGGGCTAGCTCTTCCAGATGGGTCAGCGAATCGGGATCGAAGATGCCAAGAAGATGTCCCTGATGAGTGGAAATCTCGATACCCGGCAAGACGAGAAGGCTGGTCTCGCTTGCGGCGGAAATTGCTGCTGCTGCAAACTGTGCCGTGTTGTGATCCGTAATCGCGAGAACGCTGAGTTCAGCATCGAGTGCTGCAGCGATGTATGCGCCTAGATCTGGGTTGGGGTTCGCATCCCCATCCGGATGGGTGTGCACATGCAGGTCCGCCCGCACAAAGCAGGCACCGAGTGCATTCCCGTTTGCCGAGCTCTCCATTGAGTCCGTCGCCGCTTACCAGACGCGCGAGTGCCAAGTCTTCTGTTTGGCCTTGTCCAGCTCGCGCTTGACATCCGCTCCCCGAGTGGGAGCTCGGAGGAGATTCTCAAGGGCAGCGACAGCGGCATCGAGCCGCTTTTCTAGGTCAGCGATCCGTGCCTCAAGCTGTTGAGTAGATGGTCCCTCCGTCACAAGCTCAAGATAGAGAAAGACCCGGACGAGACTCGCTTGGTTTCTTGATGGCTGATCCAGCCCGAAATGCCTCTGAGATGCGACGAGCCGCATCCCGCCTCGGCTTGAACTGGAGGTAACGCTGAGTCGTCGCCAGGTCCTGATGCCCCATCCACTCCATGACCTCGCGGGAGTCGGCGGTCCGGATCGCGTGGGAACCGAAGGTGTGGCGGAGGTCGTGGAAGCGCAAATCGCGGAGACCGGCCTTCTTGATCGCGGCCTTATAACGGTCGCGGAGCTTGTGCCCGGAGAGGTGGCCTCCCTTGACTCCGCAGAAGACGAGATCGTCGTCAGCTCGGAACTCGTCGCGTTGGCTGAGGGCGGCGAGAGCTTCCGCGACCTCTTCGGCCATCGGCACGGTGCGCTCTTGGCCGCTCTTCGGCGTATCGACCCGGCCGTTGGTGAAGCTCTGGCGGACGTGAACGGCGCTGTTGGTGAAGTCCACGTCCCGCCAGCGCAGGGCGAGCAGCTCCCCGAGGCGCAGGCCGGTGAATGCGGCGGTGAGGTAGATCGTGCCGTCCTGCTTCGACGTAGCTGCTCGAACGAGGGCCAGAACCTCCTCGCGGGAGAAGACGTCGATGTTGCCGCGCTTCGCGTGCGGGCGGCGCTCGACGTTCGCGACCGGATTCGCCGGCAGCTTGTAGCGGCGCTGCGCCCACACGAAGAGGCCGTGCAGCACGGTGAGGTACTTGTTGACGGTGCGATCCGAAAGGTCTTCGGCGACCAGGGCGTCGCGAAAGCCTTCGACCATCTCCGGCGTCACCTCCTCAAGGCGCACCTTGTCGCCGAACTTCTCTCCGAAGACCTTCTTCATCCGGTCGACCATGTGCTCGTAGTCGATCTGGGTCGAGAGCTTGATCTTCCGGTCGCGCTTGTAGTCGAGCCAGTCGTCGCAGGCGACGGCGAAGGTGGTCCCAGTGCGGACCATCCCCGGCAGCTCGCCGTGCCGTGCCTTGGCGAGCGTTTCATCCAGCCATGCCCGCGCCGTGGTTTTCGTGAAGTAGCCGGCGGGCGGCTCGATCTTGCGGTCGGTCCAGTGCGGGCCGATCCGCCGTTGGACCTGGCGACCGTCAGGCAGCCGGTACTTCGCGTACCACTGCGCGCCGCGTTTGCGCTCGACCTTGAAGACGTGGCCGCTGATCGCTCTGGTCGCTTGCCGCTGCATCGTGTCCCAAGTTTCTAGCACGACTTCGGGACACGTTTCGGGACATGCTCTGCGAGCAAAACCGCCCCGAGAACGAGAAAACCCCGCTTTTGCGGGGCTTTCGTGGAGTACCGCTACGGGGATTCGAACCCCGGTTTCCGGACTGAGAATCCGGCGTCCTAGTCCCCTAGACGATAGCGGCGAGGATGCGGGCATGTTAGCGAGCCGGGGGACGACGGCGCGAGAGGTCGATCACAGGAGGGGGTTTAGGGGCAGCGGGGGACGCGGGGCGCGCAACCGGTAAATTGCCTCCTCCGCGCGGCTGTGGCGGAACTGGTAGACGCGCACGGTTCAGGTCCGTGTGGGCGAAAGCTCGTGGAGGTTCGACTCCTCTCAGCCGCACTCGACGCGAATCCGTCTGTGGCCCCGCTATGCGGGGATCGAAGCGGATTCGGCTTGCGGCGCCCGGGCCGCGTTGGCGGCGATCTGGTCGGCGAAGGTGGGCCAGAGGGCGCGCGGCAGGTCGTGGCCCATGCCGTCGACCAGCTTCAGGCGGGCGCAGGGGATCGCCCTGGCGGTGGCGCGGCCGCCGGAGGGGTTGACGAGGAGGTCGTTCTTGCCGTGGATGACGAGGGCCGGCAGGTCGAGCTGGCGGAGCGCCGGCGTGCGGTCGCCGGAGGCGGTGATCGCGTGCAACTGGCGGGCGATTCCGGCCGGGCTGTGGCCGCGGTCGAAGGAGATGCCGGCGATCTCGCGGATCCGCTCCTCTTCGAAGGGGTAGCCGGGGGAGCCGATCACCCTGAAGGTCTTGACGACGCGCTCGATCGCCGCCTCGCGCTCCTTCGGCGGGTGGCCGAGCAGGAGGCCGAAAGTTTTGTAGCTGGGGTGACCGACGCGGCGGCTGCCGGTAGTCGACATGATCGAGGTGAGCGAGCGCACGCGCGCGGGCTGCTCGATCGCGGCGGTCTGGACGATCATCCCGCCCATCGAGGCGCCGACCAGGTGGGCGGACTCGATCCCGAGGTGGTCCATCAGGCCGAAGGTGTCGGCGGCCATGTCGCGCAGCAGGTAGGGCGCAGTGCCGCGGCGGCCGACCAGCATCTCGAGGATGCCGGGCCTGCCGGCGTCGCCGAGCTTGGTTGAGCGGCCGATGTCGCGGTTGTCGAAGCGGACGACGCGGAAGCCGCGCTCGGCGAGCAGCTGGCAGAACCCCTCGCTCCAGGCGACCATCTGCGTCGCCAGGCCCATCACCAGCAGCAGCGGCTCCCCCTCCGGGTCCCCCATCTCCTGGTAGCAGAGCTCGATCCCGTTGACGGGCGCGAACCGTTCGTCACCGAACTGCGGCATCTGTGCAGCGTACCCGTCCTGGCTGACCAGCCAAACCGCCGGCGTTCGGTAGAAAGGGGCAATGCGGACGGTGATCGTCTCCGACCTTCACCTTGGCGTCGCCTCGGACGAGGACGTGCTGCGGGACCCGGCGGTGCGGCGCATCCTGCTCGAGGAGATCGCGGGTGCCGACCGCGTCGTCCTGCTCGGCGACGTGGTCGAGCTGCGGAACCTGCCGGTCGGGCCCTCGCTGCGGCGCGCAGGGCCGTTCTTCGAGGAGCTCGGCGAAGCGATCGGCGATGCAGAGGTGACGCTCGTCCCCGGCAACCACGACCACCGGCTGGCCGAGCCGCTGCTCGACGAGCTCTCGATCACCGGCGGTCCGGAGCTCGGCCTCGAGCACCGCCACCCCCCCACCGGCCCGGCCGCGCTCCTCGACCAGTGGCTGGGGCCGGCGCGGCTGCAGATCGCCTACCCCGGCATCTGGCTGCGCGAGGACGTCTACGCCACCCACGGCCACTACATGGACGTCCACCTGGCGCTGCCGCGGGCCGAGTGCGTGGCGGCGGCGCTGATGGTCCGCTTCGGCGGGCCGCTGCCGAGCCGGATGACGCCGAGCGAATACGAACGGGTTCTGCGCCCCTTATATGGGCTCGCCTACGGCCTGGCGCAGGTGCTGCCGATCCGCCGGCGGCGCAACGGGCCCTTCGAGCGGGCCTGGGAGGTGCTCGCGGGGGAAGAGCGCAAGCGCACGCTGGGGACGCGGGCCGCGCGCGCCGGCTTCCCGCTGGCGATCGGCGCCCTCAACGGCCTTTTGCGCGCCGACTTCGAGCCCGACGTCACCCCGCGGGCGATCTTCCGCAGCGGCGTAGTCGCCTCGACCGAGCTGGCCTCCCGTCTTGGCGTCGACGACGTCCACGTGATCACCGGCCACACCCACCGCGGCGGCCCCCTCCCCGACGAACCCGAGTGGCCCCTGCGCGCCGGCGGCCGCCTCCACAACACCGGCAGCTGGGTCTTCTCCTCAGCCTTCCACCAGCCGGGAACCCCACCCAACTCCTACTGGCCAGGCACCGTCACCTGGCTGGAAGACAACAACCCGCCACGCCGCAAGCAGCTCCTCCAGAACTATTCCCACGAGGAGATAAGCGACCTAATCACCCGTGTGGCTAGGGAGCCGGGGTGACCTCCACCAGACACACAACAAAGAGCCCAAGCGAGATGTGTGGGGTGGGGGTCACCCCCGCTCAAGTCAGCCCAACCAAAAGGCGAAAGTCGCGCCGATCTCCGGCCCCGCGTCCTCCTGAAGGAAGTGCCCCGCGTTCTCGACCGGGCGCGGCGGCGGGAAGTTGAGTTGCGAGGAGACCCGCTCGCCGACCGAGAACGGCAGGACCGGGTCCGAGTCGGCCCAGAGGACCAGGGCCGGCCGATCGTCCTCGCGCAGGGCATCGGCGACCGCTTTGCCCTCGGCCGCGCCGGGGGCGTCGGGCTCGGTCGGCAGGATCAGCGGGAAGGCCCGCGTGCCGGCCTTTGAGGGGCCGTCTATATAAGGAGCCTCGTAGGCGGCGATCACCTCGTCGCCGGGATCGTTCTTGCAGCCGCCGCGGACCAGCATCCCGACCGGGACCTCGTCGCTGTTGCGGACGAACTCGCGGAAGGCGAGCCAGGCGTCGCTCATCTTCTGGTGGCCGGTGAAGGGGCCGGTCTCCATGATCACCAGGCGGCTGATCCGGTCCGGGTGCTCGACCGCCAGCCGCAGCCCGATCGGTCCGCCCCAGTCGTGGACGACCGCGGTCGCGTCGCGCAGGTCGAGTTCCTCCAGCAGCGCCGCCATCAGCTCGACGTGGCGGTCGTAGGTGTACCAGCCGACGTCGGTGGGCTTGTCGGAGCGGCCGAAGCCGGCGTAGTCGGG
Organism: uncultured Actinomycetes bacterium; assembly: GCA_946479725.1. The sequence goes on along the minus strand of CAMLHB010000030.1, from coordinate 9,227 downwards.
GGCGATGCAGCGGTAGCCGGCGTCGCGCACCGGCGGGATCACCTTGCGCCAGAGGAACGACCAGGTCGGCTCGCCGTGGAAGAAGACGACCGGCTTCCCCTCTCCCTCGTCGAGGTGCGCCAGCCGCAGCCCGTCGATTTCGCGGTAGCGAGACGCGAACGGGTAGTCGGGGAGGCCTTCCAGCTGCTCGTCCGGGGTGCGGACCACGTCGTCTCTCATGTGAAGAGCCTAATCCAGATCGGGATTCCAGACTTTCTTGGTCGACTTTGTGTTACTGTGCCCGCCTGATTGAGAAGTAAGTTGCTCAAAAAAGTAAGTCACTCAGCAAAGAAAGGAATGTAGATGCGGATTGCTCTCGACACCCGGCGACGCGGAGCGCTCGTGCTCCTCCCCCTTGCCCTCCTCCTCCTGGGACTGGTCGCGGCCGGCTGCGGGGGCAGCAACAGCGAGGCGACCGGCGCCTCCGGAGGCAGCGGCGGCAAGCTCGACGTGGTCGGTTACTCCACCCCGGAATCCGTCTACGCCGAAACCCTCGAGCCCGCCTTCGAGAAGACCTCTCAGGGCAGCGGCGTCAGCTTCAGCAACTCCTTCGGCGCCTCCGGCGACCAGAGCCGGGCCGTCGTCGCGGGCCAGCCCGCGTCCGTCGTCCACTTCTCCCAGGCCGGCGACATGGAACGCCTCGTGGAAGAAGGCGAAATTGTCGCCAAGGACTGGGACCAGAACCAGTACAAGGGCATCGCCACCGACTCGGTCGTGGTCATCCTCACCCGCAAGGGCAACCCGGAAGGCATCGAGTCCTTCAAGGACATCGAGGACAAGAGCGTCGACGTGGTCACCCCGAACCCGTTCAGCTCCGGCTCGGCCCGCTGGAACATCATGGCCGTCTACGGCTCGGCGCTGGAAGAAGGCGCCTCCCCCGACCAGGCGCTGGAAGCGGTCAAGGCCGTGCTTGAAAAGACCGTCGCCCAGCCGGGCAGCGGCCGCGACGCGTTCGCCGCCTTCTCGCAGGGCCAGGGCGACGTCCTCCTCACCTACGAGAACGAAGCGATCAAGGCCGAAAAGGAAGGCGAAGACGTGGAATACGTGATCCCGCCTTCGACGATCCAGATCGAAACCCCGATCGCCGTCACCAAAGACGCCCCGGAGCCGGCGGCCGAAGACTTCCTCAGCTTTCTCTGGTCCGACGAAGGACAGGAACTGTGGGCCGAAAACGGCTACCGCCCGGTCAACCCGAAGCTGGTCGACCCGAAGCAGTTCCCGACCCCGAAGCAGCTGTTCCAGATCAGCAAATTCGGCGGCTGGGGCAAGGTCAACGACGAATTCTTCGACGAAGAATCCGGCTCGGTGGCCCAGATCGAGTCCGAACTCGGGGTCTCCACCTCGGGCTGATCGATGGAGGCCGGGACCCTCACCCGCTCACGCGCCCCCCGGGCAGGCATCCGCCTGCCCGGGGTCGGTGCCGGCCTCGGCCGCGGCGTGGTCGTGCTCTACCTGAGCCTGATCGTGCTGCTGCCGCTGGCGGCGATGACCGACCAGGCGCTGAGCCTCGGCCTCGGCCACTTCTGGGAGCAGGTGACCCAGCCGCAGGCGGTCAAGTCGCTGAAGCTGACCCTGGTCGCCTCGACCATCGTCGTTCTCGTCAACGGCTTCTTCGGCACGATCCTCGCCTGGCTGCTGGTCCGCGACGAGTTCCCCGGCAAGGCGGTCGTCAACGCCGTCATCGACCTTCCCTTCGCGCTGCCGACGATCGTCGCCAGCCTGATCCTGATCGAGCTCTGGGGCGACAAGAGCCCCTTCGGCCTCCACTTCGCCGGCACCCGCCTGGCCGTGGTCGTCGCCCTCTGCTTCGTCACCCTCCCCTTCGTCGTCCGCGCGGTGCAGCCGCTGCTGATGGAGATGGACCGGGAGATGGAGGAGGCGGCCGCCTCGCTCGGCGCCGGCGGCTTCACGATCTTCCGCCGCATCATCTTCCCCAACCTGCTGCCCGGGCTCGGCGCCGGCATCGCCCTCGCCTACGCGCGCGCCCTCGGCGAGTTCGGCTCGGTCCTGCTCTTCGCCGGCGGCCTGCCCGACACCCAGGTCTCCTCCGTTTACATCAAGCAGCTGATCGAGAACGGCAACGACACCGGCGCCGCCGCGGTCTCGGTGGTGCTGCTCGCGGCCTCGCTCGGGTGCCTCGTCGTCGTCAGCCTGATCCAGCGCTGGAGCGGCCGGCACGAACGATCGCGGTCGGGCACCGACTCGACCATCGTCCCCTTCGCGGGCGGAGGCGGGCTCTGAGATGACCGCCAACGCTCCCAGCCGCTGGGGCCTGCGCGTCCTCGGGCTCGGCTACGTCCTCCTGCTGCTGCTGATCCCGCTCGCCTTCATCTTCTACAAGACCTTCGAAGACGGGATCGCCCCGCCGTTCGAAGCGATCACCTCGCCCGACGGCCTGCACGCGCTGAAGCTGACCCTGATCACCGTCGCGATCGCGGTGCCGCTGAACACGGTCTTCGGGATCGGCTGCGCGCTGCTGCTGGTCCGCCACAGGTGGTGGGGCAACCGGATCGTCGACGCGGTGATCAACCTCCCGTTCGCGATCTCGCCGGTCGTGATCGGCCTCTCGCTCTTCCTCCTCTACGGGACCGACGGCTGGTTCGGCCCGGCGCTCTCCGAAGCCGGGATCAAGGTCCTCTTCTCGGTGCCCGGGATGGTCCTCGCCTGCATCTTCGTCTCGCTGCCGTTCGTGGTGCGGGAGACGGTGCCGGTGCTGCAGGAGATCGGCACCGAGCAGGAGCAGGCCGCCTCCACCCTGGGGGCCAACGCCTGGCAGACCTTCTGGCGCGTCACCCTGCCGGCGATCCGCTGGGGCGTCGCCTACGGCGTCGTCCTCACCACCGCCCGCGTCCTCGGCGAGTTCGGCGCCGTCTCGGTCGTCTCCGGCCAGATCTCCGGCCAGACCCAGACGCTGCCGCTCTTCGTCGCCAAGCAGTACGAGAACTTCAACCTCCCCGGCGCCTTCGGCGCCTCTGTCCTGCTGGCTCTGCTCGCCCTGAGCACGCTGCTGGCAATGAACCTGCTGAAACGAAAGGAGGACGCCTGATGGGAATCTCAGTCGAGGGAGCCAACAAGCGCTTCGGTGACTTTCAGGCGCTCGAAGACGTGAACATCGAGGTCCCGACCGGGTCCTTGACCGCCCTGCTCGGCCCCAGCGGCTCGGGCAAGTCGACCCTGCTGCGGGCGATCGCCGGGCTCGAGTCGCTCGATTCCGGCCGGGTCCTGATCGAGGGCGAGGACGTCGGCCGCAAGCCGACCCAGAAGCGCGAAGTCGGCTTCGTCTTCCAGCATTACGCCGCCTTCAAGCACATGACCGTGTACGAGAACGTCGGCTTCGGGCTGAAGATCCGCAAGTGGGAGAAGGAGAAGATCTCCCGGCGCGTGCACGAGCTGCTGGACCTCGTCCAGCTGCCCGGCCTCGCCGACCGCTACCCCTCGCAGCTCTCAGGCGGGCAGCGGCAGCGGATGGCGCTGGCGCGGGCGCTGGCGGTGGAGCCGCAGGTGCTGCTGCTCGACGAGCCCTTCGGCGCTCTCGACGCCAGGGTCCGCAAGGACCTGCGCACCTGGCTCCGCAACCTCCACGACGAGATGCACGTGACGACGATCTTCGTCACCCACGACCAGGAGGAGGCGATGGACGTCGCCGGCCAGCTGGTGGTGATGAACGAGGGGCGGGTCGAGCAGTCGGGCAGCGCCGACGAGCTCTACGAGCATCCGGCCAACGAATTCGTGATGAGCTTCGTCGGCGAGGTCAACCGGCTCGGCGACCACTTCGTCCGCCCGCACGACATGGAAGTCGTCCTCGACCCCGACGAGCGCACCCAGGAGGGCCTGGTGCAGCGGATCGTCACCCTCGGCTTCGAGGTCCGGGTCGAGCTCGTCCTCTCTGACGGGACCGAGGTCTGGGCGCAGCTGACCCGCGCCGAGCTGCAGCGCCTGGAGCTGCGCGAGGGCCAGATCGCCTACCTCCGGCCGGTCCAGGCCAAGAGCTTCAACGGTTCGTCGCCGTCCCTCCCCGACGGGGCCTCGACTCCCCTCGGATCCCAGGACGGCGGCGACGCAGGTCTGCCTGCAGCCGTCTGAAGGGGCGACGGGGCGGGGCGTCTTCTTGCCGGGTGACGCCCCGCCCCAACTCGCCACCGCTGCGAACTCCGTCTAGGGGTGGCCGTTGCGAGATAGCCGCTTTACCCAACGCGACGTGATGTTCCGTAACGCTTCGAAGAACGTGGGCTCTACCGAGCGCATGGGACTCGGCCGTTTTGCCTTGAGCGGCGGAGCAGGTCCTTCGGTCTGAGTCATAGACACCTCCTAGGGAGCCGATGCGAGCGCAATGGTCCAGAGAACCACCTCGACGACAAGCAGGACGTTAGCAATTTGGAATAAGACAACAAGTTTCTCAAGGCCAACGCGGTTATCGATGTAGCTGTCATTCATATGGATCGACAGATCTCGATGCACCTCCCCGATCGGCACAGATTTTCCCGACTCGATGTAAGCGCTGATCACATCCTGCGGATTAGCCGTTACCTCCCAGCGCCTTGGCGCGAGGATGCCGAGGAAGGCGGTTCCCAGAGCGGCGAAGGCCATTAGAGCAAGCCACGAGAAGGGTCGAAGCCCAGCCCCTTGGAGCGCCTGAGCTCCGAGAAAAGAGGTGGTGATAGACGCGACGGAAAACAGAAGTCCGGCGCGTGCCCGGAATTGATCGATGGCTGCCTGCTGCGCCGAAAGCGCTCGGATCGCCTCCTCGTAGGCGACTTTGTAGAGCTGGTCGTTGGTCAACCCACATCTAAGGGATCAGAAGCGCATTCTCTCCCCTACCGATTGCTCGGTTTCCGCACCCTCCGCCTTCTGCTATTCTTGACTTAGTTGGTCTATAAAGCAAGAAAGGAGACGGGATGGCCAAGCAAGTTGCGACCACGACGTTTCGCTCGAGGGGCCGGTTGACCGGCTTGGTGCGGGACGAGTACCCCGCCGGGACCGGGCAGAACCGGACCACGCAGGCCGACAACCGGGAGTCGGCTTTGAGCGGGGCCGACGAGGCGCTCTTCTACCGGGCGCGGTTGATCCTCGGAGACGGGCTCCCCCGCCCGCAGCGCTGAGCGCGGGAGAAACAGCGATATGGCACCCTTCGCGGATGAGCGCGCCGGAGCAGCAGGGTGAGCCGATCACCCAGGATGGGTTGGAGGAGCTGAAAGCGGAGCTCGCCGAGCTGGAAGGCCCGGCCCGCAAAGCGATGGCGGCCCGGATCAAGGTCGCTCGGGAGGAGGGCGACCTCAAGGAGAACGCCGAGTACCACGTCGCCAAAGAGGACCAGGCGCACATGGAGACGCGGATCAAGCGGCTCCAGGAGCGGCTGCGGAACGCGGTCGTGGTCGAGGTCTCCGAGCTCGACAGCGACTTCTTCTCCTTCGGCCGCACCGCCGAGGTGCTCGACGAGTCCAAGGGCGAGAGCAGCGAGTGGACCCTGGTCGGATCGACCGAGGCCAACCTGGCCGAGGGCCGCCTCTCGGCCGAGTCGCCGATCGGGCGGGCGCTGATGGACGCCAAGGTCGGCTCGACGGTGCGGGTCGAGACGCCGAAGGGCGACCGTTCCTTCAAGGTCCTCAAGCTGATCGCCTGATGCCGGGATGCTGAGGCTCCGCTCCTCGGTCGCCCACCACCAGGCCGAAGAGTTCGGGGCGCTGCTGCGCGAGCTGGAAGGCGTGCGGCGGATCGTCCAGCAGGCCGAGACCGAGGCCCCCGGCGCCTCCTTCGTCTTCGTCGCCGACGTCGAGCCGGCGGTCGCCGACCGCCTGCTCGAGGAGATCGCCGCGCTCGGGATCGGCGTCGAGGACTACGTCCTCAGCAAAGTCGAGGTGATCGCCCCCCAGCACCGCCACCGCCACGGCGACGGCGGCGTCGACGGCTTCGCCTGGGTCGAGGTGATGGGACAGGCGCGGGCCAACTCGCGGCCGCTGGCCCGCTACCTCGCCCTGATCAACGTCGCCGCCGTGATCGCCGCCCTCGGCGTCATCACCGACAGCTCGATCCTGATCGTCGGTGCGATGGCGGTCAGCCCGGACCTGCTGCCGATCTGCGCCACCGCGGTCGGCCTTGTCGGTGGCCGCTACGCCCTCGCCCGGCGCGCCTTCGTCACCCTGGTCCTCGGCCTCGGTCTGGTCGTCGTCACGGCGATGGTCCTCAGCGCCCTGCTGAAATGGACCGGCCTCCTCCCCGACGGCTTCGCGGTCGAGCAGAGCAGCCTCTCGACCCTCGCCCACACCGACTACTCGACGGTGCTGATCGCCCTGGCGGCCGGCGTCGCGGCGATGCTCTCCTTCGAGACCCGCGCCAGCACCGCCGTCGGCGTCGCGATCTCGGTGACGACGATCCCCGCCTCCGCCTACCTCGGGGTCGCGCTCGGCGGTGGCGGCGTCGAGCACGCGCTCGGCGCCGCCGTGGTCCTCGCGGTCAATGTCTCGCTGCTGATCGTCTCCGCCACCCTCACCCTGGCGGTGCAGCGATGGCTTCCGAATCGCTCCGGGGCTCCGATCTAGCCGGCCCGGCCGCGGGCTGGGACCAGGGCGCCGGCTCCGGGCGACGCTCGTCGTAGATCACCTCGGTCCCCGAGAAGCGGTCTTCCCAGCCGCGGCGGTGCTCGCCGAAGACGACGCCGAGGAAGCCGATCCCGAAGGTCAGGACCGAGAACCCGAGGCCGACCAGGCGCCTGAAGCTGCGGCGGGGAGGCAGGCGCTCCTCCGCCAGCCGGATCCCGAGGAAGCGCATCCCCGGCGTCTGCCCGGCCAGCGACCAGAAGCCGACCAGGTAGATCGCGCCGAAGGAGAGCCAGGCGGTGGAGCCGATCGCGATCGCCAGGCTGCTCCCCCCTTCGCCGTTGCCGCCGAAGAGGTTGGCGGCGAGGGTGACGAGGGCGACGAACCCGGTGAAGGCGAGGTTGACGAAGACGCCGTCGACGACCATCGCCAGGCCGCGGCTGACGAACCCGGCGCGGTCGGTCGGGAGGACCCGCCGCGGGCGGAAGAAGATCCGCCGCACGATCCGCTCGAAGCGGTCGTCGAGGCGGCGGGCGAGGTTGCCGATCGTGCGGCCGATGTCCTCGACCAGCCCCATCCCCTGGGCGCTGATCGCCGCCCGCACCTCGGGTGCCTCGGCGATCCGCTCGACCAGTTGCTGGGCCTGGTCGGAGGCCAGCAGCCGTTTCCAGACCTCGTCGACGAGCTCGGAGTCCATCGCCTCCAGCAGCGCCTTCTTCACCTTCTCGCTCTCCAGCGCCCCCTCGACCGCCTCCTCAACGACCGGGCCTTCGAGCACCCGCGCCATCGCCCGCTCGACCGCCTGGCTCTCGACCGCGGCGACGATCGCCTCCTCGGCGGCGACTTCGACCGCGCGGTCGATTCCCGTCGCCCTGGTCACCGTGCGGGCGCCGCGGACCCCGGCGCCCAGCAGGCGCGCCGGGATCGGAGCCCTACCGTTCCGGGACGCTCCGTTCTCCATCTGCCGACCCTAGATGATTGAGTCCACGGCGAGGTGCGACTGGTGGCGCGCCTGGCCAAGCAGACCAAGGACGCAGGGCGCAGCCTTTGGTGGTGCCAAAGGCAAGCCCGAGGACGCAGGGATGCGCCGCGCCAGGCGTGTCATCCAGGCGTGCCTGGTCGTGGACTCAATCATCCAACCGCTCCAGCAGGCGATCCAAAAGCTCTGCCTGGGCGGGGAGGATCTTCTCCCGCGCCGCCCCGAGGTCGAACCACTCGGCCTTGTCGACCTCGGGGAACTCCTGCTCGCCCCCGCTCCGCGGCGGCCATTCCATGCTGAAGGTGTTGCTCCGCAGTTCGGCGGGGTCGAACTCCGCCTCCGCCGCCCAGGCCTCGACCACTTTGCCGGCCCGCTGCTTGATCGAGCCCAGCTCGATCAGCTCCCCGGGATCGAACTTCGGCGCCTGCCCCAGCTCCTCTTCCAGCTCGCGGATCGCGCAGGCGCGCGCTTCCTCCTCGTCCTCGATCTGCCCCTTCGGGATCGTCCAGGCGCCCTGGTCTTTGCGCCGCCAGAACGGCCCCCCGGGGTGGACGAGCAGGAACTCGACCTCAGCCGCGCCGCCGCGGCGGAAGAGGAGGATGCCGGCGCTGTGCTTGCTCGCCATCGACCCGAGTCATACCGACTCGGGTCGATGGGTGCGGTGGATGCAGCCGCTGCCGCGGGTGACTCAACCGCCGAGTTTGTAGGCGACCAGTTTCGGAACCTGCCCTTCGACGGCCGGCAGCCCGGCGCCGGCGATGAGCATGTCGCCGCTGATCATCACCCCGGCGTTGGTCCCCGACGGCAGCGCCGCCTGCCAGAGTTCTCCGCCTTTGGCGGCGTCGAACGCGTGGACGACACCGTCGGCGGTGGTCGCGAAGACGACGTCGTTGGAGACGATCAGCGACCCGTAGGCCGGCTGCGAGAGTTCGGCCGTCCAGAGGATCTTGCCGGTGGCGAGGTCGAGCGCCGCCACTTCCCCGGTCGCCGTGCTTTCTTCGGTCGATTCGCCGCCGTTGAGGAGGGTCAGCGAGTGGTTGACGATCGGCACGTAGATCCGTTTCGAGTCGGCCGCACCGAGGGCGACGACGCCGCCGATCGCGCCCGGGAACACTTCACCGGGCTTGATCTTGCTGTATTCGCCCTTCATCGCGTAGATGTTGTCGTTGTCGTGGCCGTTGTGCTTGCCGACGCTGGTCCGCCAGACCGGCTTGCCGGTCTTCACGTCGACGGCGACGACGAAGCCCGACTTGCCGGAGCCGATCGCCACTTCCTTGCCGCCGGCCTTGGTGATGATCGGCGAGTTCTGGAAGTCCCAGTCGTAGATGTTGTGCGGGGTCTCCTGGTAATACCAGAGCAGCTTGCCGCTCTTGGGGTCGAGTTTGACCAGCGAGTCCGCGTAGAGGTTCGGTCCCGGCCGGCTCGACCCGAACGGTTCGGATTTGGTCCCGGGCAGTGGCGCCGGGTTGCCGGTGCCCGCGTAGACGAACCCCTTGCTGTCGAAGGAGGGCGGGTACCAGAGGCCGCCGCCGGAGTTGACCTTGGGCTTCCCCCAGAGGCTTTTCGGGACGGTGTCCCAGTGCCAGAGTTTCTTCCCGGTTTTGCCGTCCATCACCCAGAGGGTCCCGACCGCGCCGGCTTCGTATTCGGCCGAGGGGGTCTCAGGGACGGTCGAG
>CAMLHB010000029.1 GCA_946479725.1 uncultured Actinomycetes bacterium | reverse complement strand
TCCTTTTTTCTCCCCCCCCGGCCCCCCATCCCCCCCCCCCCGACCGGCCAGAGGATCGCGGCGGCGGCGAGGATCAGCAGAGCCAACCCCAGGGTCGCGGAGGTTCCGTGGCCGGGGGCGCGGGCCAGCAGCCCGGTCACCGTGAGGACGGCGCCGAACCCGACCGCCGGCTCCAGCCACGACCACTCGCGCCTGCCGGCGAGGGCGAGAACGGCGCGGCCGACCAGCAGCGAGACGGCGCAGATCAGCGCCGCCGAGGCGTAGGTCGCGATCATCAAGCGCTGGAACTTATGGCAGCGAGCGCTTCTTAGTACTTCTCGGCGGCCGCTTCGAGCGCCGGCCGCAGGTTCTCGCCCTCCAGCGGATGCTCGTGGCCGGCGCCGACCAGGCGCGGTTCCAGGGCGGCCAGGCGCCGCACCGAGTCCTTCGCCTTCGCGTGATCCCAGGCCCAGGCGGGGTGGGGGACGCTCACCTCACCCTCGGGCAGGGGTTTCAGCCGCGCCGAGTCGACCATGTAGACGACGTCGGAGACGAGGGCCACGCGGTCGCTCTCGCGCCAGAGCCCGATCAGGCCGGGCGCGTGGCCGGGGAAGTGGATTACCTTGAAGCCCGCGACCTCGTCGCCTTCGATCACGGTGTCGGCGATCCGCACCGCGCCGCCGTCCCAGCGCCGCAGTAGGAGGGGGTAGATCCAGCGCACCCAGGCGACCGGCAGCTGCGAGAGGTCCATGTAGGGAGCGATCGCGGCGTCGCTTTCGGCGTCGGCGCGCTCGTCGGGGTGGCAGAGGACCGGCACGTCCATGTAGGGGGCGGTGCCGCGATGGTCGGCGTGGGCATGCCCGAGGACCACCCGCTTCAACCCGCCCAGTTCCTCCGCGGCCGCTCGCGCCTTCTTGCGCATCGCCTTGGTACCGGCGTCGAACTGGACCACGCCGTCGCCGTCCTCGAGGAAGTAGATGTTCATCGCCCCGCGGAGGTCCCCGCGCAGGAGCCAGACGCCGTCTGCGACCTTCTCCAGAGCCATTGGGCTCCACCTTAACGGTGCCCGGCGACCATCTAGGGTTCCCCCGTGCCCTGGATCTGGAGAGCCGGAATGGTCGTCCTCGTCGTCTGCCTCTTCCTGGCGATGGTGATCGCCGTCTACCGCCTGGCGACGACCCCGAACGAAATCCTCGGCGACGGCTTCCGCGGCCTTCCCGCCAAGCAGCGGCACTGACTCACCGAGCGATTAGTATCGACCGCGTTCAGGATCCGGACGAAGGAGGCGGCGTGTTCACTCGCATCGTGGTTGGGACCGATGGCTCCGATACGGCGGCCCAGGCGGTCGGCCAGGCGATCGAGCTGGCGAAGCTGACGGGAGCCCAGCTCAGCATCGTCAGCGCCTACTCGCCGGCTTCGGTGCGGCGGACCCAGGCCGAGCAGCAGGAAGCGCCGGCCGACGTCCAGTACGAGCTGGGCCCGCGCGAGGAGGTCAACTTCACCCTCGACGCCGCCGCGGCGGAGGCGAAAGAGGCCGGGATCGAGGTCCAGACCCATCCCGTCGAGGCCGACCCCGCCGACGCGATCCTCAACGTCGCCGAAGAAGTCAAGGCCGACCTGATCGTGGTTGGCAACAAAGGGATGACCGGAGCGCGCCGCTACCTGCTCGGCAGCGTCCCCAACAACGTCTCCCACCACGCCCCCTGCTCGGTCCTGATTGCCCGAACTACCTGACGGGTCCGTTATTCAGGTAGTGGAGGATGCTTGCCGGGCGGGTAGAAGCTCGGTCCCGTTCCGGTCGCCGCCTCGGCGTCGATCAGGCCGGCGCCCTGCTGCTGTCGCGGCAGACCGAGGTCACGGGCGGTGCTCCGCAGCCGCTTCGTCACCGCGCGGACACGGGCCTTGTCGTCGAGCAGCGGGTTGATCCGGCGGCTGGCGAGGACCATCGCGGCGAGGCCGGAGACGTGGGCCGCGGCCATCGAGGTGCCGACGTAGTTGACGGGGATCCCGAATTCCTTCGTGCTCTTCGGCAGCAGCGTCACCTGGTAGATCGGCCGCGCGGCCACTGACGGACAGCCGCTGTCCGGGATGCCGCCCCCGGGCGCGACCAGGTCGATCGCATCCCCGGCCAGCGAGTAGTCGCCCAGGCAACCCCCCTCGGTAGTGCCCCCGACTGCGATCACCCGCGGCCCGGTGGCGGGCTCGGAGACGCAGGTCTCCGAGCCGAGGTTGCCGACCGAGGCGACCGTGACGACCCCCCGTTCGTAGGCTTCCCGCAGCGCTTCGTCAACCGTCGGCACCCGCTTGCCGCAGGCGAAGTTGAAGCTCATGTTGATCACCTGCGCGTGGTGGGCGACCGCGAAGCGGATCCCCCGGGCGATGTCGAAGGCGTTGCCGAACCCGTTGCGGTCGAGCACCCGCACCGGCATCAGCTTCGCTCGGTAGGCGAGCCCGGTGACGCCGACCCCGTTGCCGGTCTTCTCGGCGATCGTGCCGGCGACGTGGGTCCCGTGCCCGCTTTCGTCGAGCGGCAGGCGGTCGCCGTCGACGAAGTCGAAGCCGGGGACGAACTGGCGCGGGCCGAAGTCGGGGCTGCGGCGGAACCCGGTCCCGAGCGCGCGGTAGGCGATGCCGCTGTCGAGCACCGCGACGACGACGCCGGCGGCCCCGGGCCGGCCGGCTTCGATCAGGTGGCGCCAGGCACCCGGAGCGTCGATCCCGCCCGGCGAGGTCGGCATCCCGTTCGCGCTCGCCGCGTCGTAGCCGAGGAAGTTCCACTGCTTGTAGACCCAGCTGCCGGGAGCGGCCGCGGCTTCAGAGGTCGTATCGAGGCTGCCGGAGTCGTTGGGGTCGTATGGCGGTTGCGGCGCCGCCGAGGCGGTGGCGAGGTAGTTGGGGACCGCGTAGAGGACGTCGGGGTTGCGACGCAGGGCCCGCGCCGCCTCGCGCACGCCGACTCCCCGCGCGAGCCGGATCGCCTGCCCGCGCCGCTCCCCCGAAAACTTGACCAGCAGCTGCCGGGGCGCGAAGCCGTGTGCCGGCGAGATGCCGCGCGCCGCCCGGGCGGGGGCGGCGGCAAACAGGAGCAGCGCGATCGCGGTCGGCGGCAGGAGGGTGCGCAGGATTCGTCTCATCGTCTTTGGTGCGAACACCGCGCTGCCGCGGAAGTTGTCGGCGGACATACTCCCGAATCGTGAGCACCAGCAACTTCGAGGCCGGGATGGAGGTGGCGATCGAGGAGGCGCGGAAGGCCGAGGCCCACGGCGACGTGCCGATCGGGGCGGCGATCTTCCGCGACGGGGAGCTGCTGGCCCGGGCCGGCAACGAGCGCGAGCTGCGCCGCGACCCGACCGCCCACGCCGAGGTGCTGGCGATCAGGGCGGCGGCCGAGGCGCTCGGCGGCTGGCGATTGCCGGAGACCGAGCTCTTCGTCACCCTCGAGCCCTGCGCGATGTGCGCCGGGGCGATCGTCCTCGCCCGCATTCCCACCGTCGTCTACGGCACCGCCGACCCGAAGGCTGGCGCGGCCGGCAGCGTCCTCGACATCCTCGCCGAGCCCGCGCTCAACCACCGGCCGCAGGTCGTCGCCGGCGTGCGTGCGGAGGAGTGCGCCGCGCTCCTGCGCGAGTTCTTCGCCGGCCGCCGCGGGTAGAGCGCCCGCGGCTGGTGCGCCGATACCCTGTGGGGACCCGGAGAGGTGTCCGAGTGGCTTAAGGAGCGCGACTGGAAATCGCGTGGGCGGGGTTAACCCGCCTCGTGGGTTCGAATCCCACCCTCTCCGCTTTTCCGGAACTTCAACGTTCCTTAGTAAAGATTCTGCCGACCGTTCTGAGGTCAACTCTATACTCAAGGGTGTAATGGAGCTCTCTCTGACGACGCTTCGTTGCAGCGTGGGAGGGCCGGCATTTCTTGGCCGATGATGCCGGTCCTCTCCATTCCCCGTCGCAGTGGCTCAAGGAACCGCCGCGTCAGGCAAGGGTAGCGCCTCAGGCCCGGCGCAGAGCCGGAATCGAGGCCGACACCGACACCGGCTCCTCGCGGAAGTCGTCGAGGGAGACGACGATCGCCTCGGACTCGGGGACCGGGGTGGCGGGACGGTGGCCGCGCAGGCGCTCGTGGCTGCAGACCACGTAGCACCACTCCATCAGCCGCAGCCTCGCGTCGGGGTCGATCTCGAGGATCGTCGCTCCGATCAGGAAGCTTCCGTCCGCCTCGCGGCAGGTCCTGACTTCGACCTTGGCGGCGACCTCGTGCTCGCCGCCCGCCGCGTCGGTCAGCGTCAGCAGCACGGCCGGCTCACTGCCGATCTCCAGGGGTCCCGTCGCGACCATCCCCAGCCCGGCGGCCGAGGCGTCGACGAGGCGCGCGGTCGTGTGGGTCGTCGGCGTGTAGAGCGCCGCCGGGGCATCGCCCTCGAAGCGGTAGACGAGGCGCCGCTGGCGGCGGCGCCCGACCATGGTCAGGGTTGCCAGCAGCCGGCGCAGCTCGAAGAGGCCGAGGAAGGGGACGACGAAGGCGGCGATGCCAGGGAGGTCGTGCAGGGGGCCGACGCCGGCCAGGTCGAGCAGTCGCAGCAGCGTCCCCACCGCCAGCAGGACGGTGCAGAAGAGGACGAGGTGGAGCTTGCGGATCGCCACGAGCCCGCCGCCGTCGCGGCCCTGCTTCGGCGTCACCTTGAAGGCGGTCCGGCCCGGAACCAGGGCGCAGCGCAGGGCGCGGGTGTAGATCTCCATCGTCAGCAGCTCGTAGTGGGCGGACTCGGGGACCCGCATGTAGCCGCGGGCGAGGGCGGCGCCGGCGCCGAGGTTGAGGAGCAGGTAAGGGACCCACAACGCCGCCAGCGCGGTGACGCTGATCTTCATCGGCAGCTCGCCCGTCCAGAGCACGAGGCCGAGGGTCAGCAGCAGCAGCAGCCGCATCGGCGGCGCCAGGTAGGCGAGCAGGCTGGCGAGGAAGGAGAGCCGCTGCATGGGATTCATGGTTTTCGCCCGCAGCGGCGACTCCGGCAGGGTGAAGACGGCGAGGTTGCCGCGGGCCCAGCGGTCGCGCTGCAGCAGGTAGCCATCGAGGTCGTGCGGGGCGAGGCCCTGGACCAGGACCTCGTCGTGGTAGCGGCTGCGCCAACCGTGGCGCATCAGCCGGATCGTCGTGTGGAAGTCCTCGGCGATCGTCTCGGTCGCTACTCCGTCGATCTCGAGCAGGGCGTTGCGGTTGATCAGGGCCGCCGAGCCGCACCAGTAGGCGGCGCCGTGGCGGTCCTTGCCGGGGCAGATGACGCGGTAGAAGAGCGACTGCTCATGGCGGCCGCCGGCGTAGTGCTGGGCCGAGTCGTGGTTGAAGAAGTCGTGCGGGGTCTGGACGATTGCCATCCGCTCGTCGTCGAAGTAGCCGACCAGGGCGTCGAGCGCGTCGGGCATCGGCACGTGGTCGGCGTCGAGGACGAGGACGAGGTCGCCTTCGGTGCGGGGGAGGGCGGCGTTGAGGTTGCCGGCCTTGGCGTGGGCGTTGTCGGCCCGCGTCAGGTACTCGGCCCCGGCCAGCTCGGCCAGCTCCCGCATCTCGGGTCGGCGGCCGTCGTCGAGCAGGTAGGTCGTGTGCGGGTAGGTCAGCGCCCGGCAGCCGGCCAGGGTCGCCATCACCACCTCCGTCGGCTCGTCGTAGGTGCAGACGTAGACGTCGACCTTGCGCCCCTCGGTCGTTGGCGGGCGCTCGGTCCGCGGTCGCGACCAGGAGAACCAGGCGAGGATCGCCAGCGCGTAGAGCCCGTAGACCTCGGTCGCCAGCAGCATCCCGAAGGCGACGGGGCTGGCCCCCTCGCCACTCCAGCCCAGGCGCCAGGTCAGGTAGCCGACGCCCCAGAGGAGCGCGACCACCGCCAGCGCCCTCAACAGCTTCGGGTGGCGGTCGAAAAACCGCCCGATCCGGGTCTGCTCACCTGCGTCCACGCGGTCTCTTCGGCAGACGGGTGCCCGCCCTTGAGAGAAGCAGCCCGCGTAGCGGAGGGGGTGGGATTCGAACCCACGAGCCGCCTTACGACGGCCAACGGTTTTCGAGACCGCCCCGTTCAACCACTCCGGCACCCCTCCAGAGGCCTGTGGAGCAATGATTCTACGGTCGCGCCGTCTTTCGGGGCGCCCGTCGCAGAAGGTTCGACTTCGACACCAAGTGATGCAAGCCAGAAAAGGGCTGTACTTAGTGTCTAATTTTAGTACTCTGACTCTAGTTGACCACGAACGCCTCACCCGCTGCCTCATGACCCTCGTAGGGAAGGACTACGAAGTACATCAGCGAGGGCAGGAGGGATTCGAGTTGTTCGTACTCCTGCTTGCAGAGGCGGGAATAGAGCATGGATTCCACGCCGCCGACGATCCCCGAGGGGGTCAGGGCGTTGTCGGGGGCGCCCTCGGCAAGGAACTTGCGAGCCTCCGAGTGCAGGCAGCGCGCGAACTCGTCCATCAGCGCGACACGGCGTTTAACCGCAGCGGTGCTCGCAGCTCGCGCCTCGACCACCATCATGCGCGCGGTGTCGGGCTCGTGACTGGCGAAGCGGAGCAGGGCTTCGAGGCCGAGCCGGATCCGGTCCCGCCAGACCTCGCCGCCCTTGTGCACGGCAGCCTGGACTTTCTTGCGCAGCCGGTCCGCGCTGGCGTCGAAGGCGGCCAGGAAGCAGTCTTCTTTGTTCGAGAAGTGCTCGTAGAAGGTGGGCCGCGAGACGCCGGCCCGGTCGATCACGTCCTGGACGTTGGTTTCGAGGTACCCCAGCTCGGCCGCCGCACTGAGCATCGCTACGATCAGACGCTCGCGCTGAATCGCGCGAATCAAGTCCGGTGGAAACTTGCGGACTCCAGACGGGAATTTGCCGCTGCTGCTCGCAAGCAGTTCCAACGCAGCCTCGACCTGCTCAGAAGGCCAGTCGTCACCGATCGCAGCGAGGAGGGTTTCTTGGCTCAGCTGGACGTGATCGAAGGGCACCGAAAACTCACAAGTTTCGATTAAAAACAATGAAAGTTTTTTCACGGTACCAGAACATAGTCAAGCCGCGAATTCCTTTTGGAAGCACCGGATGAACTCCACCCGACCCGAGCTGCCCCGCGAGTTCGTCGCCGGCCACAAGCGGCGTCGGATGATGGGCGCGATCGCTGAGCTGACCGCGGAAAACGGCTATGAGGCGACGAAGATTGCCGACATCGTGCGGCGGGCAGCAGTGGCGCGCAAAACTCTTTATGACAACTTCGACGGCAAGGAGGATTTGTTCCTCTCGGCGGTCGATGCCACCCTGGCCGAGATGCGCCTCGCGGTCGAAGACGGGTGCAGCGGAGCCGATGGATCTGCCGAGGCGGGAATCATCGCAGGCTTGGAGGCCTTGCTCGACTTCATCGCCGCCCATCCAGCCGGCTCGCGGATGTGCCTGGTTGAGGCTATCTCCGCCACTCCCAGCTCCGCGCGGCTCTACGACGCCGCGATCCGTGACTTCGCCGAGCTGTTCGGCAAGGGCGCGCCCGCCGGCTCCGACCTGCCGGAGACGATCGAGGAGTCGCTGGTCGGAGGGGTTGCCTGGATCATCCAACTGCAGATCCGCCGGGGCGAGGCCGAGCAGGCGCCCGAGCTGCTTCCCGAACTGTCCCAGTTCGTCCTGGCGCCGTACCTCGGGGTGGGGAAGGTGACCGATGGCGGGAGGCGAGAGTCATAGTGCGGTGCCAGACTCCGATGTTGGAATGGAGCGGCTACCGAGGGGACGCCACGGGCTTTCGCCTGAGTTCGTCGCCCGAAATCAGCGTGAGCGGCTGATTTCGGGCCTTACCCTCGCGCTGTACGAGGTGGGGTACCACGACACCACCGTGTCACTCATAGGGCAGCGAGCCGCGGTCTCCAAGAGTGATTTCTACAAACACTTCGAAAGTAAGGATCACTGCTTTGTCGCAGCCTATGACGCGGCGATTGAGCGGATCTGGGAGCAGGTCGTCGGCGCCTGCGAAGGTGCGAAAGGACAGGCCTGGCCGGAGCGGGTGCGGGCGGCGATCGCCGCGCTTCTGGCTCTCTTCGACGAGGAGCCGTCGCTCGCCAGCATCGCCATGGTCGAAGGCCTGCGGGCTGGACGCGGCGTCTATGACCGCTACCAGGCCGCGCTGGATTCGTTCGTCCGCATCCTCGGCAGCGGTGCGCCGCGCAACCACGCGGGGGCCGAAGCCCGGGAGGCGACCGACGAGGCCGTCGTCGGCGGCATCGCCTCCCTGCTCGGCCGCCGGGTCCTCGCCGGCGAAGCCGAGCGGATGAGTGACCTCTTTCCGGAGATCCTCGAGTTCACCCTCGCCGCCTACCTCGGTCCCGAGGAGGCGCGGCGAATAGTCTCCGCGGGATGAGCGAGCTCCGGCGCGGCGTTCTCCCTTCGCAGGCACTGAATCAGGCGATCGAGGCCGAGTGGGTCAGCTCGGGCGAGTACCGGATCCGCCCGCAGGCGGTGCAACCGGCGAGCATCGACCTGCGCCTCGGCGACTTTGCCTGGGCCCTGCGCTGCTCCTTCCTGCCGGACGTCGACTCAACGGTGGAGGAGAAGATCGACGGCCTCGCCTTCCAGCGCGTCGACCTCCGCGACGGGGCGGTGCTCGAGCGCGACCGCCCTTACCTGGTGCCGCTGATCGAGGAGTTGAACCTGCCGGAGGACGTACGGGCGAAGGCGAACCCGAAGAGCTCCACCGGGCGGCTGGACGTTTTCACGCGTGTGATCACCGACCGGCACCACCGCTTCGACGACATTCGCTCCGGTTATCGCGGCAAGCTCTACCTGGAGATAGTCCCACGCTCGTTCGCGATTCAGGTGAAAACCGGACTATCACTGAACCAGTTGCGGCTCGCCCGGGGTGACGTCCGCCTCTCCGACGAAGAAATCCGCGAGCTGCAGGACGAGTTCCCACTGCTCTACCTCGACTCACACGCTTTGCGCCAGTCGGAGATGGCGGTCTCCGACGGCCTCTTCCTCAGCCTCGACCTTTCCGGCCCGACCGACCGGGTTGTCGGCTACCGGGCGAAGAAGAACAGCCTTCCCGTCGACCTCTCCCGGATCCGCGCCTACCGCTGGACCGACTACTGGGACCCGGTCTACCCCGAGCCCGGCAGCAAGGTCGTGCTGGAGCCGGAGATCTTCTACCTCCTGCTCTCCGCCGAGGGCGTCTGCATCCCGCCGCAGATCGCCGCCGAGATGATGGCCTACGACCCCACCGCGGGCGAGCTGCGGACCCACTATGCCGGCTTCTTCGACCCGGGGTTCGGCTATGACCCGGAGGGCGGGCGGCACGGCAGCCGGGCGGCGCTGGAGGTGCGCGCCCGCGACGTCTCCTTCATGGTCGAGCACCGCCAGCCCGTCTGCAAGCTCGGTCTCGAGTGGATGTCGGCGCCGGCCGAGCGCCTCTACGGCTCGGACCTCGGCTCGAACTACCAAGGCCAGGTGACGATGCTGAGCAAGCACTTCGAGGAGCAGACCGCCGGCGTGGCTATCCCAGTCGAGGGCTAGCGGCGAGTCCGCGAGAACCGTCGCTATTCGACGCTTTTGGCGGACTCGGCGTTCCGCAGCAGCGCCTTCGCCCGCTTGCGCCGGGCCAGCAGATCCGTTTCGAGCTTGGCGATCTCGTCGCGGCGACGGCGCACCAGCGCGAGCTGCCGGGATATGTAGGCGAGCGACTGCTCGAGAATCTGGCGCCGCCGCACCGGGTCCTCGACCCCGCTCCGCCACTCGCGGCGCAGCTCGGCCCGGGCGCCCTCGGCCTCGACCAGCTCCTTCAGCTCCTCGAGTGAGAGGCCGAGCAGGTCCTTCAGCCGCAGCAGCTCGGTGAGGCGCTCGACGTCGGCCTCGGCGTAGGTGCGGTGCGCACCCGGCTGCCGCCCGCCCGCCGCCGGCAGCAGCCCGATCTCCTCGTAGTAGCGGATCGTCCGCGGCGTCGTTCCCGCCCGCTTCGCCACCTCGCCGATCCGCAGAGCGCGGCCCGCGCTCACGGCGTCGCCCTCAGCTCCTCGCCGATCGCCTCCTCGATCACCTCGGCGGGCGGGCACGCAACCGCTGCGCCGACGTGCTTCGGGCGCAGCAGCGAGACGCCGGCGCCGAGCACCGAGGTTGCCGCCAGCATCCAGAGCGCCTCGTGCATGTTCTGGATGAAGGGATCGAGCTGGGCCGCGGAGAGGCCGGAGGCGAGCCCGGAGAAGATCGCGAAGAGGACTTCTTTGGGGATCGAGTTGGTGACGATCGCGAGGACGAAGGCGATCGAGATCACCGCGCCGGTGTTCTGCAGCATCGTCCGCGCGCCGGCGGCAACTCCGCGCCGCTCGGTTGGCACCGTCCCCATCATCGCCGCGGTGTTGGGCGAGTTGAACATCCCGGAGCCGATCCCGACCAGCAGCAGCCAGACGCCGCTCTCCCAGTAGGGGGAGCCGGCCTGCAGGGTGGTCATCAGCGCCAGGCCGAGGGCGGTGACAAGCATCCCGCCCGCGGCCAGCGTGCGGGAGCCGTGGCGGTCGGCCCAGACGCCGGCGAGCGGCGAGGAGACGAGCATCCCGATCGCCATCGGCGCCAGCTTGATCCCGGCGGTGATCGGGTCGTCCCCCTGGGCGCCCTGGAAGTAGAAGATGAAGATGAACATCAGCGCGAAGCGCGAGAGGCCGTTGATGAAGGCGGCGCCGGTGGCGGCGGCGAAGAGCCGGTTGCGGAAGATGTTCAGGTCCAGCATCGGCGCCGAGCCGCGGTGCTCGATCCAGACGAAGAGCGGCAGCAGCACCGCGGCGACGAGCAGCGAGCCGATTACCAGCGAGTCGTCCCAGCCGGAGATGCCGCCGCGGGAGATCCCGTAGACGAGCCCGGTGAGGCCGACGACGAAGGTGAGGGTGCCGGCGAGGTCGAACCCGCGGGCGCTGTCCCGGTGGGAGAGCTCGTGAAGGACGACCGCGCCCCAGACGCCGCCGGCCAGGGCCAGCGGCACGTTGAACCAGAAGACCCAGTGCCAGGAGATCACCACCAGGGCCCCGCCCAGCACCGGCCCGATCACCAGTCCGATCGCGGCGACCATCGTGTTGGTCCCCATCGCCAGGCCCAGCTGCTCGCGCGGGAAGGCGTCGGTGACCAGGGCGGGTCCGTTGGCGAAGATGAAGGCGCCGCCGATTCCCTGCAGGACCCGCCAGAGGATCAGCTGGGTTCCGTCGGCGGCGAAACCGGCGCCGAGCGAGGCGAGGCCGAAGATCGCGAAAGCGCCGACGAAGGCGGTCTTGCGGCCGAAGAGGTCGGAGAGGCGGCCCGCGGTGAGGACCAGGACGGTCGAGGAGATCATGTAGGCGAGAATCACCCAGACCAGTTCCAGCAGGCTGGTCCCGAGTGCCCGCTCCAGGTCCGGCAGGGCGATGATCAAGGTCCCCGAGTTGGTCGCCACCAAGAGCATTCCCAGGCTGGTACAGGAGAGCGCCCACCACCGGTAGTGCTCGTGGTCGCTGGCGACGCGCCTGTCGCGGATAAAACTATTCCTTACGTTCACGTCAAATACGATAACAAGCAGGCCAAAACCGGCCAACTCTGAGTAATTGGGCGTCTTGGTTGCCCGGCCAAATATCACTTACCCTCGGGCGGTGTTACCTCGACGAATATCGGTGAGTTGATTGGACCCGGAGAAGATCGGTGCTGGTGGCCGCCGGAAAAACTCGGGGCGCCGCAAACGGCCCTCGCTGATCGGCCTCGACGGGCTTCGGCGGCCTGAACGCGGCAGCCAGGTCCCCCTCTACTACCAACTCGGTGAGATTCTCAAGGAGAGACTCGAGGGGGGCGGCTGGGAGCCGCACACCCTGTTTCCCTCCGAGCGGGAGATCGAAGAGTATTTCGGGGTGTCGCGGGCGGTCGTTCGCCCGGCCCTCAGCCTGCTCGAACGCGACGGCGACATCTACCGTCACCGCGGCTCCGGGACCTACGTCTCCGCGCCGAAGCGCCGGGTGCCGATCCGGGGCCTGATCCGCGCCCTGCGGGAGGACCCCTTCAGCAACTCGCGGATTGCCGTCCTCCGCATCCGCCGGCAGACCAACGATCAGACGATCGCCAGATTTCTCGACGTCTCCGAGGGGCAGACCGTCGCCCAGGTCACCTCGCTCCTCCGTACCGACAAGCCGATCTGCCTGATCGACTCCTTCTTCCCCGTCGGCCGGGTGCCCTGGCTGCTGGGGGCTGCGACTTCGCTGCAGAGCGGCGAAGAGCCCGTTCTCGGTGAGGCGCCGAGGCTGGGCCGGATCGACGCCTCGTTCGAGACTTCCTCCTGCGGTCCCTGGACCGCCAAAACCCTCGCCGTCCGCACCGGCGACCCGATCTTCATCGGCCGGCTCGTCCAGTACGGGGTCGCCACCGACCACGATCGCGAGCGCCCCGTTGAGCTGACCCGGATCCTCGCTCGGAGCGACATCTCACAGCTTCACTACAAAGCCGCCGGCTCGCTTGAATAAGGTTCCCCGCCGTCTTTCAATCGAATACCCATGCGCCAGATCCAAAGACTTTCACCACTTTTCCTGATTCTCACTCTGCTGCTGAACGGCTGCGGGGGTGGCGGCAGCTCCGACGAAGCCTCTACCGCGTCGGGCCTGCCGAAGGAAATAGTGATCGGCGCCGCGATCGCCAAAACCGGCTACATGGCGCCCTACGACGCCGCCATCGTCGCCCTCGAACAGCTGGTGAGGGAAACCAACGCCGGCGGCGGCATCGACGGTCACAAACTGCGGGTGATTCAGGTCAACACCCGCTCCGATCCGCAGCAGGCGGTGATGGCGGTGCAGAAAGTCATCGAAGACGGCGCGAACGTGCTCTTCTTCAGCGGCGAGGCGCTCACCGCGGCAGCCGGATCCCCTCTCGCCGAGGAAAACGACAAGCTCAACTTCGCGATCGTCCAGGAGCCCGGCTTCGGGCCCCCGACCTCCGGCCACCTCTCCTTCAGCTCCAACCCGAGCCTCGCCAGCGAGGTGAGCGCCGCGGCCTCCTTCTTCTACGACAAGGGCATCAGGCACCCGTTCCTCTTCCGGGACACGGCGATCATCTACGGCAAGGCCGCCTGCTCCGGCTTCCAGCAGACCTGGGAACACCTCGGCGGCGAAATCGAGGACTCGGTCGACTTCGAGAACACCGACGCCTCGATCTCGAGCCAGATCAGCAAGCTGAAGGGCTCCGACGCCGACGCCGTCGTCATGTGCTCCTACCCGCCCGGCGGCGCCGCCGCGATCAAGCAGATCCGCGCCGCCGGAGTGGACTTGCCGATCTACGGCCCGACGAGCTTCGACGGCCTCTACTGGCTGAAGGGCATTTCCAACACCGAAGACATCTACTTCACCTCCAACGGGTCCTCATACGACCCGCCGAACAAGGCGACCGCGAAACTGCTGGGACACCTGCAGAAGGATGGGATCGACACCGACATTGCGACCAACCTCCTGGCCTGGTTCGCCGGTGGCCAGCTGATCATCGACTCGATCGAAGAAACGCACAGCGTCTCCGGCAGCGCGCTCGCGGAAGCCCTCGAAGCCAAGCCCCACAACACGATCCTCGGGAAGATCGCCTACAGCCCCGACGACCACTATCCGAGCCGGATCTGGCCGGTCTACGTTCTCGCCAACGGCAAGCCGAAGCTGGTACGCAAGGTGAAGCCGGAATTCATCCCTGAATTCGGCGAATAGAGCTGCTGCGAGCGGCGAGCGCCTGCTCGACGAAATCCGCGAACGCCTCGCGGTAGGCGAGGGTGTAGCGGTCGGCAAGGGTGTTGACGTCGGCGTCGGGGTCCAGCGACAGTTCGGGCGGCTGGACTTTTGAGACGACCGCCACGTCCTCGGCGTAAATGGAGGCGTCGTAGGCGATCACCTGTTCGAGGCGCTCCTGGTCGAAGTTCTCCAGCCCTCCCTCGATCCAGTAGTGGACCGACTCGGTGGCGCTGACGGCGCGGGCGACGTGGAGCAGGCAGCGTTCGCCCTCGTCGGTGAAGAGTCTTCCCGAGGTGAAGTTGGGGGCGATCGAGTGGTAGCCGATCTCCCGCAGCGAGCCCCAGGTCGAGCTCGCGCCATCTCCCCATTCCATCTTCCGGCGGAGCGTCACCTCGAACCCGCTGCGCTCCGGTATCAGCGGCTCGACCACCGCCGGCTGGGGGCCCAGGGTGGCCTCGTGGACGAAGGCGAAATGGGCGACGTCGCGGAAGTTCTCGATCATCAGGCCGAAGGCGACCGGCAGCTCGAAGGGGGTCCCGTGACCCCAGGTCCAGCGGTCGGGGTCGAACCACGGCACGTCGGGAACGTCGGTCAGCGGCTCCTCGAGCGTCGTCCAGACGAGCCCCCAGTGGACGCGGCAGGGATAGGAGGGAATCCGCGCCAGCGGGGGGATCTGGCGTTGATCGGCGAGCGAGGGGATCCGGGTGCAGGAGCCGTCGGCCGCCCACTCCCAGCCGTGGTAGGGGCACTGCACGCTCTCGCCGCAGACCCTGCCCATCGAGAGCCGGGCGCCCCGGTGGGCGCAGCGGTCGGCGACCACCGCCGCCTCACCGCTTTCGGTGAGGAAGACGGCAAGCGGCTGGTCGAGCAGGACCGCCCGCTGCGGCCCGTCCCTGAGATCCTCCAGCCGCGCCACCGGCTGCCAGCAGTGGCGCAGAGCCAGCAGCATGTCTTCACCGCTCGGCGTCATAGCTGCCTTCCCATGTAAGCACGCAGGACCTGCGGGTCGCTCTGCAGCTCCTCGCGCCTGCCGCTGGCGCGGACCCTGCCGCCGGCGAGGACCAGGCTGCGCTGGCAGAAGTCGATCGTCCGCGCCGCGTTCTGCTCGACCAGGAGCATCGTCGTCCCCTCCCGGCGCAGTTCCTCGAGCAGCCCGTAGACGACGTCGATCGTCTTCGGCGCGAGGCCGAGCGAGGGCTCGTCGAGGATCAGCAGCCGCGGCTTGCGCAGCAGCGCCCGCGCCACCGCGAGCTGCTGCTGCTCGCCGCCGGAGAGGCGGTCGGCACGCTGGCCGGCGCGCTCGCGGAGGATCGGCAGCCGGTCGAGGACCTGCTCCATCGCCCCGTTCCCGGCTCCGCCGCCGGCCAGGCGCAGGTTCTCCGCGACCGTCAGGGTGCCGAAGATCTGCCGCCCCTCGGGGACCAGGGCGATCCCCAGCCCGGCGATCTCCTCCGGGGCGAGGCCGCGCAGGGTCCTGCCTTCGAAGCCGATCTCGCCGCCGCTCGGGGGCGTGAGGCCGCAGATCGCCCGCAGCAGTGAGCTCTTGCCGGCGCCGTTCGGTCCGACCACGCCAACCACTTCCCCTTCGCCGAGGCTCATCTCGACGCCGTGGAGGACCTCGACCCCGCCGTAGGCGACCTTCACCCCGCGCAGCTCAAGCATGGGCGCCTGCCGCGTAGGAGGTGCCGAGGTAGGCCTCGACCACGGCGGGGTCGGCCTGGACCACCTCGGGGCTGCCCACCGCGACCGTCTCGCCGTCGTCGAGCACCTGCACCCGCGAGCAGAGGTCCATCACCACGTTCATGTCGTGCTCGATCAGGAGGATCGCGCAGCCGAAGTCCTCGACCACCCCGCGGAGGATCCCCACCAGCTCCCGGCGCTCCTCGTCGTTGAGACCGGCCGCCGGCTCGTCGAGCCGCAGGTAGCGCGGTCCGGTTGCGAGGGCGCGGGCGATCCCCAGCAGCCTCTGGTTCCCCGGCGGCTGCAGGCCGGCGGGACGCTGCGCCCCGCCGGCCAGGCCAAGTCGCCCGAGCACGTCGCCCGCGATGTCCACGGCTTCTCGCCGGCCGACCCCGACGCCCATCGCGCCGACGGCGACGCTCTCGACCACGGTCAGCCCCGCGAAGGGGAGGGCGGCCTGGAACGTGCGCCCCAGCCCCGCCCGCGTCAGTCGGGGCGGCGGCCAACCGGTCACCTCGACCCCGTCGAGGAAGACGCGGCCGGAGTCGGGAGCCTGGAAGCCGCTGAGGACGTTGACGAGCGTCGTCTTGCCGGCCCCGTTGGGCCCGATCAACCCCAGGGCCTCCCCTGGCGCCAGCGAAAGCTCGACTCCTCTCAGCACCCGCAAGCCGGAGAAGGCGAGGGAGATCCCCTCGGCGCGAAGATTCCCAGCCGGTCCGCCAGTGGACCGCGGCTTTGCCCGATCGGTATCGGCGGCGCGGGCCGTCGACGGAGGCCGGAGGCGCAGCCTGCGGCGGACCGGCTCGATCTCACCCGCCTCGCGGCCCCGGGTCAGCCCCTGCGGCAGCGCGATCATCGTCACCAGGAGGATCAGGCCGAGGCCGATCGCGGCGAGGCCCGGGGTTTCGCCGATCGAGATCGTCCCCAGCACCTGGCCGCCTTCCTCGAGGTTGCGCAGCAGCTCGTTGGCGGTCGCCACCGCGAGGGTCCCGACCACGGCGCCGAGGACGCTGCGGGCGCCGCCCACGACGAGCATCGTCAGCGTCGTCACCGAGGCGGCGAAGTAGAAGGTTTCGGGCGAGAGGACCCCGGACTGGTGCACCGCCAGGGCGCCGCCGACGCCGCAGAGCATGCCGCTGAGCGTGAAGGCGATCAGCCGCTCCCGCATCAGGCCGATGCCGATCGAGCGCGCCGCCACCTCGTCCTCGCGGGTTGCCTGCAGCCGGTAGCCACTTGCCGACCATTTGAAGGCCAGCGCGACGACGACCGCCACGCCTGCCCAAACGGCCGCCGAGGCGATGTTGGTGGTCCGCGGGATGCTGACCAGCCCGCTGCTGCCGCCGGTGACCGCGTCCCAGTTGGCGAGGACGTTGTAGGCGACGATGAGGAAGGCGAAGGTCGAGATCGGGATCGCCAGCGTCGAGGTCCGCATCAGCGGCCAGCCGACCACCGCCGCCAGCGCTCCGCTGGCCACCGCGGCGATCCCAACCGACAGCAGGGGGCCGAGCTGGGCGTCGGCGATCAGGTTCGGCAGCGCGGGCGTCTGCAGGGCGGTGAAGGCCGCCGGGATCGTCAGCAGGGCGGCGAGATAGGCGCCGGCCGCCGCGAAGCCCAGCTGCCCGAACGAGTAGACGCCGCTCTTGCCGATGAAGACCTGCAGGCCGAGGACGACGATCAGGTTGCAGAGGATCGCCGTGACGGTGTCTTCGAACGACGGCGTGCCGCTCGCCCCGAGCACGGCGGTCAGCAGCACCAGGACGAGTGGGACGGCCAGGGAGACGGCCGCGGCGGCCGGAGAGCGCAGTCCCCGGCCGGTCATACCCGCGCCTCCCCGGTCGCCGCGCCGAGCAGGCCTTCCGGCCTGACGATCAGGATCGCCACGGGGAGGGAGAAGACGATCGCGTCGCGGAAGGGCACCAGCCCGTCGGGCAGGTAGGCGCCGAGCAGCGAGGAGAGGGCGCCGAGCACGAGGCCGCCGACGACCGCGCCGGAGATCCTCCCGAAGCCGCCGATGACGACGGCGATGAAGCCGACCAGGACCGGCGTCAGGCCCATGGTCGGCGAGACCTGGCCGGTCTGCATCACCAGCAGCACGCCGACCGTCGCCGCGAGGGCGCCGCTGATCGCGAAGGCGATCGCGATCACCCGGTTGGCGCGGACGCCGAGCAGCCGCGCCATCTCGAAGTTCTCCGCCGCGGCGCGCATCTCGAGGCCGACGCGGGTCCGGTAGAGCAGCCAGCCGAGGCCGCCGAGGACGGCTGCGGTCAGGGCGAGGGTGAGGATCTCCAGGTTCGGCACCGAGAGGGAGCCGATCTGGCTCGATTCGCTCAACAGCTCCGGCGTCGCCACCGACTGGGCGCGGGCGTCCACCGTCGCGCTGACGACGTTCTGGAGGATCGTCGCGACGGCGAGGGAGGTGACGAGCTGGGCCGAGAGGTCGGCGTCGCGGACGGGCCGGAAGGCCACCCGCTCGGCGAGGACCGCGATCGCGACCCCGGTGGCAAGGGCGGCGAGGACCGCGACGGCGAACGGCACCCCGGCCAATACGTAGAGGATGTAGGCCGGCAGCATGATGAACTCGCCCTGGGCGAAATTCATCATTCCCATCACCGTGTAGATCAAGGTGACGCCGATCGCAATCAAGGCATAGAGGCCGCCGAGGGCGAGCGCGTCGATCAGGTTTTGGGCAAGGTCGGTCATCGGCACGTAGGCCCACTTGACTGCTGCCGCTCAAGACTGCCAGAGCGGCTGCGGGAAGATCGGATCCCCGCGAACCAGGGATAACCACTGGTGGCGATTCGGCCTAAGCCGATTCTTGACACAGCCGGCTGGGGCGAGAGCCGGATGCGCCGCTGGTCCATGTGCGAACATGTGTTCGTATGAGGTGGGACGAGCAGAGAGTCGAGAACGACCTGCGGCTGCCCGGCGTCGGAGCGGGAACCGTCGTCTGGACCTTCGACGCCCCGGAGGCGATGGGGATCAACTTCCACGAGGTCCGCGCCCACTCGGCGCTCAACCATGTGCCCGGCAGCCGCTACGGCTTCAGCTGGACGATCAACCAGTACCGGGGCTGCACCCATGCCTGCACTTTTTGCTTTGCGAGGCGCACCCACAAATACCTCGACTTCGACGCCGGTCGGGACTTCGAGCGGGAGATCGTGGTCAAGGTCAACGTGCCGGAGCTGCTGCGGGCGGAGCTGGGCCGGCCGAGCTGGAAGCGGGAGCTGGTGGCGCTGGGGACGAACACCGACCCCTACCAATGGGTCGAGAGCCGCTATCGGATGATGCCGGAGATCCTCGAGGCGCTGGAGGCGGCACAGACGCCGGTCTCGGTCCTCACCAAGTCGCCCTTGGTGCTGCGGGACGTCGAGATCTTCGAGCGGATGGCGAAGAAGGGCCTGTCGATCTCGGTCAACCTCTCGGTCCCGACCCTCGACGAGGAGGCCTGGCGCGCGACCGAGCCGCACACCCCCAGCCCCGCGGCCCGCCTCGACGCCGTCGAAGAGCTGCGCTCCCGCGGCATCGACTCCGGCGTCCTCGTCGCCCCCCTGATGCCTGGCATCAACGACGACCCCACCCAGGTCCAACCGATCGTCGACCGCGCCAAAGCCGCCGGCGCCACCTTCCTAGGGGGAGTAGCCCTCCACCTCCGCGACGAGGTCAAGGACGTCTTCTTCGCCTGGCTCGAGGCCAAGAGACCCGACCTCCTCCCCAAATACGAGGCCCTCTACGGCACCCGCTCCTACATGCGCCCCGAGCAACGCCGCCAC
>CAMLHB010000028.1 GCA_946479725.1 uncultured Actinomycetes bacterium | reverse complement strand
GCCGCCGGCCAGCGCCCGATCAACAACGTCGTCGACATCACCAACTACGTGATGCTGCTGACCGCGCAGCCCTTACATGCCTTCGACCTAGACAAGGTCCCCGGCGGCGAGCTGATCGTCCGCACCGCCGGCGAGGGCGAGAAGATGACCACGCTCGACGACGTCGAGCGCACCTTCGACGCCGAGGCCGTCCTCGTCTGCGACCGCAACGGTCCCTCCGGGATCGCCGGGATCATGGGCGGTCAGGTCTCCGAGGTCTCCGAGAAGACGACCCGGGTCCTGCTCGAGGTCGCCTGCTGGAACGGGACCAACATCCTCCGCACCTCGCGAATGCTGGGGCTGCGCTCGGAGGCTTCGGCCCGCTTCGAGAAGCAGCTGCACCCGGAGCTGACGATGCGGGCCCAGCGGATCGCCTCGCGGTTGATGGTCGAGCTCTGCGGCGCCAAGCTGGTGCCGGGGACGATCGACGTCGCCGCCGAGATCCCCGAGCCGCGGCGGCTGACGCTGCGGGCGGCGCGCGTCTCCGGGCTGCTGGGGATGGCGATCTCCCAGGAGGAGCAGAAGACCTACCTGGAGCGGCTCGGCTTCGCGGCCGAGGCCGACGGGGAGGACCTGCGGGTCACGGTGCCGCCCGACCGCCACTACGACGTCACCCGCGAGGTCGACCTGATCGAGGAGGTGGCGCGGGTCCACGGGATCGACGAGCACCTGCCGACGACGCTGCCCTCGACCGGCGAGGCGGTCGGCGGCCTCAGCCGCCAGCAGCGGCTGCGGCGGCGGGCCGAGGACGGCCTCCGCGACCTCGGCTTCGACCAGGTCGTCGGCTGGAGCTTCACCGACCCCGGCGAGGTCGAGCGCCTGCGGATCCCCGCCGAGGACCCGCGGGCGAAGCCGGTCCTGCTCGCCAACCCGCTCTCCGAGGAGCAGTCGGCGATGCGCACGACCCTGCTCGGGTCCCTACTCGAAATCGCCAGCCGCAACGCCGCCCGCGGCACGAGCGACCTCGCCCTCTTCGAATCCACCCGCGTCTACCTCACCGACCCGCCGACGGGACGAAAACGGTCCGATGAGGACCGAAATCGTCCCGTCGACCCATTGGCGGGGGACTTCGCAGGGGATCAGCCGGCGCCGTTCGTGGAGCCGCACCGGCTGGCGGCGATCGCCGTCGGGGTGCTCGATCAGCGCTCCTGGCGCGGCGGCGGCGAGGCCGCGGACTTCTTCGCGCTCAAGGGCGTCGTCGAAGCGCTGGCCGTCGGGATGGGCGTTGAGCTTGCTTTCTCACCATCCGAAGAGCCCTTCCTGCATCCGGGCCGCTCCGCCGCGGTCTCGATCGACGGCGCCACCACCGGCTGGCTCGGAGAGGTGCACCCGCTCGTCTGCAAGGCCTGGGACCTCGACGCCGCCGTCGCCTTCGAACTCGACCTGGCACCGCTGATCGCCGCCGCGAGCCTCGGCGAGGAGACCTACGAGGACGTCACCACTTTCCCGGCCGTGTACCAGGACCTGGCGGTGGTCGTGCCGGCGGAGACCTCGGCCAGCGCGGTGCGCGAGGCGATCCTCGCCGCCGGCGGAGACCTCCTGCAGGCAGCCGAGGTCTTCGACCTCTACGAGGGCGAGCAGGTCGGCGAGGGCCGCAAGAGCCTGGCGCTGAACCTCGAGTTCCGTGCCCCCGACCGCACCCTCACCGACGAGGAGGTCGGCGCCGTCCGCGAGCAGATCAAGGCGAAGCTGGGCGAGATCGGGGGAACCCTCCGTGAATAAGCGCATCCTCGTCGCCGGCGCCAACGGCTTCACCGGGGCGTTGGCGGCGCAGATCGTCCACGACCACCCGGGCCTGGAGTTGGTCGCCGCGACCTCGCGCAGCGACGCCGGCAAGCGGCTCTGCGACCTCTACCCGCGCTACCGGGTGCCGATCGAGCTGACCGAGCTCGACCTCGACGACCCGCCCGAGGTCGACGCGGCGATCGTTGCCTATCCGCACGGGGCGGCGGCGCCGACCGACGCCGCCCTGCGCGAGCGGGGCATCCTCGTCGTCGACCTCTCCGCCGACTTCCGGCTGCGCGACATCGAGACCTACCGGCGCTGGTACGGCGAGCACGGCGCCCCCAACCTCTTCGGCAGCGGTGTTTACGGACTGACCGAGCTTTACCGCGACCAACTCCGGGAGGCGACGCTGGTCGCGACGCCCGGCTGCTACCCGACCGCGAGCGTGCTGGCGCTGGCGCCGCTGGCCGAACAGGGCCTGCTCTCGGAGGTCTTCATCTCGGCGATGCAGGGCACCTCCGGCTACGGCCGCTCCAGCGACGACCTCGTCCACTTCTCGAACATGACCGAGAACGCCTTCCCCTACAAGACCGAGGGTCACCGCCACCGGCCGGAGATCGAGCAGGAGCTGGCGGCGCTCGGCAGCCCGGCGCCGGTCACCTTCGTCCCGCACCTGCTGCCGCTCGACCAGGGCGAGCTGGCGACCTGCTTCGCCACGCTCAGCGAGGGCGCCTCGAAGGAGGCGATCCGGGACCTCTACGAGAGTCGTTACGCCGACGAGCCCTTCGTCCACCTCCTCGACAGGCCGCCGAACCTGCGCGCGGTACGGGACACGAACGAGTGCCACGTCTACGTCACCGTCGAGGAGCGGGGGAGGGTGATGGCCTTCTCCGCGATCGACAACATCTGGAAGGGCGCCTCGAGCCAGGGCGTCCAGAACCTGAACCTGATGCTGGGGCTGGACGAGACGGAGGGGCTGCTGTGAAGGCGCCGGAAGCGGACGCGAAGCGGAGCATTCTGGCGAGTGACGGCTTCTTCCGGTCCAGGTGGGTCGAGGCCCCCGACGGCGTCGAGGAGCTCGATCCCAACCAGCTCACGCCCGGCTTCCGCGCCGGCGGCGCCCACTGCGGACTGAAGGGAGGCGGGCGCACTGACGTCGGCCTCGTCGTCTGCGACGCCGCGGAGGTCGACTCGGCGCTGTTGCTGACCCGGAACGCCTCCGCCGCGGCGCCGATCCGGGTCTGCCGCGAGCGCTGCGACGCCGCCGATATCCGCGCCGCCGTCGTCAACAGCGGCAACGCCAACGCCGAGACCGGTGAGCAGGGATTTGCCGACGCGCTGGCGATGTCGAGCGTCGCGGCCAAGCAACTTGGCTTGGAGCAGCCCCAGGTTGCCGTCGCCGAGACCGGGACGATCGGCGTGCCGCTGCCGGTCGACGCGGTCCTCGTCGGCATCGCCGAAGCGGCGAAGACGCTCGCGCCCGAGGGCGGAGGCGCCTTCTCCGACGCGATCCTCACCACCGACCGCTGGCCCAAGCGCTGCACCCTGCGCGCCGGCGGCGTGACGCTTTCCGCCCAGGCGAAGGGGGCTGGGATGATCGAGCCGAACATGGCGACGATGCTCTGCTTCGTCCAGACCGACGCCGTCGTCGACGACGCCGACGCGCGCCTGCGCGCCGCCGTCGACGCCTCCTTCAACCGGATCACCGTCGACGGCCAGATGAGCACCAACGACACCGTCCTGCTGCAGGCCTCCGGAGCCTCCGGGCAGCCCCTGCCCGATGGCCTCCTGGAGGCGGTGCTGATGCAGCTGGCGATCGAGATCGTCCGCGACGGCGAGGGCGCCGCCCGCACCGGCCGGATCGAGGTCACCGAGGCCGCCACCCAGGCCGAGGCCGAGCGGGTCGCTCGGGCGATCGCCAACTCGCCGCTGGTGAAGACCGCGCTGTTCGGCCGCGACCCCAACTGGGGCCGGATCGCCCAGGCCGCCGGCGCCGCCCTGGCCGGCGAGGAGCTGCCCGAGCTTGGCGCGGAGAACATCGACGCCGCCGAGCTGGGCGCCGACGTGCCGGAGGCCGAGATCGGCCTGCGGCTCGGCCGCGGCGACCACGACGCCCACGTCTGGTTCTCGGACCTCGGCTACGACTACGTGAAGCTGAACGCGGAATACACGACGTGAGCGACGGCACCAACAACACCCGCTACGACAGCGGCAGCGTCGCCACCCTGCTGGAGGCGCTCCCCTACATCCGCGAGTTCCACGGCCGCACGATCGTGATCAAGTACGGCGGCGCGGCGATGCTCGACGACGAGCTGCGCGAAGCCTTCGCCACCGACGTCGTCCTGCTCAAGTACGTCGGGCTGAACCCGGTGATCGTCCACGGCGGCGGCCCCGAGATCACCCGCTACATGGAGAAACTCGACCTCGAGGTGCGCTTCCACGAGGGGCTGCGGGTCTCCGACGCCGAGACGGTCGAGATCGCGCAGATGGTCCTCGCCGGGAAGATCAACTCGGAAATCGTCCAGCGCCTGAACCGGCACGGCCAGGCTGCGGTCGGGCTCTCCGGTGAGGACGGGAACCTGTTCGAGGTCTCGCCGGTGGCCAATGCCGAGCAGGTCGGCTTCGTCGGCTCGATCGAACGGGTCGACGTCGACGTGCTGAACCACATCGCCGCCGACTACATCCCGGTCATCGCCTCCTCGGCCTCCGACCGCTCCGGCCAGTCCTACAACGTCAACGCCGACGAGGCCGCCGGCAAGGTCGCCGCCGCGATCGGCGCCCACAAGGCGGTCTTCCTCACCGACGTCGAAGGCTGGCTCGACGACCCCGGCGACGAGGGCTCGCTGATCTCCCGCGCGACCGTCGAGGAGGTCGGGGCGAAGCTACCGAGCCTGGAAGGGGGGATGCGGCCGAAGCTCCAGGCCTGCGTCGACGCGATCAGCGGCGGCGCCCAGTCGGCTCACATCATCGACGGCCGGATCCCGCACAGCCTGCTACTCGAGTTGTTCACCGATGCCGGCATCGGCACCATGGTCACGCCATGACCGACGCCACCCGGGAGATCGGCTTCGAGCAGGCGCGGGAGCTCGAGGAGCGCTACTTGATGCAGACCTACAAGCGGGCGCCGGTCGACTTCGTCCGCGGCGAGGGAGCGCTGCTCTGGGACGCCGAGGGCAAGCGCTACCTCGATTTCCTCACCGGGATCTCGGTCTGCTCGGTCGGCCACTGTCACCCCGACGTCGTGCAGGCCGTCCACGAGCAGTCCCGGCGCCTGATGCACGTCTCCAACCTCTTCTACACCGAGCCGATGGCGCGGCTGGCGGAGCGGCTCTCGGAGGCGAGCCTCGGGGGACGCGTCTTCTTCTCCAACTCCGGCACCGAGGCGAACGAGTGCGCGATCAAGATCGCCCGCAAGCACGCCCACGGGCGCGGCGTGTCGGCGCCGGAGATCGTCAGCTTCGAGAGCGACTTCCACGGTCGCACCTACGGGGCGCTTTCGGCGACCCCGGGGCTGGCGGCGAACGCGGCGCTCGGTCCGATGCTGCCCGGCTTCCGCTCGGTCCCCCGCAACGACGCAGCGGCGCTGCGCGAGGCGGTCGGCGCTGACACGGCCGCGGTCCTGATCGAGCCGATCCAGGGCGAGTCCGGCGTCTTCCCGATCTCCGAGGAGGCGCTGCTGGCGGCGCGCCAGGCCTGCGACGAGGTCGGGGCGCTGCTGATCCTCGACGAGATCCAGACTGGGGTCGGCCGCACCGGCTCGCTCTGGGCTTACGAGCAGACCCCGGTGCGCCCGGATGTGATCACCAGCGCCAAGGCGCTCGGGGGCGGTTTCCCGATCGGCGCCTGCATAACCGCGCCGAGCGCCGCCGAGGTGCTCGAGCCCGGCGATCACGGCTCGACCTTCGCCGGCGGCCCGGTCGCCACTGCCGCCGCGATCGCCGTCCTCGATGTGGTCGAGGACCCGGTCCTGCTGCGCCACGTGCGTGAGCTCGGCGGCTACCTCCGCAAGCAGCTGGAGCAGGTCGAGGGCGTGAAGGAGACGCGTGGCCGCGGTCTGATGGTCGGCGTCGGCCTCGAGGGGGGAATCGACGCCGTCGCCGTCGGCGCGGATCTGCTCAAGCGCGGCCTCGTCGTCAACGCGCCGCGCCCCGACACTCTGCGCCTGCTGCCGCCCCTGGTGATCGATTCCGACCACGTCGACCAGGCGGTTGGCTTGATCGGCGAATCGCTTCTAGGGTTTTCCCAGCGATGAGCCGCCGCCCTGGCAAGCCCACGGACATCTCGAAGAACCAGAAGGCCCTGCGGGCCGATACCGCCGAGCGCCTGGAGGCGATCGTCGAGGCCGCCGAGCGCGCCGCCGAGAGCGTGATCGACGACGCCGAAGCGCAGGCGCGTCGCTACCTGGCGCAGGCGCAGGAGGAGGCCGAGCGGATAGGCGCGGGCCGGGCCGACGAGCTCGGCGACCTGGTCGACACCCTGCTCACGCAGGCGGTCTCACTGCGCGGAGAGGCGGAACGCCTGCAGGCCACTCTCGAAGCGGCGAAGGGGAGGCTCGGGGGAGTGGAGGGAGGCTCGTTCGAGTTGCCTGAGCCCGGGGAGCGGCACGAAGCGCCGCGGCTGCGCGCCGTCGAGCCGGATCCGGTGCTCGCCGCCGAGCCCGCGGCGGGGTCATCCGACGCTCCCGGTGCCCGCCTGCTGGCGACCCAGCTCGCCGTCTCCGGCAGCAGCAGAGAGGAGATCGCCGAGCGGCTGCGAAACGGTTTCGAGATCGAGGACACCGACGCGATCCTCGACGCCATTCTCGGACCGGAGGAGCGCTGAGCGATGCATGAGGACCCGACGCGACTGATGGGACCCGAAGACCGCGGCCCGGGCGGCGGGCCCGGCGGCGCCCCTCCCCACGGCAACATGCGCCTCCTCGTCGCCGGCCTGATCGCGGTGATCATCGGCCTGCTGATCGCGGTGATCGTGATCGCCAACAACGACAACAGCGGCGAAACGTCCTCGACGCCGACCCTGGAATCGACGACCGAATCCTCGACGACGACCGAAAGCTCAACCACGACGACCGAATCGTCGACCACCGAAGCCGAAGAAGAACTTCCGCCCGAAGAAGGGAAAGAAGCGCCGGAAGAAGAACCCGAAGAAGTGGTTCCGCCTGAAGAAAAAGGCGGCAGCGGAGGCATCGAAGCGCCCTAGAAGCCTTGTCACGTGGGGCATGACAGACTTCCGCCCCCGTGAGCGCCGATCAACCCCACTTCCAGCCGACCGCCACCTACGAGGCGGATCCGGCCAGCGTCAACCGGGTGCTGCTGCTCTACTCGGGCGGGCTCGACACCAGCGTGATGTTGAAGTGGATCCAGGACCACTACGAGGCCGAAGTCGTCTGCCTCACCGTCAACCTCGGCCAGCCCGGCGAGGACTACGGGGTGATCGAGGCGAAGGCGAAGCAGCTGGGCGCGGTCGAGTGCCACGTGGTCGACGCCCGCGAGCGCTTCGCGGCCGAGTTCGTCGCCCCGGCGATCAAGGCCAACGCCGTCTACGGCAACGGTTACCCGCTCTTCACCGCGCTGGGTCGGCCGCTGATCGCCCAGCTCGCCGTCGAGTACGCGCGCCAGACCAACTGCGACACGGTCGCCCACGGCTGCACCGGCAAGGGCAACGACCAGGTCCGGATCGAGGCCACGGTCGCCACCCTCGCCCCTGAGCTGAAGACGATCGCCCCGGTCCGCTCCTGGGAGATGGGCCGCGAGGAGGAGATCGCCTACGCCCGCGAGAACGGGATCCCGGTCAAGGGTGGGACCGAGGTCGCGCCGTATTCGATCGACGACAACCTCTGGGGCCGCTCCTCGGAGGGCCGCTGGATCGAGGACCTCGACCACGCGCCCGAGGACGACGTCTTCCAGCTGGTGACCCGGCCCGAGGAGGCGCCCGACGAGGCGGAGACGGTGACGGTCGGCTTCGAGGCCGGCGTCCCGGTCTCGCTGAACGGCGAGCGCCTCGGCCTCGTCGAGCTGCTGGAAAGGGCGGCCGAGATCGGCTGCCGCCACGGCGTCGGCATCGTCGACCACATCGAGGACCGAATCGTCGGCCTCAAGGTCCGCGTCATCTACGAGGTGCCGGCGGCGGCGATCATCCTCACCGCCCACGATGAGCTGGAGCGCCTGGTCGGGACGATCCACCAGAACCAGTTCAAGCCGGCGCTCGACCAGAAGTGGGGCTACCTCGTCTACGCCGGGCTCTGGTGGGAGCCGCTGCGCACCGACCTCGGCGCCTACATGGACGCGGTCAACGCCCAGGTCACCGGCGAGATCGGCCTCCGACTCTTCAAGGGGAGCGCCCGCGTCATCACCCGCTCCTCGCCGAACGCCGTCTACGACGCCGAGCTGGCGACCTTCTCGGAGTCCGGCGGCCTCTTCGACCAGAACGCCTCACCCGGTTTCATCGAGCTCTGGTCGCTGCAGTCGCGGATGGCGCACCGGCTGCGCCAGCGGGGGGAGGGCTGATGTACAACCGGCTGGGACGAGCTTCGGTGAAGTTCGCCTTCCGCTACCTGCGTCGGCGCTACCGCCGCGAGACGCGGATCGGCCTGGGGGTCGCCGGCCTGGCCGCCGTCGCGGCCGTCGCCTACTTCGCGACCCGCGAAGTCCCGGAAGGGTAAAAAGCAGTCGTTCCCGCATACGGGAACGACTGCACGCAACATCCATTGCGGGTTATTGTGAACTTGCAGGGATTTTGCGATCGGCTCGGTAGCCTCGCCGCTTCGTGCGGTCGCCGGAAGTCCGAAAAGATCTGCTGAGGATCTGCGCCGCGGCGTGCCTCTGCGCGCTGCTCGCGGTCCTCGTCGCGACCGCACCGAGCGCTGGTGCCAGCGAAGCCGAGCAGCTGGAAGCGAAGCTCGCTTCGGCCCGCGACGACGCCGGCTCGCTCGCTTCGCAGCTGCAGGCGACGACTGCCGAACTCGGCAGCGCCGAAGCCGAAGCGAAAGACGCCGCCGCCGAAGAGCAGGAACTGACGGCGCGGCTGGGCGAAGGCCGCGAGCGCGCCGCCCGTCTGGCGCGGCGGCTGAAGGCGACCCAGCACCGGCTCGCGGTCGAGAAGGCCCGCCTGCAGCGCTCGCGGCGGCTGCTGGC
Organism: uncultured Actinomycetes bacterium; assembly: GCA_946479725.1. The sequence continues at coordinate 10,558 of CAMLHB010000028.1, read as the reverse complement.
GCAGCGGCTGGTCGCGATTTACGAGAGCGGCACGCCCAGCACCGCCGACCTCGTGCTCGGCGCCGGCGACTACGAGGACTTCGTCACCCAGAGTGACTACCTGCGGGCGATTTCCGAAGCCGACAGCGCCCTCGCCGACCGCGTCGCCGAGGTGCGGGCCGCGGTCCACCACGAGGTGCTCGCCGTCGCCGACCTGAAGGCAAAAGCGATCGCCTACGACGAACGGCTTGAAGCCGCCCGTGAGGAAATCGCCGCCGTGCGCGAAGTTGCCCAGGCCGCGGCCGCCCGCCTGCAGGCGCTCAGCGCCAACCGCGAAGCCGCGCTGGCGAAGCTGAAAACCGACATCTCCAGCTGGGTCGAACAGCTGCAGGAAGCGCGCCTGGCCGAATCGGAAGCCGAAGAAGAAGTCGGCCGCTGGCTCGGCGGGCCGTACTCGATCCCGACCTACATCGTGATGTGCGAGTCGGGAGGCAACTACAGCGCCCTCAATCCCTCCAGCGGGGCCGGCGGCGCCTACCAGATCCTCCCCAGCACCTGGGAACTCTATGGCGGCAAGGGAGAACCGCAGAACGCCCCGAAGGCCGAACAGGACCGGATCGCCGCCGAAATCTGGGCCGACTCCGGCCCCAGCGCCTGGGTCTGCGGCTGATTTCACAAATCCACGCAGAAGCCGCTCGGAAGGTTTTGCTTTCTGCGCGCCACCCGTGACAGCACGCGTCCTATGGTTCGATCCATGGCCGTGGTGGCAAGGGAGAAGTGGAGCGACGAGCGACTCGACGACCTCAACGTCCGGATGGACAAGGGGTTCGACGGGGTCAAGGATGAGATCCGTGAGACCAAAGGCGAGGTCCGAGAACTCCGAAAGGAAATGAACGCGCGCTGTGTAGCGGTCGAAGGTCGCTTCAACTCGATCGAGGCTCGTCTGGATAGCCTCAATCGGTCGCTTGTGATCGGCATGGTGAGCATGACGACGAGTATCGTCGGCGCGCTGCTGGTCACCCAGCTCTGAAGTAACCCGGAACCAGCGCGAAAGCGTGGTGGGGCCCCTCGGGTCCGTCATCTGGGCTTGCCATGATCGACCGACCTCGTGAGCACCGCTTCAGCCGTACATCTGCACGCCCACAGCGAGTATTCGCTGCTTGACGGCGCCTGCAAGATCGACGCGATGGCGGCGCGGGCGGCGGAGCTCGACCAGCCGGCCTTGGGCCTGACCGACCACGGCGTCATGAACGGCGCCGTCGACCTCTACAAGGCCTGTAAGAAACACGGGATCAAGCCGATCGCCGGGCTCGAGGCCTACCTCGTCGACGACCGCAGGGCGATCAAGGAGCAGACGCGCTACGAGCGCAACCACCTCACCCTGCTCGCCGAGACCGACGAGGGCTTCGCCAACCTGGTCAAGCTCACCTCGGCCGGCTTCCTCGAAGGCTTCTCGCGCGGCAAGGCCAACGTCGACATGGAGCTGCTCTCCCGACACTCCAAGGGCGTGATCGCCCTCACCGGCTGCCTGCAATCGCGCTTCTGCCGCCGCCTCGTCGAAGAGCGCGAGGACGACGCCCGCACCCACCTCGACGACCTGATCCAGGCCTTCGGCCCCGAGCAGGTCTACTTCGAGGTGCAGAAGAACGGGATCCCCGAGCAGGACAAGGCCAACGAGGGGATCGTCCGCTTCGCGCGGGAGCTGAACCGGCCGCTGGTCGGTACCGCCGACGTCCACTACCTGCGGCGGGAGGACTTCGACAACCACGCGGCGCTGCTCTGCGTGCAGACCAAGTCGACCCTGCAGATGCCGAAGATGAGCTTCGACACGAACGAGTTCTACATCAAGGACAACGCCGAAATGGCGGACTCGTTCGCCGAGTGGCCGGAGGCTGTGCCGACGACGCTGGAGATCGCCGAGCGCTGCGAGATCGAGATCGAGCTCGGCAAGCTGCTGCTGCCGCGCTACCCGACCGAGAACGGCGAGGAGCCGGGGGCGATGCTGCGGCGGATCGCGATGGACGGACTACGCGCCCGCTACGGCGACCCGCCGCCGGCCGCGGCGGTCGAGCGGCTCGAGTTCGAGCTCGGGGTGATCGAGGAGATGGGGTTCGAGTCCTACTTCCTGATCGTCTGGGACTTCGTCAGCTACGCCAAGCAGAACGGGATCGCCGTCGGCCCCGGCCGCGGCTCGGCCGCCGGCTCGATCGTCTCCTACTGCCTGAAGATCACCGACCTCGACCCGCTCGAGAACGAATTGATGTTCGAGCGCTTCCTCAACCCCGGCCGCAAATCGATGCCGGATATCGATATCGACTTCTCGGTCCGCGGCCGTGAGCGGATGATCCGCTACGTCGGCGATAAATACGGGCGCGAGTCGGTCGCCCAGATCATCACCTTCGGCAAGATGGCGCCGCGGGCGGCGACCCGCGATGCCGCCCGCGTGCTCGGCTTCGACTACGCCACCGGCGACAAGCTGGCGAAGCAGATCCCGGAGCCGATCATGGGCCGCAGCCCCTCCTTCGCCGAATGCCTGAAGGCCGGCCAGGAGCTGAAACGGACCTACGACTCCGAGCCCGACGCGAAGAAGATCGTCGACGTCGCCCAGGGCCTCGAGGGGATCATCCGCAACAACTCGATCCACGCCGCCGCCGTCGTCATCGCCGACCGGCCGCTGCACGAGATCGTCCCCCTGCAGCTGGCCGAGGACAAGAGCGCGCCGCCGCCGGCGAGCGGCAACGGTTCCGGCCCCGGCTCCGGGAAACAGGAGCGCCAGTACAAGATCGTGACCCAGTATTCGATGGGGCCGATCGAGGAGATCGGGTTGCTGAAGATGGACTTCCTCGGGCTGCGCAACCTCGACGTGATCGAGGACGCGATCGACATCATCGAGCGCTCGCGCGGCGAGCGGATCGACATGGAGCAGATCCCGATCGACGACTCCAAGACCTACGAGATGCTCGCCCGCGGCGACTCGACCGGCGTCTTCCAGTTCGAGTCGGAGGGAATGCGCGACGCGCTGCGCAAGGTGCAGCCGACCGAGTTCGCCGACATCGTCGCCCTCGGCGCCCTCTACCGGCCCGGCGCGATGGCCTACATCCCCACCTACGCCAAGGGCAAGAAAGACCCCACCTCGGTGCGCTACCCCGACCCGCGCCTGGAAGCGATCACCAAGGAGACCCACGGCTGCGTCATTTACCAGGAGCAGCTGATGCAGATCGCCCGCCAGATGGCCGGCTTCTCCGGCGCCGAGGCGGACGACCTGCGCAAGGCGATCGGCAAGAAGAAGCGCGACCTGATGGCGACGATGAAGGACAAATTCATGGAGGGGCTGGCGAAGTCCGGCACCGACACCAGGGTCGCCCAGGACCTCTGGAAGCTGAACGAAGCCGCCGCCGACTACTCCTTCAACAAGTCCCACGCCGCCTGCTATGGGCTGATCTCCTACCGCACCGCCTACCTCAAGGCCAACTACCCGGCCGAGTACATGGCGGCGGTGATCTCCTCGGTGATGAACACCAAAGACAAGGTCCCGTTCTTCGTCAACCGCTGCTCGGAGATGGGGATCGACGTGCTGCCGCCCGACGTCAATTCTTCCGACCACAGCTTCGTCGTCTCCGAGAACGCGATCCGCTTCGGCCTCGACGCGGTGAAGAACGTCGGCCACGCGGCGGTGGAGGCGATCCTGCGGGCGCGCGAGGAGAAGCCGATCGAGTCGATCTGGGACTTCTGCGAGCGGGTCGACAGCCGGGCCGTCAACAAACGGGCGATCGAATGCCTGGTCAAGTGCGGCGCCCTCGACTCCACCGGCGACAGCCGCAAGGGGATGCTGGAGACGCTCCCGGCGGCCCAGTCGGCCGGGCAGAAGGCGCAGGAGGACGCGCAGATGGGCCAGGGCTCGATCTTCGACTTCGGCGGCGAAGAGAGCGGGGGAGGGGCGCAGTCCCAGGCCCAGCACCGCCCGCCGATCCCCGGTGCCGAGTTCGACCGCGCCGAGATGCTGGCGATGGAGAAGGAGACGCTCGGCACCTACCTCTCCTCGCACCCGCTGACCGAAGTCGGGCCGGCGCTGCGGGCGCGGGTCGACTGCAGCCTGGCGCAGCTGGCGGCCAAGCCCGACGGCGCCTGGGTGACGGTCGGCGGGATCGTCGTCGACTGCAAGAAGATCCGCACCAAGAGCGGCAACCAGATGATGTTCGCGACCCTCGACGACGTTGAGGGCCAGGTCGAGATGCTCGTCTTCAAGGCCGACCAGGCGGAGAGCGCCGAGATCATCCAGCCGGACTCGATCGTCCTCGTCCGCGGCCGGATCGACCACAAAGACCGCGGCGAGACGAAGCTGGTCGTGCAGGAGGCGCAGCGCTTCGAACCCGACCAGGCGGAAATCGCCAGCGCCGCCAAGCTGGCGCCGGCCCAAACCGCGAAGCCGGCCGGGCCGTTCGAGGTGCCGATCGCGCTCTCGCGCTGGAGCGAGACCCTCTGCGACGAACTGAAGGCGATCTTCGAGCACCACAAGGGCGACGCCGAGGTCTTCCTCGTCGTCGGCGACCGCCGCTTCAAGGTCGGCGAGAGGTACCGGGTCAAACCGTCGGGCGGCCTGCAGACTGAGTTGGACCACCTGTTGGGCGCCGCTGCTTTGGCTGCTTAAACTTTGTCGATGACTGCAACGCGCACCACGGTCGGCGAGTGCCGCCAGTGCCGCTCCTTCTGCGACAAGATGGTCGAGCCGCGCGGTTGCGTCGAGCTCGGATGCCGCTACCTCTACAGCTTTGTCGATCGCCTCACCGGCGATCAGTACGTCGGCTGCATGCAGGAGGTCTACGCGGCCGAGGTCGAGCTGGGCGCCGTCCTCGAGAAGGGCGGCTTCGGCGGCGTCAAGATGACCGGCGACCCTCTGCCGCACTGCCAGTTCTCGGTCGAGCAGGCCTACGAGGGCGACGGTGAGTCCTACGGCTGCGTCAACCGCCGCTTCTTCGACTGCAGCGACGGGGGTCCCGAGGGGCTGCGCGCTTTCGACCTGCGCGACGTTCGCGACGGTTTGATTTAGGCACGTTTCGGTCTCGTCACGCTTTAGTGACACGACATCGTTCCGTGTAAACTTCGCCGCCATGGCTGATTCCTCCGTCGCCGACGTCGACGCGCAAGCGCTGCTCGACGAGGCCAACTCCACGACCGGCAGCGAGGGCGAACCGCAGTTCACCCTCGAGCTCAACCAGGACCAGAAGGACATCCGCGAGTGGGTACACGGCTTCGCCGAGGGCGTCGTCCGGCCCGCCGCCGAGGAGTGGGACGAGCGCGAGGAAACGCCCTGGCCGGTAATCCAGGAGGCCGCCAAGATCGGCCTCTACAGCTTCGAAGCGATGGGCCAGTTCTGGGCCGATCCGACCGGCCTGACGCTGCCGATCTCCAACGAGGAGCTGTTCTGGGGCGACGCCGGCATCGGCATGGCGATCATGGGCACCACGCTCGCGGTCGCGGCGATCTTCGGGCAGGGAACCCCCGAGCAGATGGGCGAGTGGATTCCGCAGTGCTTCGGCGACGCGGATGACGTCAAGCTCGCCGCCTTCTGCGCCTCCGAGCCGGACGCCGGCTCCGACGTCTCCGGCATCCGCACCAACGCCAAGTACGACGAGGCCAAGGACGAGTGGGTCCTCAACGGCCAGAAGGCCTGGGCGACCAACGGCGGCATCGCGAATGTTCATGTCGTGATCGCCTCGGTCGACCGTGAGCTCGGCTCGCGCGGCCACGCCGCCTTCGTGATCCCGCCGAACACGCCGGGATGCGAGCAGGGCGCGAAGGTGAAGAAGCACGGGCTCCGCGCTTCCCACACCGCCGACGTCCACCTCGACGACTGCCGCGTCCCGGGCTCCTGCCTGCTGGGCGGCAAAGAGAAGCTGGACGAACGACTCGCTCGCGTCCGCGAGGGCAAGAAGGCGAAATCGCAGGCGGCGATGCAGACCTTCGAGGCGAGCCGGCCGACCGTCGGCGCGCAGGCGCTCGGGATCGCCCGGGCCGCCTACGAGTACGCCCTCCAGTACGCCAAAGAGCGCGAACAGTTCGGCCGCCCGATCATCGAAAACCAGTCGATCGCCTTCGACCTGGCGAACATGAAGCTGGAGATCGACGCCGCCCGCCTACTTGTCTGGCGCGCCGCCTGGATGGGCCGTCAGGGCCACAAATTCGAAAACGCCGAGGGCTCGATGTCGAAGCTGAAGGCCGGCGAGGTCGCCGTCTGGGTGACCGAGCGGGCGATCCAGATCCTCGGCGGCAACGGCTACACCCGCGAGTTCCCGGTCGAGCGGATGCACCGCGACTCGAAGATCTACACGATCTTCGAGGGCACCTCCGAGATCCAGCGCCTGGTCATCTCCCGCGCGATCTCCGGGCTGCACATCAAATAAAGGTTTACGGCGGGAGAGCAAGGGCCGGCGCAGGGGGCCGGTCCTTGTCGCCTGTCTGTGTTTGGTGGGGGGAGGGACCGGTGGGGGTCCCTGGGAGCACCTCCGCCGCGAGGGGCGGGGATTGGCTGACGCCTCAAGGGTTAGTGGCGCGGGCTCCATGCTGAGTACCCAGGGACCCCCACCGGTCCCTCCTGCCGCACGAGTCATGGCGACAAGGGCCGACCCCTGCTAGTGAAGAGAGTGTGGACCTAGTTGTCCCCGATATGCGGGGAGAAATAGGTTCACGCTTTCGTGCTGCGGCGTTTGAGACCTTCGCGCCGCAGGCGCTTGGCGGCGGTTACTTCGGCTTTGCTCGTGCCTTTCTTTTCTGGGCCGGGGGTCTCGAGGGTGGCTGGGAGGCCCTCGAATCTAGGCTCGGAGAGGAAGGCGGAGAGACCGCGTTTGCCCATCTCGCCTTTGCCGATGTTGGCGTGGCGGTCGAGGCAGGCGCCGAGGGGGACGGCGGCGTCGTTGACGTGGACGGCGCCGAGGCGGTCAATGCCGACCCTGGCGTCGGCTTCGTCGAGGACGGCGCCGAGGTGGGCCTCGTCGGTGATGTCATAGCCCTGGACGAAGAGGTGGCAGGAGTCGAGGCAGAGGCCGAGGCGGGGGCCGCTGCCGGCCAACTCGATCAGCTCGGCGGTCTGGTCGAAGTCGCGGGCGAGGAGGCCTTTGTGACCCGCCGTCTGCTCGATCAGCAGGGGGCAGGAGTCGGTCTCCTTCAGCGCCTCGGCGATCACCTTCGAGGCGCGCTTCAGTGACGGCTTCAGGGGGTCGGTTTTCTGCGAGCCGGGGTGGAGGACGACGCCCCTCGCCCCGATCCCGTCACCGACCCGCAGCGCGTGGGTCAGCGAGGTCAGGGACTTCCTCCGCAGGTCCCTGTCTTTGGTCGCGCAGTTGATCAGGTAGACGGCGTGGATGATCACCGCTTCGATCGGGGAGGCGTCCATCGCCTCGCGGAAGGCGGCGAAATCCGCCTCGGTGTGGTTCGTCGGCCGCCACATCCGCGGGCTTTGGTGAAAGATCTGGATAGATTCGCAGCCGCGATCCCTGCCGCGCTCGATCGCGTTCGGCAGGCCACCGCCGGTTGAAACATGCGCTCCGATGAACACGCCAGATAACTCCCGTCTCAGGTTTGCCCCCTCGCCGACCGGTGCGCTGCACATCGGCGGAGCGAGGACGGCACTCTACAACTGGCTCGCCGCGCGCCACGACGGCGGCGAGCTGGTGCTGCGGATCGAGGACACCGACCGCGAGCGCTCGACCGAGGAGAACGTCGAGCAGATCCTCGACGCGCTGCGCTGGCTCGAGCTCGACTGGGACATCGGCCCGATCTCGCAGGCGGGGCGCGCCGACCGCCACGCCGAGGCGCTGGGGCGGCTGCTGGAGTCCGGCCACGCCTACCGCGACCACGCCACCGCCAAGGAGGTCGAGGCCTGGAAGGCCCAGCACGGCGCCGGCCGCGGCTATCGCGGGACCCCCACCGACGACCCCGCCGCGGCGATCCGGCTGCGCGTTCCCGACGAGGGGGAGACCGTCGTCCACGACCTGATCCGCGGCCCGGTCGCCTTTCCCAACCCCAGCTACGACGACTTCGTGATCGCCCGCGCCGACGGCTCGGTCCTCTACAACTTCGCGGTCGCCGTCGACGACGCCGAGATGGGTGTCACCGAGGTGGTCCGCGGCGACGACCATCTCTCCAACACCCCGAAGCAGCTGCTGGTGCTGGAGGCGCTCGGCTTCGAGCCGCCCCGCTACGCCCATCTGCCGCTGCTGCACGGCCCCGACGGCAAGAAGCTCTCCAAGCGCCACGGCGCCGCCTCGGTGCAGGAGCTGCGCGACGCCGGATACCTGCCTGCCGCGGTCCGCAACTACCTGGCGCTGCTCGGCTGGGGCACCGACGACGACACGACCCTGCTGGCAACCGCAGAGCTGGTGCGGCGCTTCCGCGTCGCCGACGTCGGCAAGTCGGCGGCCATCTTCGACGAGAAGAAGCTGCGCTGGCTGAACGGTCGCTACATGCGGGAGATGCCGCTCGACGAGTACACCGTGGCGGTCGCCCGCCACCTCGGCCGCGAGGCCGACGAGCGCCTCCGCGCCGCCTGCGAGATCGCCCAGGAGAAAGCGCAGACCCTGGAGGAGGTCTGGCCGCTGATCCGCTTCCTATTCGAGCCACCGGTCTCCGACGAGAAGGCCTGGGCCAAGGTGATGAAGGACGGGACCGGGTCGGTACTGGCGGCGGTGGCGGAGACGCTGGAACCAGTCGAGCCGTTCGAGCCCGGGCCGATCGAGGCGGCGCTGGCGCCCCTGCTCGACCGCTTCGAGCTGAAGCCGGGCAGGCTCTACCAGCCGATTCGGGTGGCGATCACCGGCACCTCGGTCTCGCCCGGGATCTTCGAGTCCCTGGCCGCTTTGGGCCGGGAGAGCTCGCTGGAGCGCATCCGCGCCGCTGCAGGGCGCCTCTCAGCAGCCTGATTCGTCCCTAATTGCTCCGCATTTTTGGGGTCAAAAAGCCTCCCTGAGCTAAACCCGCACTGGACAACTGCCGATGGGGAGGATGTCCATGAGCGTCACCGCCGCCCAAAGCAACGGCAAGGTCCCCCTGCAGGAGACCGCCAAAGCCGGATCCCGCGCCGCCGCCCCCGGAAGCCGCCTCGCCGAGGCCTTCGAGGCGGTCGAGCGCTTCCCGGTCCTGGTCGAGTCCCGCCAGCGGGTAATCACCGCCGCGACCGCGGAGACCGCCCGCGTCGGCGAGATCATCGAAGCGGTCGAGAGCGACGTTGCCCTCTCGATCACCGTCCTTCGCCACGCCAACCGCGGCGGCCTCGTCGCCGGCGGCATCGCCGGCGTCCCGGCGGCGCTCGAAGTGCTGAAGCCGGCCGGCGTCCTCGCCCTCGCCGGCACCGCGCCCAGCTTCGACTTCTTCGACTCCAACGGCGGCTGGGAGCTGAAGCCCGAGCGCTTCCGTGTCCACGCCCTCGCCGCGCAGCGGGCCGCCGACCGCCTCGGCCGCGTCGTCGGCTGGGCCGAACGCGACGAGCTCGCGATTGCGGCGCTGCTGCACGACATCGGCCGTCTCGTCATCTCCCGCTTGCACCCGGGCTACAAGGTCTACTTCGACTCGATCTCCCGCACCCCCGAGCAGCGCCTGCGCGAGGAACGCGAGCAGCTCGGGATCGACCACGCTCTCGTCGGCGGCGTTCTCGCCCGGCGCTGGAACCTGCCCTCGCGGATCGCGATCGCGATCGAGCGCCACCACGCCGAGGACGCGGAGGGTCTGGCGGCGATGGTCGGGACCGCCGACATGATCGCCCACTACTGCCAGGGCGAGGCGATCGCGCCGGAGCGGCTGCGCGCCGGCGCCGAGCGCTGCGGCCTCAGCCCCGAGGCGCTGCGCGACCTCCTCTACGAGCTGCCGCTGCCGACCCAGGACGCCTCCCGGATCAGCGAGCCCTGCCCGCTGTCGGCCCGCGAGCTCGACGTCCTCCGCCACCTCTCCGAGGGCATGGTCTACAAGCAGATCGCCAGCGATATGCACCTCTCCGTCTCGACGATCCGCACCCACCTCCACAACGTCTACGGCAAGATCGGCGCCGTCGACCGGGCCCAGGCGGTCCTGATGGCCCGCGACCGCGGCTGGATCTAGGTCACTAGTCGATCAGGCACTCGCGCACGGCGATCGCCACCGCGTGGGTGCGATTTTTGGCGCCGAGGCGAGCGAGGGCGTTCTTGGTGTGGCTCTTCACGGTCTCTTCGCTGAGGTCGAGTTCCCGCGCCGCGACCGTGGTCGACTCACCGTTGGCCAGCAGCTGCAGGATCTCGCGCTGGCGCCGGGTCAGCTTGCCGCGGCTGCCTTTCGGCGGCACCGCGGGGTCGATGAAGCGTTCCTGCTCCACCGCGGCATCGACCGCCCGGCGCAGCTCCGTCGGACCGGCGGTGCGGGCGACGTAGGCGGAAGCGCCCGCCTGCAGCGCCGCAGTCGCCAGGTGTCGCTCCGGCAGCTCGCCGTGGGCGACGATCCCGAGCGCGGCGTGGGAGCGGTGCAGCTTGCGGATCGCCTCGGTGCCGGAGATCGAGTCACCGTCGCCGTTGCGGTGCCAGCGCATGTCGACGATCGCGACGTCGAAGACGCCGAGGTC
>CAMLHB010000027.1 GCA_946479725.1 uncultured Actinomycetes bacterium | reverse complement strand
AGGCGCCGACGGGCGGCCCGAGGCGCGGCTCGTAGCAGAAGACCGGGATCTCGATGCCTGCGGCCGCGGCCGTCTCGACCATGCCGGTGCCCTTCGGCACCTCGACCGTCCGCTCGTCGATCGTGACCTGCACGAGCTCGGGCGCGCTCACGCCGGCACCTCCGCGACGGGCGAGTGGGTGTGCATGGCGACCGGCGCGAGCACGTGGTCGAGCGAGGACCGGCCGCCGAAGGGGCAGCCGCCCTGGTCGATGTGCGCCTGGAACTCCTCGCGGAACTTCGCGACGTAGCTCGCGACGATGATCGCGTCGGAGTCGCCGAGCGGGCAGAGGCACTTGCCGTTGATGCGGTCGCAGACGTCGAGCATCAGGTCGAGGTCGGCCTGCGTCGCGCGCCCGTCCTCGAGCTTGCGCAGGATCGCCGTCAGCCAGCGCGTCCCTTCGCGGCACGGCGTGCACTTGCCGCAGGACTCGTGCTCGTAGAACTCGGAGAAGCGGATTCCCAGCTGCACGATGCAGCAGCGGTCGTCGAGGACGACGATCCCTGCCGACCCCATCGCGGTGCGGTACTGCGCGAGCGAGTCGAAGTCGTAGCCGACGTCGATCTCGTCCTTCGTCAGGATCACGGTCGACGAGCCGCCCGGCACGACCGCCTTCAGCTCGCGGCCGTCGGCGATGCCGCCGCCGAGGTCGTAGACGATGTCGCGGACGCTCATGCCCGGCTCGATCTCGTAGTTGCCGCCGTTGACGACGTTGCCGGAGATCGAGACGACGCGCGTGCCGCGCGTGTTCGGGACGCCGAGCTTCGCGTACTCCGCGCCGCCCATCTCGATCACGTGCCCGACGGTCGCGATCGTCTCGACGTTGTTGACGACGGTCGGCGAGGCGTAGAGGCCCGAGATCGCCGGGAACGGCGGCTTCGAGCGCGGCTGGCCGCGCTTGCCCTCGAGCGACTCGAGCAGCGCCGTCTCCTCGCCGCAGATGTAGGCGCCGGCGCCGCGGTGGACGACCAGCTCGAGGTCGCGGTGGCAGCCGAGGATGTTCGTCCCCAGGTAACCCGCCTCGTAGGCTTCGGCGACGGCGGCGTCGAGGATGTCGGCCTGCTCGTCGTACTCGCCGCGGATGAAGATGAAGGCGTGGCCGGCGTCGGCGGCCAGCGCCGCGATCGCGATCCCCTCGATCAGCTGGTGCGGGTTGCGCTGCATCAACTCGCGGTCCTTGAACGCGCCCGGCTCGGACTCGTCGGCGTTGCAGCAGAGGTACTTCGGCATGTCGCCGCGGGGCAGGAAGGAGGCCTTTTTGCCCATCGCGAAGCCGGCGCCGCCGCGGCCGCGCAGGCCCGAGTCTTCGAGCTCCTTGAGGACCTCGTCCTGCTCCATCTCCTTGTAAGCGCGCTCCAGCGTTTCGTAGCCGTCGGCGAGGCGCCTGTAGCCGTCGAGGGTGCGCAGCGCCAGGTCCTCGGCGTGCTCGAGCAGGACGCGCTTCTCCAACGGATGCGGCATCAGGAGTCCCCCGCCAGCCCGCGCTTGGCCAGCGCCTTCTCGGGGAGGACATCCTCGCCGGCCCGCAGCTGCTCGATCGCGACCCCGGCCTCGGCCGCCTCCAGCGGCCCGTAGTAGCGCTGGTCGATCGAGGCCATCGGGGCGATGTCGCAGGCGCCGAGGCACTCGAAGCCGGTGACGAAGAAGCTCGTGTCGTCGTCGCCGGCCGCCGCCTTGAAGGCGTCGAGGAGGCGGTCGCCGCCGCGCATCCAGCAGCTGATGTTGGTGCAGACCTCGATCCGGTGGGTCCCGACCGGCTTCGTGTGCAGGAGGTCGTAGAAGCTCGCCACCGACTCCAGGTAGGCCGGCGTCACCCGCATCACCGCGGCGGCCTGGCGGATCCCCTCCGGGGTGCACCAGCCGTAGCGCTCCTGGACCGCCCAGAGCGCCGGGATCGAGGCCGAGCGGCGGTCGGGGTAGCGGCCCATCAGGGTCTCGATCCGCTCCCGCAGCTCCGCCGGGCAGCCGACCTCGTGCAGCTCGGGGATCTCCTCCTCGGCGCGGCCAGGGACGCGGCCCTCGGTCAGCGCCGGGTCGACCGGCAGATTCGGGTTGTGGATCCCGGGTCCGTCGACGGGGCTCACCGGTCGACACCTCCGAGGATCGGGTCGAGCATGCCGAGGCTGGCGATCATGTCGGCGACGTAGGTGTCGACCGCCATGTCGCGGAAGGCCTGCAGGTTGACGAAGGAGGGGTCGCGGAAGTGGACCCGGGCCGGCTTCGCCGAGCCGTCGGCGAGGACGAAGCAGCCGAGCTCCCCGCGCGGCGACTCGATCGAGTAGTAGACCTCGCCGGGGTCGACGCGAAAGCCCTCGGTGACGAGCTTGAAGTGGTGGATCAGGCTCTCCATCGAGGTCGAGAGCTCCGAGCGCGGCGGCAGCACGTACTTGCGGTCGTCGGCGATGTAGGGACCGTCGGGGAGCGCGTCGAGGCACTGGCGGACGATGCTCGCCGACTCGACCATCTCCGCCACCCGCACCCGGTAGCGGTCGTAGTTGTCGCCGACCGTGCCGACCGGGATCTTGAAGTCCATCTCCGGATAGGCGAGGTAGTCGAAGGCCTTGCGCAGGTCCCAGGGCTCGCCGGCGGCCCGCAGCAGCGGCCCGGTCACACCCAACTCCAGCAGCCGCTCGCGGGAGACGGCGCCGACCCCTTTGGTCCGCGAGAGGAAGACCTCGTTGCGGTCCAGCAGCGCCTCGTACTGGCCGACCCGGACCGGCATTTCCTCGGCGAAGGCGCGGCACTTCGCCTCGAAGCCAAGCGGCAGGTCCTCGATCACGCCGCCGACCTGGAAGTAGCGGGTGTGCATCCGCTGCCCGGTCGCCATTTCGAACAGGTCGAGGATCTTGTCGCGCTCGCGGAAGCAGTACCAGAGCATCGAGATCGCGCCGAGGTCGAGCGCGGTGGTGCCGAGCCAGACCAGGTGCGAGTGGATCCGGTTGAGCTCGAGGAAGAGGGTCCGCAGGTACCTGGCGCGGGGCGGGATCTCGAGCCCGATCAGGCGCTCGACGGCGCCGCAGTAGGCCTCCATCTGGAAGAAGTAGGAGACGTAGTCCATCCGCTCGACGAAGGGGATGACCTTCCAGTAGCTCTTGTCCTCGCAGGACTTTTCGATCCCGGTGTGGACGTAGCCGATCACCGGCCTGCATTCGCGCACGACCTCGCCTTCGAGATCGACGACGAGGCGGAGGACGCCGTGGGTCGCCGGGTGGTGGGGTCCGACGTTGACGGTCATGATCTCGCGGTCGCGGTCGACCGCTTCGGTTGGAGCGGCGATCTGCTCAGTCAAAGCGCTGCTCCGAGTAGGTGAAGGTGACCGGCTCGCCGCCGACCGGGAAGTCGCGCCGCTGCGGCCAGCCGACGTAGTCGTCGGGCATCAGGATCCGGGTCAGTTCGGGGTGGCCGCGGAAGGCGATGCCGAAGAAGTCGAAGGCTTCGCGCTCCTGGGCGTGGGCGGTGGGGAAGAGCTCGACGCAGGAGTCGATCTCCGGCAGACCATGCGGTAGGCCCGCGGGTGAGGCGTCGCCGAGCATCGCTTTCACTCGGATGCGCTCTACTCGTTCGCGGTTGATCAACTCGTAATGGACGCCGAAGCGGGGGGTGTTGGGCAGATAGTCCGCCACGTGGAGGCTGGAGAGGAAGTCGTAGCGCTGACCCGGCTGCTCCTTCAGCCAGCGCAGCACGTCGAGGACGCGGGCGGGGTCGACGACCAGCGCCGCCTGGGCGCGGTCGTAGGAGGTGGCGAGCACGGCGTTCGGGCAGTCGCGCTCGATTTCCCCCCGGATCAGCTCCAGTCCGGGGGCGTCAGGCAAGGCTCAGCTCCCGCGCTTCCCGATAGGCCTCGGCGGCCTCGGGGCTAGGTTCGCTGCGGGGCCCGCCGCGGGCCCACTCCTCGGTTCCGTAGGCGCCGTAGCGCTGGCGCCAGCCCTGGTCGGGGTTGCCCATGATCTGGCGCTGCAGCTTGGTGAAGCCGTAGAGGACCGCCTCTGGCCGCGGCGGGCAGCCGGGGACGTAGATGTCGACCGGGAGGAACTTGTCGGCGCCCTGGAGGACGGCGTAGTTGGCGAACATTCCGCCCGAGGAGGAGCAGGCGCCCATCGCCATCACCCACTTCGGCTCCAGCATCTGGTCGTAGAGGCGGCGGATGACCGGCGCCATTTTCACGCTGACCCGGCCCGAGAGGACCATCAGGTCGGCCTGGCGCGGCGAGGCGCGCCCGGCCTCGGCGCCGAAGCGGGCGATGTCGTAGCGGGCGGTGACCGCCGCCATCGGGATCCCCTCGATCGCGCAGCAGGCGAGGCCGAAGGTGAGCGGGAAGATCGAGTTCGCCCGCGCCACGTTCAGCACTTTCTCGAAGTTGGTGGTGAGGACGCGCTCTTCGACGTAGCGCTCGAGGTCCTCGCCCTCGAGGTCGCCGCGGAGCATGTCGCGGGCGGCCAGCTGCTTCTCGCGCAGGGGTCGGCGCTCTACCTCCAATCCAGAGCCCCCTTTCGCCAGACGTAGACGAAGGCAACGAGCAGGAGGCCGACGAAGGTGACGACCTCGCCGAGCACGAGGACGCTGTCGGCGCCCTTGAGGATGACCCCGATCGGATAGAGGAAGACGACCTCGATGTCGAAGAGGATGAAGAGCATCGCGACCAGGTAGAAGGTGACGCCGAAACGCAGCCCCTTGGTCGGCTCGACCGGGATCCCGGACTCGTACGGCTCGCCCTGGCGGCGGCTGGAGGCGGTCTCGCGCGGCGGCTTCTTCGGGCCGAGCAGGTGGTTCAGCATCGCGAAGACGCCGCCGACCGTGAGGCCGAGGAAGGCGAAGACGAGGATCGGGAGGTAGGTCTTGAGCACGGGGAGGTGATGTTTCTGCGTTGCAGCGGCGTCCGCGGTGCAGGTACCCGGGTTTGACGCCCGTAGCCCCTGTTATATACCGACTTTGTGACAACTTGCTACATAGTGCTTTTCCGCATCAGCAAGCCGAATCCCGACCCCTTTAGGCGGGATTAGAGCGTGGTCGGCATCCACATCGCCGTCGGCGGCCTGCTGATCGCCCTCAACGCCGCTGCCGGCCTCGTCGGCGGCATCGCCTGGTACCGCAACCGCGCCTCGATCCCCTTCTGGTACCTGCTCCGCGCCGCCCAGGCCGCCGTCTTCCTCCAGGCCCTGCTCGGCGGCCTCCTTGTCGTCACCGGCCACGAGCCGGAGGAGAACCTCCACTACCTCTACGGGATCCTCCCCCTCGTCGTCTCCTTCATCGCCGAGGGCGCCCGCCTCGACGCCGCCCAGCGCGAGGTCGGCGACCTCGATCCGGAGTCCCTCACCACCGAGGAGCAGGAATCCCTCGCCCTCGCCATCGTCCGCCGCGAGATGGGCATCATGGCCGTCAGCTGCGGCGTGATCTTCTTCCTGGGACTGCGGGCGGCGGGGACGAGCGGGCTTTAAGCGTCAGGCCGGTTGACTGCGGTGGGTCCGAGGGCCCAGTCGGGGCGGCGGCAGAAGTAGAGCGCGGGGGCCGAAGAGGAGCAGGCCGGAGAGGGCGTGGATGCCCGCGAGCGCCCAGAGCAGCTCAAGGCTGGCGAGGATCAGAGCGCCTTCTGGGCAAAGGTCCAGTTCTTCAAAGCGGAGTTGGGCACCATATAGGTGCTCAAATTGCCGTCTGGATTTCTTTTCTAAACGAGCGGGCGGTACTGGCCGGCGTGGAAGACGAGGGGGGCGCCCTCGCGGACTTCGACCGACCGCACTTCGCCGGTGACTATCACGTGGTCGCCGGCGCTGATCACGTCGCGGAGGTCGCAGGCGATCCAGATCAGGGCGTCGTCGATCGCGGGAAGACCGTCGCGCTCGCCCCAGGCGACCCCGGACCACTTCTCGGCCACCGGGGCCTTGGTCGCGAAGGCGCGGGCGATCGGCTCCTGGCCGGCGTGGAGGACGGAGATGCCGAAGCGGTCGGCGGCCTGGACGGCGAGCAGGGTGCGGGAGCCGCGGTCGAGGCAGGCGAGCATCATCATCGGCTCGATCGAGAGCGAGCAGACCGCGTTGGCGGTGGCGCCGGCCGGTCCCGCGAGGCCGCTGGCGGTGACGATCGTGACTCCGGTCGGGAGCCCCGACATGGCGCTGCGAAAGGCGTCTGGATCGGGAGCGGGCATCGTCAAAGAGCTTGACCGGCGCCACTAACAATATGATGCCCGCCGCATGCGTCCTGCGCTGATTATCGGAGTTCTCCTCGCCGCCGCGCTCGGCCTCTCGGCCTGCGGCTTCGGCGAAGAAAAGATCTCGGTCGCCGAAGGCGACTCCAACCACAACGGGGCCGTCCTCTTCGCGACCCACTGCTCCGGCTGCCACACGCTCAGCGCCGCCGGCACCCAGGGCAGCGGCAACCGCGGCGAGCGGACCCAGGGCCCGAACCTGAATCAGCGGGAAGAGACCTTCGACGACGCCCTCTTCGCGATCCAGAACGGCGGTTTCTCTGGGGCGATCATGCCCCAGAACATCGTCGTCGGCGAGGAAGCCAAGGAAGTCGCGAAGTTCGTCGCCAAGTACGCGGGCTCCGAAGCCGAACAGTCGCCGCGTCCCGGCGAAACCAAAGCCCCCTAAGCGGGGCACCACCATGCTGGACCTGAAGGCGATCCGCTCCGACCCCGAGCGGTTCAAAGCGGCGTTGGCGCGCCGCGGCGCCGCCGAGCAGGTCGACGAGCTGCTGGCGCTCGACGCGCGGCGCCGTCAGCTGCTGCCCGAGGTGGAGAGCGCCCAGGCGGAGCGCAAGACCCTCTCGAAGCAGATCGGCGAGAAGAAAGGGGCGGGAGATGAGGCCGGGGCCGAAGAGCTGATGGCGACGGTGCAGAGCCTGAAGGAGCGGATCGAGAGCGGCAAAGAGGAGCTGGAGGGCGTCGACGCGAAGCTCGGCGAGCTCGTCCTCGCCCTGCCCAACCTGCCGGACCCCGACGCGCCCGAAGGCGACACCGAGGAGGACGCGGTCGTGATCCGCGAGGTCGGAGAGCGGCCGCAGTTCGACTTCGAGCCGCGCGACCACCTCGAGATCGGCACCGAGCTGGGGCTGATCGACATGGAGGCGGGGGCGCGGCTCTCCGGCTCCCGCTTCGCCTACCTGAAGGGGGACCTGGTCCTGCTCGAGCTGGCGCTGGTCCGCTTCGCGATCGAGCTGGTCCGCGGCGAGGGCCACGAGCCGGTGGTGCCGCCGGTCCTGGTCCGCGAGGAGGCGCTGGAGGGGACCGGCTTCCTCCCGGGCGACCGCGACCAGATCTACGAGATCCCCAAGGACGAGCTCTTCCTCACCGGCACCTCGGAGGTCGCCCTCGCCTCCCTCCACGCCGACGAGATCCTCGACGCCGAGGCGTTGCCGCTGCGCTACTGCGCTTTCTCCAGCTGCTTCCGCCGCGAGGCCGGCGCCGCCGGCCGCGACACCCGCGGCATCTTCCGCGTCCACCAGTTCGACAAGGTCGAGATGTTCTCGTTCGTCGCTCCGGAGTCCTCCGGCGATGAGCACGAGCGCTTGCTGGCGATCGAGGAGCGGATCCTCGGCGAGCTGGAGATCCCCTACCGGGTGGTCAACGTCGCGGTCGGCGACCTCGGTGCCCCGGCGGCGAAGAAGTACGACTGCGAGGCCTGGATCCCGAGCCAGGGCCGCTTCCGCGAGCTCACCTCCTGCTCGAACACGACCGACTACCAGGCGCGGCGGCTCGGCGCCCGCTACCGCCCCGCCGAGGGCGAGGGGCCCCGGCCGGTCCACACCCTCAACGGCACCGCCTGCGCCGTCGGCCGCACGATCATCGCCCTGATCGAGAACCGGCAGGAAAGCGACGGGAGTTTCACGCTACCCAAAACTTTGCATCCGTACGGAGCGCCTGAAAGAATCGCGCCGCGATGAGTACGAGCGTCCGCGACGCGAAGCGAGTGGTGCTCTGCGACGACCACGAGATTGTCCGCGAGGCGATCAAGTCGCGCATGGCGAACTCTCCCATCGTCGAGATCGTCGGCGAGGCCGGCAACGGCCGCGACGTCGTCGGCGTGGTCAAAGAACTCGAACCCGACGTCCTGATCATCGACGTCGAGCTGCCGAAGCGCGACGGCATCGAGGCGACCAAGGAGGTCCTGAAAGTCCGGCCGCGGACGAAAGTGATCATCTTCACCGCCCACGCGCAGCCGGACCTGCTGGCGCTGGCCCTGCGGGCGGGCGCCTCCGGCTACGTGCTGAAGTCGGCGCCGGCCGAGGACATCGCCAAGGCGGTGAAAGCGGTGACCGGCGGCGGCACCTTCCTCGGCGGCGACTTCGCCGGCGGCAAGCCCTCGGAGGTGGAGAAACTGCTCGAGCTCTCGCCACGGGAGCGGCAGATCCTCGAGCTCCTCGCCGAGGGCCTGCGGGTCAAAGAAATCGCCGACCGCCTGCAGTTGAGCCCGGCGACCGTGCACACCCACGTGCGCAACGCGATCGCCAAGCTCGAGGTCGACACTCGCACCGAGGCCGTGGCCCTGGCGGTGCGGTTCAGCTACCTGGGCGCCGGCGGCGGGTCGCTCTAAATGCGCGCCTGCGCAGCCGCCTTCTAGCCCTTCTTCTCCAGCGTCAGCGCGCAGCCGTTGATGCAGTAGCGCTGGCCGCCTCTGTCGGCCGGACCGTCGTCGAAGACGTGGCCGAGGTGGGCGTCGCAGTGCTTGCAGACGACCTCGGTGCGGCGCATGAAGAGGCTGTTGTCGGGGCGCAGCTCGACGTGCTCGAGATTCGCCGGCTCGGTGAAGCTGGGCCAGCCGGTCCCGGAATCGAACTTGGTGTCGGAGGAGAACAGCTCGGTGCCGCAGCAGACGCAGCGGTACATCCCCTCAGTCTTCTCGTCCCAGTAGGGGCCGGTGAAGGCGCGCTCGGTGCCGGCCTTGCGGGTGACCTCGAACTGCTCCGGGGTGAGCTGATCGCGCCACTCCTGCTCGGATTTCTGAACTTTCGTCGCCATCTTTCTCCTTTCTTCGTCTCATAAAGCGTACGCCGCGGGTATTACAAGTCTGTGACACCTAGGATGGCGGCGTGCTGGAGGCGTTCTACGAACCGGATGGGGACCTCTTTCGGGCCACCGAGCTGACGCGGGGGCCGTGGGACCCCGGCGCCCAGCATGCGGGGCCGCCGGCGGGGCTGCTCGGTTATGCGATCGAGGGGCTGCCGGAGGCGGCGGAGTTCCAGGTCGGCCGCGTCACCTTTGAGATCCTCCGCTCGGTGCCGATCGCGCCGGTGCGGGTGGAGGCGCGGGTGGTGCGCCCGGGCCGCCGGGTGCAGATGTTCGAGGCGGAGCTGAGCGACGCCGGGGGCGAGGTGCTGATGCTGGCCCGGGGATGGCGGATCCGCAAGAGGAGGCTCGAGCTGCCGGGGGAGGCACTGGTCGCGAGCCAGCCGCCCGCGCCGCCCGAGGACGGCGAGGCATCCGATTTCTTCCCGACCGAGCAGGAGCACGGCTACCACTCGGCGATGGAGGTGCGTTTCGTCGTCGGCGGCTTCCTCGAGCCGGGCCCGGCGACCGCCTGGCTGCGGATGCGCCAGCCGCTGGTCGCGGGGGAGGAGCCGACGCCGCTGCAGCGCCTGCTCGTCGCCGCCGACGTCGGCAACGGGATCAGCGCCGCGCTCGACTTCCGCCGCTTCCTCTTCATCAACGTCGACCTCACCGTCCACCTCGAGCGGATGCCGAAGGGCGAGTGGATCGGCGTCGACGCCGCGACCCTGCCGCGGCCGAAGGGCGTCGGCACCGCCGAGTCGACCGTCTTCGACGGCGACGGCCGGGTCGGCCGGGCGCTGCAGACGCTCCTGATCAGCGAGCGGTAGGAGCGCCGCCCCCGGGCTGCGTCAGCTCGGCGCTGGGTGCAGGCGGACGAAGATCATCGCCGCCGAGGCGAGGCAGACCGCGCCGGCGAAGAAGAATGCGCCCTCGTAGCTGGTCAAGGCGGCGACCGCGCCGGCGATCGGCGCCCCGAGCCCGACCCCGGCGTCGAAGAAGGCGGTGTAGGTGCCCATCGCCGCCCCGCGCGCCTGCTGGGTGACGCGACCGAGGGCGATCAGCATCAGCGAGGGGTTGAGCAGGGCAAAGGCGGCGCCCATCGCCATCCCGCCGACGAGGGCGACCGGCAGGCTGTGGGCCACCGCGATCAGCAGCAGGCCGAGCGCCTCGCCGATCGTCGCCGTGATCGCTACCGGGGCCGCGCCCATGCGGTCGGGCAGGTCGCCGAAGGCGAGGCGGGTGAGGACGATCATCGCCGCGAAGGCGGCGAAGACGGTGGCGCCGTGGCCGACCCCGCGCGCTTCCAGGTGGAGGACGATGAAGGTGGCGACGGCGGCGTAGCCGAAGGAGGCGAGGGCGATCGCGAAGCCGGGGCCGACCGCCTCGGGCGCGATCAGCGGGTGCGGCTCGGCGTGGGCGCGGGGGACGAAGGGGTCGCGGGCGGCGATGGCGATCGTCGCTCCCAGCACCGGCAGCGTTCCGGCGACGATCCAGACGAGGGAGTAGCCGCCGGCGCTGAGCAGGACCTCGCCCAGCAGCGGCCCGATACTGAGACCGCCCCAGACGGCGAGCCCGTAGAGGCCGAGCACGCGGCCGCGCCGGTCCTCCGGCGCCAGGTCGACGATCCAGGCCGAGCCGGCGGTGTAGACGGCGCCCTCGCCGGCGCCGAGGATGAGGCGGGCGAGGATCAGGCCGGCGATCCCCAGGCTCGGCAGGTAGAGGAAGCCGCTGAGGGCGACCAGGCAGGCCCCGACGAGCACGGTCGGCTTACGACCGCGGGTGTCGGCGAGGCGGCCGGCGACCGGGCGCAGCAGCAGGCCGGTGACCGCGTAGGAGCCGATCACGATGCCGACCGCGAGGTCGCCCGAGCCGAGCGGCCCGTGGATGTAGCGGGGGAGGACCGGCAGCACCGAGCCGACCGCGACGAGGCCGCAGAAGGTGGCGGCGAAGACGGCGGCGAAGCTGACGCCCGGCCGGTGCGGGCGCTCGGCCTGCGCTGGCGCGGTCGCGCTCACGCCAGCAGGCCGCGGAGGTCCTCGAGCACGAAGTCGGGCGCCGGCTCGGCCTCGGCCGCCTCCTCGCGGGAGGTGGTGCCGCTGAGGACGAGGATCGTCTCCAGCCCGGCCGCCTTGCCGCCGGCGATGTCGGAGGAGACCCGGTCGCCGATCATCGCCACCCGCTCCGCCTCGCCCAGCGCCCCTCGCGCGATCTCGAACAGGTGTCGCTCGGGCTTGCCGGCGATCTCCGCCCGCCGTCCCGAGGCGGTCTCGACCGCCGCCAGGACCGCGCCGGTTCCGGGCAGCTCGCCGCCGGGGTAGGGCATCGTCGGGTCGCGGCTGGTGGCGATCAGCGCGGCGCCCCATTCGAGCGCCCGTTTCGCCGCCAGCAGCTCCTCGTAGTCGAAGCCGCGGTGCCCGGAGACGACGACCGCGTCGGCGTTCCAGGCCTCTTCGCCCTCGACCAACCGCACCCCGTTCGCCGCCGTCATCTCCTTCAGCGGCGCGGCCCCGATCACGAAGACGCTGCCGTCCTCGCCCGCGGCTCCGGCGGCCAGCTGCGCGGCGACGATGCCGGCGGTGACGATCTGCTCCTCGCCGACCTCGACCCCGAGCTCGCCGAGCCGCTCGGCGTAGGCGGCGGGCAGTTTCCCCGGGTTGTTGGTGACGAAGACGATCCCCTTGCCGGCCTCGAGCAGCGCCCGCAGCGTCTCCGCCGCCCCCGGCACCGGCTCGCGGCCGATCCAGACGACGCCGTCGAGGTCAACCAGGAGTCCGTCAAAGCGGTCGGCGAGGGCCACGGCCGCACCCTATTCAGCAGGATCGATAGCGTGCCGGGCAGTGAGCGCGAACGGACCAGTCGTCGTCGCCACCGACGTCCACCGCCGCTACGGCGAGGGGGACACTGCCGTCGACGCCCTCGACGGGGTCAGCGCCGGCTTCGAGCGCGACCGCTTCACGGCGATCATGGGTCCCTCCGGCTCCGGCAAGTCGACCCTGATGCACATCCTCGCCGGCCTCGACAAGCCGACCTCGGGACGGGTCGAGCTCGACGGCGTCGACATCACCCAGCTCGACGACGGCGAGCTGACCCAGCTGCGCCGCGACAAGCTCGGCTTCGTCTTCCAGTTCTTCAACCTGCTGCCGGTCCTCACCGCCGAGGAGAACCTTGTCCTGCCGCTCTCGATCGCCGGCCGCAAGCCCGACCGGGCCTGGGTCGACGAGCTGGTCCGCACCGTCGGCCTCGAGGATCGTCGCACCCACCGTCCCGCCGAGCTCTCCGGGGGCCAGCAGCAGCGCGTCGCGGTAGCCCGCGCCCTGGTCAGCAAACCGGCCGTGATCTTCGCCGACGAGCCGACCGGCAACCTCGACTCGAAGTCGAGCGCCGACGTGATGCGGTTGCTGCGCCAGGCGGTCGACGATTTCGGCCAGACGGTGGTGATGGTCACCCACGACCCGGTCGCCGCAGCCCACGCCGACCGGCTGATCACGTTGCAGGACGGGAAGATCGTCAGCGACGCCGCTCCCGGCTCCGCCGACGACGTGATCGAGCTGCAGAAGCGGCTTGACTAGCCTCGGTCTCAAGAGCCTCTGGGCTCGCAAGGTCCGGGCCCTGCTGACCAGCTTCGCCGTCTTCCTCGGCGTCGCCTTCGTCGCCGGCTCCTTCGTCCTCACCGACACGATCTTCGCCGCCTTCGACGAAATCTTCAGCGAGTCGCTGAAGGGGACGAGCGTCGTGATCACGGCCCAGAACCCGGTCGAACAGGAAAGCGGCGAAACCCCCACCGTCGGCGCCTCGCTGCTGCCGCGGGTCGAAAGGACGCCCGGGGTGAAGGAAGCCGCCGGCGCGATCTTCAGCCTCGGCGCCTTCTTCAACGCGAAGAACGAAAAGATCGGCAACAAATTCGCCCCGAAGTTCATCTCCTCGACCTTGCCGGAACGGCTGGAGTCGCTCACCTACCTCGACGGCCACCCGCCGCGCGGGCCGACCGAAGCCTCGATCGACAAGTCGGCCGCCGAAGGGGCCGGCCTCGGGATCGGGGACACGATCAAGCTGATCGGGCAGGGAAACCTGAGGTCGTTCCGGCTGGTCGGGCTGACCCAGCTCGGCAGCGCCTCCTTCGGCGGCGCCTCGATCGCTCAGGTGACGCTGCCGGTCGCCCAGCGCCTCACCCACAAGCGCGGACGCTTCGACCAGATCTCCGTCGCCGCGGCCGACGGCGTCTCGCCGGAGGTGCTGAAACGCCGGATCGCCAGACGAATGCCGGCCAACGTCCGGGTCGAGACCGCGGCTGAAAAAGCCGACCGCGGCTCGGAAGAAATCCGCGAAAACCTCGGCTTCCTCCGCACCTTCCTCCTCGTCTTCGGCTTCATCGCTGTCTTCGTCGGCTCCTTCCTGATCTTCAACACCTTCTCGATCACCGTCGCCCAGCGGGTCAGCGAATTCGGGATGCTGCGGACGCTCGGCGCCTCGCGGCGGCAGATCCTCACCACGGTGATGGTCGAGGCGCTGGCGATCGGGCTGGTCGGGGCGGTGCTGGGGATCGGTGGCGGCTTCCTGATCGCGAAGGCGATCAACGCCCTCTTCGAAGTGTTCGGGATCGACCTGCCGACGACGGGTCTCGTACTCGAGTCCCGCACCGTCGTCATCGCCCTCCTGGTTGGGATCCTGGTCACGCTCGTCTCCTCGCTGGTCCCGGCCCTGCGCTCGACCCGGGTGCCGCCGATCGCCGCCCTGCACTCGTTCCGGCCGGCGGCGACCCGCAAGCGCCGACTCCTCTACCTGGCGCTCTCGGCCCTGCTCGGGGCCGCCGGCCTCGGGATGGTCCTGCTCGGCCTCTTCGGCAGCGGCAGCGCCGGTACCCGCGCCGGCCTGATGGGCGGAGGCGCCGTCGCCGTCATCTTCGCCGTCTCCCTCTTCAGCCCGCGCCTGGTGCCACCGCTTGCGGCGGTCGCGGGCTGGCCGCTGGAGCGGCTGCGCCACCTCACCGGCCGGCTCGCCCGCGAGAACGCCGAGCGCAACCCCAGCCGCACGGCAGTGACCGCGGCGGCGCTGATGATCGGCGTCACCCTGGTCGCCTTCGTCACCGTCTTCGCCGCCGGGATCAAGAGCACCGTCGCCCAGGTCGTCGACGAAAACTTCGCCGGCGGGCTGGTGATCCAGAACACCGACGGCTTCTCGCCGATCCCGAACGCGACCGCGCGGGCGGCCGAGCGGGTGCCCGGGGTCGGGTTGGTGGCGACGATCCGCGGCGCCGAAGCGAAGCTGCTCGAAGGGGGTCAACCGGGGCCAACGACCAAAGTCGATGCCCCCTCTCCTGACATCGGCGCGACCGTCAACATCGATTGGGAAAAGGGCGGCCCGGCCACGCTCCGCAACCTCGGCGACGGCGAAGCGGTCGTCTCCAGCGACTTCGCCGACTCCCACGGCCTCG
Source organism: uncultured Actinomycetes bacterium (assembly GCA_946479725.1). The sequence goes on along the minus strand of CAMLHB010000027.1, from coordinate 5,669 downwards.
AGCCCGGCGACCGCTTCCGGCTGCTGACCCAGACCGGCGCCCAGCCGCTGTTCCGGGTCGCCGGCCAGTTCGACTCCAAGCTCGGGGTCCTCGGCAGCATCGTCGTCACCCAGCGGGCAATGGCCCACGATTTCTCCCAGACCCAGGACCTGAGCGCCTTCGTCAAGGTCGAAGACGGGGCCGATCCCGAGCAGGTGCAGGCGCTCCTGACCAAAGGGGTCGAACTCGCCTTCCCGGTTGCCGAAGTCCTCGACCAGCAGGAACTGAAGGAAAGTCGCGAAGAACAGATCAACGGGCTGGTCAGCTTGGTCTACGCGCTGCTCGCCTTCGCGATCCTGATCTCGCTGTTCGGGATCGTCAACACGCTGGCGCTCTCGATCTACGAACGCACCCGCGAGCTGGGGATGCTGCGGGCGATCGGGATGTCGCGCCGCCAGGTGCGGACGATGATCCGCTACGAGGCGGTGATCACCGCCCTGATCGGCGGCATCCTCGGACTGGTGCTGGGGCTGATCTTCGCGACGCTGATCGCCCAGCCGCTGAAAGACGAAGGCTTCACGCTCTCCTACCCGGTGGGGTCGCTGATCGCGTTGCTGTTCTTCGCCGCGCTGGTCGGCGTCGTCGCGGCGATCCTCCCGGCCCGCCGCGCCTCGCGGCTGGACGTGCTCCAGTCGCTCCAGTACGAGTGACCTAGGCGAGACCCATCCGCAGGGCGCCGCAGGCCTCCAGCATCGCCGCCCGCGCCGTGGGGGAGATCGCGGTGAGGTTGACGAAGGTGTGGACGAGGCCGGGATGGCGGCGCAGCGCCACCGGCACGCCCGCCTCGCGCAGCCGCAGGGCGTAGGCGTCGCCCTCGTCGCGCAGGGGGTCGAAGCCGGCGGTGGCGACGTAGGCCGGCGGCAGGCCGCTGAGGTCGGGAGCCTGAAGGACCGCGACGCGCGGGTCGCTGCGGTCGGTTCCAGGCGGCAGGTAGCGGTCCTCGTAGTAGGCCATGTCCCGCCGGGTGAGGAGGAAGCCCTCGCCGAAGTTCCGGCGCGAGGGCAGTTCGCGGCCGGTGTCGGCGACCGGGTAGATCAGCAGCTGCATCGCCGGCAGGGTGACGCCCTCGTCGCGCGCCCGCAGGCTGGTTACCGCCGCCAGGTTGGCACCGGCGCTGTCGCCGCCGACCGCGACCCGGTCCACCGGCAGCGGCGGCTCGTCCGGGTATCCGGTCGCCCAGGCATAGGCCGCGAAGGCGTCTTCGGCGGCTGCCGGAAAGGGATGCTCGGGTGCGAGCCGGTAGTCGACCGCCAGCACTTGCGTGCCGGCGTTGGCGGCGATGAAGCGGCAGGGCGCGTCGTGGGTGTCGAGGTCGCCAATCACCCAACCCCCGCCGTGGTAGTACACGAGGAGCGGCAAAGGCCCCTCGCCAGCGGGCGCAGGGGGGACGTAGAGGCGAGCCGGAATCGTCCCCGCCGGACCCGGGATCTCGACCTCCTCGACTCGCGCCATCGCGATCGCCGGGCGCTCGGCGACGATCGCCGCTTCCTCCCGCCGCTGCCGGCGGGCGAGCGCGGGGTCGGCGCCCTCGGCGAGGCTGTCGCTGCGGGCCCGCGCGGCGATCGAGACGAGGGCGTGGATGTCCGGCGCCAGCGTCTGGCCGTCGAGTTTCGGCGGCGCCCCGAAGAGCAGCCGCTGCAACCGCGGCGGCAGGTTGCAGGCGAGCTTGAGGATGCGGTGCTCGACCGCCGGTGGGAAGCGGGGAAGGGTGGCCACAGCGGCAGGCTATGTCACGCTCGGATCGATGTCACACATTGGGCGCGCCACCAGGGAGTAGCGTCCTGGGGGCGTGGAGGCGGCGGCGAAAGTTCGGGCGTCGACGAGCGGGCTCGGTCCGGTGAAGGGACTGCCGCCGGGGCCGCGAATGCCGCGGGCTCTGCAGACGGCAATTTGGTCGCGCGAGGCGCAATGGTTCCTCGACCAGGGCCGCGCCCGGTTCGGCCCGATGTTCTCGATCAAGATCGCCTACGAGGGCGACTGGGTCGTCCTCGCCGATCCGGAGCTGGTGAAAGAGGTCTTCACCGGCGACCCGAAGGTCTTCCACGCCGGCGAGGGCAATCAGATCCTCCGCCCGATCCTCGGCGAGAACTCGGTCCTCGTCCTCGACGAGCAGCCGCACATCAGCCAGCGCAAGCTGCTGCTGCCGCCCTTCCACGGAGAGCGGATGCAGGCCTACGGCGAGAAGATGGCCGAGATCGCCGCCCGCGAGATCGAGAGCTGGCCGACCGGCGTTCCCTACAAGCTGCGACCGCGGATGCAGGCGATCACGCTGGAGATCATCATCGAGACGGTCTTCGGCGTCCACGACGCCGAGCGGATGGGGCCGCTGCGGGAGGCGCTGCGGGACTTCCTCGACCTGACCACCAACCCGCGCCTGCTGATGCCGGTGCTGCTGGTCGGCCCCGACCGGGTGAAGATGATCCCGGCCTTCCGGCGGCGAGTCGAGCGGGTCGATGCGCTGATCGCGCGGGAGATCGGCGAGCGCCGCGCCGCCGAGGACCTGGCCGAGCGCGACGACGTCCTCTCGCTGATGCTGCAGGCCCGCCACGAGGACGGCAGCCCGATGAGCGACGCCGAGGTCCGCGACGAGCTCCTCACCCTGCTGGTCGCCGGCCACGAGACGACCGCGACCGCGCTGGCCTGGGCGATGGAGCGGCTGACCCGCCACCCCGAGAAGCTGGAGCGGCTGCGCGCCGAGGTCCTCGACGACGAGGACGCCTACCTGACGGCGACGATCCAGGAGACCCTGCGCCTCCGGCCGGTGATCTCGATCGTCGTCCGCCGCCTCACCGAGGCGGTCGAGTTGGGCGGCTACGAGCTGCCCGCCGGCGCCGGTGTCACCCCCTGTATCCACCTGATCCACCGCGATCCCGGCATCTACCCCGACCCCGACCGCTTCCTGCCCGAGCGCTTCCTCGACAACCCGCCCGGCACCTACACCTGGATCCCCTTCGGCGGCGGCGTCCGCCGCTGCCTCGGCGCTGCCTTCGCCCAGTTCGAGATGGCCGTCGTCCTCCGCGAGCTGGTCCGCCGCCGCCAGATCGAGCCCGCCAACCCCGCCTCGGAGCGCAACTACCGCCGCGCCATCACCGAGACCCCCCGGCACGACGCCGAAGTCGTCCTCCACTAGGCCGACGGGCCGATTTCGGTCTGTATAGGACCGTTTTCGTCCCCTCGGCAGGCGGGTAAAGGGATCGGCAATGAAGCCAGGGACCCGCGAGACGATTCCGACGATCTCCGAGGTGGTGCGCGATGCGACGGCGATCGTCGATCCGGAGGGGACCGACACCGCGGTGATCGGCTTCTTCGAGAGCTTCGAGGACGACGACCGGCCGGCGACCGCGGCCGAGGACCTGCAGGGCGAGCTGCTCAGCACCGTCCGCGGCATCGAGCCCGAGGGCGACGACCCCGCCGCCCTCGCCGCCGCCGCGGCAGCCGTCTGGCTCGCCACCAACCCCGGCCAAGCCGACAACGGCGACCACGTCCTCCGCGAGGGCACCCGCCTCGTCTTCGCAGGCAACCCGCCCGAGCCGCTTGCCGACTGGCTCGCGGCTCGGGGCGTAGAGCCCTAGATCAACCGCAGCCGGTGTTGTTGCCGCAGCTGGAGCACGTGTAGCAACTGCCCGTCCGCTGCATCATGCCGCCGCACTGTTCGCAGGCCGGGCCGAGCTCCAGGCCCTGCATCTTCGCGGGGCGGACCGGAGGCTCTTCGGTCAGCGCCGAGGCGGCCGGGACCGGGGCACTCGCCTTCGCGGCCTCGCCGTTGCCGTTGCCGCCGTTGGAGTGGCCGTTGCCGTTGGCCGGGCCGGCGGTGTCGCCGGCCAGCCCGATCGCCAGCTGCGAGGTCTCCGCTTCCTTCTTGTTGCGGACCTCCTGGGTCATGATCCCCAGTTCCTCGAGCACTTCGGTGTCGTCGATGAAGCGGCTCGCGAGCCAGCGCATGATGTAGTCCGGCATCGATTTGGCGAACGGGATCTCCGGGTTCCGCGTCATCCCCTCCGGCTCGAAGCGCATGTAGCTGAACTTCTGGACGAAGGTCTCGAGCGGCACCCCGTACTGGAGCCCAAGGGAGATCGCCGTCGCGAAGGCGTTGAGCAGCCCGCGCAGGGTCGAGCCCTCCTTGCCGATGTCGGTGAGGAAGATCTCGCCGAGGGTGCCGTCGTCGTATTTGCCGGCGGTGATGTATCCCTCGTGCCCGGCGATGTTGAACTTGTGGGTGATCGATTCGCGCTCGAGCGGCATCTTCTTGCGGACCGGCTCGGCCATCTGGACTTCGGCCTCCGCCTCCTTTTCGTCCTGCGCGTCGGTGCGCAGCGCCTGCGCCGTCTTCGAGCCGTCGCGGTAGATCGCCAGCGCCTTCAGGCCGCCCTTCCAGCCGCGGGTGTAGGCGTCGGCGATGTCCTCGACCGTCGCCGTCTGCGGCAGGTTGACGGTCTTCGAGATCGCCCCGGAGATGAACGGCTGGGTTGCGGCCATCATGTCGATGTGGCCGGTGTGGGAGATCGCCCGCTCGCCGACCGCGACGTCGAAGACCGGCAGGTGCTCGTCCTTCAGGCCAGGGGCGTCGACGATCGTGTTGTTCTCCTTGATGTGGGCCTCGATCTGGTCGATCTCGGCGTCGGAGTAACCGAGCGTCTGCAGCGCCAGCGGCACCGAGCGGTTGGCGATCGTCATCTGCCCTCCGCCGACCAGCTCCTTGAACTTGACCAGGGAGAAGTCAGGCTCGATCCCGGTCGTGTCGCAGTCCATCAGGAAGCTGATCGTCCCGGTCGGGGCCAGCACCGTCGCCTGGGCGTTGCGGTAGCCGTGCTCCTCGCCGAGCTCGACCGCTTCGTCCCAGGCCCGCTGCGCGGCCTCGAGCAGGTCGCCCTTGATCCCGGTCGGGTCGACGTCGTAGGAGGCGTCGCGGTGCATCCGCATGACCCCGTTGTGGGGCTCGCGGTTCTTCCCGTACTCCTCGTAGGGGCCGGTCGCACCGGCGGCGATCAGCGCCGACTGGCGGTAGGCGCGGCCGGTCATCAACGCCGTGATCGCGGCGGCGACGTTGCGGCCCTCGTCGGAGTCGTAGGGGAGGCCGTCGCTCATCAGCAGGGCGCCGAGGTTGGCGTAGCCCAGCCCCAGCTGGCGGAAGCGGTTGGCGTTCTCGGTGATCTCCTCGGTCGGGTAGCTGGAGAAGCCGACGACGATCTCCTGGGCGAGGAAGACGATGTCGACCGCGTGCTCGAACTCGGCCGTGTCGAAGCTGCCGTCCTCGCGGCGGAACTTCATCAGGTTGAGCGAGGCGAGGTTGCAGGCCGAGTCGTCGACGTGCATGTACTCGCTGCAGGGGTTGGAGGCGTTGATCCGCCCCGACTCGGGGCAGGTGTGCCAGCGGTTGATGATCGTGTCGTACTGGACGCCCGGGTCGGCACAGCGCCAGGCGGCATCGGCGATCTGGTTCATCAGCTCGCGCGCATCGACGGTCTTCACCGGCTCGCCGTCCGTGCGGGCGGTCAGGTGCCAGTCCTCGCCGGCCTCGACCGCCTCCATGAACTCGTCGGTGACCCGGACCGAGTTGTTTGCGTTCTGGTACTGAATCGAGGTGAAGCCCTCGCCGTCGATCGACATGTCGAAGCCGGCGTCGCGCAGGG
>CAMLHB010000026.1 GCA_946479725.1 uncultured Actinomycetes bacterium | reverse complement strand
CCCCGGGCAGGGCACGCGACCACAGGTCCGCGCCTTCCACCTGCCCAGCGAGCCGTACCTGTTCACGCTCGACCGGCGGGGAGTCGTCAGGGACGCGGTTGAGGGAGCATTCGGGCTCAAGCTGATGCACGAAGCCGTCGACAAGGCGATCGCACCGTGAACGAGAAAGCCGCCACCGAGGAGGAGCTGCTGCAGTCCTTCGCCGAAGAGGCGAAGCGCCGCTGCGACGTGATCTCCGCCGGCCTCGCCACCGGCTCCAACGACTTTGAGACGATGCGCGCCGAAGCCCACGCGCTGAAGGGCACCGCCAGCGTCGTCGGCCTCCGCCGCCTCGCCGAGCTCGCCGGCCTGATGGAGTCCGACCTCGCCGAAGCGAAGAAGACCGGCACGATCCGCGGCGGCCGCGACCACCAGGTCGCCGACGCCGCCAAGGCCCTCGCCGAGGGTGCCGCCGCCGCCGCCAAGGGCGAAGAGGAGCCCCCGGACGTGGGCCGCTCCCTGGCCCAGCTCTTCAGCGCCTAGCGCTCCACTGCGCGGTACGCTCGCCCTGCGGGGCAGTAGCTCAGTTGGTTAGAGCAGCGGACTCATAATCCGTCGGTCCCTGGTTCGAGTCCAGGCTGCCCCATCCACGCCGGCTTCAGCCAACGGCGCCGGCCGACAGAAACCGCGCCACCGCCTGCGCCCGGTTCGTCACGCCGAGGGCTCGCAGGATCTTGCGGACGTGCCATTTGACGGTGCTCTCGGTGAGGTAGAGGCGGGAGGCGATCTCGGCGTTGCTGAGGCCGTCGGCGACGAGGGCGAGGATCTCGAGCTGGCGGGGGCTGAGGGATTTGGTGAGGTCGCTGCTGCGGGCGCGGTTGCGGGAGGGGTGGAGGGCGGCGGCGCGGCGGCCGATGTCAGTGGCGGTCTGGTGGAGGGCCTCGGCTGCCGCGTGCAGCTCGGTCACGTCCTGGACGGTGCCGGTGAGACGAAGGGCATTGCCATCGCTGTCGGCGGTCAGCTCGGCCCGGCTGCGGACGCGGCGGACGCGGCCGTCGGGCCGGATGATCCGGTACTCGAGGTCGACCGAGACCCCGCTCTCGACCGCTTCCCGCAGCTGCCGCTCGACCAGCTCGCGATCGTCGGGATGGACATATCGGGATCCGCCCTCGTAGTGTCCGTCGAACTCCTCGGGAGAGATTCCGTAGATCTCGTAGAGCCCTTCCGAGCAGGTCATCTGCCGGCTGGGGATGTCCCACTCCCAGCTCCCCATCCGGGCGATCCGCTCGGCTTCGGCCAGCCGCGCACGGCTTCGCTGGGCTTCTTCTTCGATCCGCCGCTGCTCGGTGATGTCGGTGACGAGGACGAAGAAGCCGCGCACCTCTCCCTCGACGACGTCGGGGATGTAGGAAGCCTGGGTGTAGCGGATCTCTCCGGAGGGAGTCGGGATCTCCCGGTAGAAGAGCTGCGGCTCTCCCGCCAGCGCCCCTTCGATGTAAGGCAGGTTGTGCGCGTAGAGCTCCGGCCCGAGCAGCTCGCGGATGTGGGTCCCGCGCATCTCCTCGGGGGATTTGCCGAAGAACTCGATGTAGGCGTCGTTCGCCATCCGGTTGCGCAGGTCGCTGTCCCAGTAGCCGACCATCGCCGGCAGCGCGTTCAGCATCGCCTGGATTCCCTCCGGCGAGTTCGACGGTTGCCGGTGCCAGTCCTGATTGCTCCCGTTCTCTCCCATGAGCAAAGGATGAACCAGTCGCAGGGCGGGCTCAACCATCCGGGCGGATGGGGCGGGCGGATCTATCTTTCTGATCGTGCTCGATCGCGGCGGAAACCAGGCGCCTCGCCCCTTTCGGCGTCGGTCAGCAATGCGAACGAGCACCTCCCCCGCCGAGGCCCTGGGGCCGCGGCCGGTTGCTCATCCCCTGCCAGCAGCCGGCCGCGCCGCCTCGGAAGCACTGGCCCGGCAGAGGTCCGTCGCTGGCTGGCGGCGTTAGCTCCCCCAACGCCTCGCCCCCTCCGCCGGGGTAAGCGCACTGACGAAGCGGGGGCGGACCCCGGTCCGGGGGCTCGCTCCAACCGCTGAATGAACTGGACCCGGGTTCCAAGTTGTAGTACCTGCGGGTGCCGATCTCTCCCCTTGGATCGAGGGGCACTGGTATGAGTTCCCCGCTCTCCCACTGGGGAGGGACGCCGCACAACTTTTGGATAGTGTCGCTGGTGTGCAGCGGCTGACCAATCACCTCGAGCGAGGCCAAAAGTGACCAGACCGCGGCGTGGTGAGCCGCGTGCCAGGACGAAGATCGTCGAAGCGAGCCGCAAGCTGTTCGCCAGGCGGGGTTATCCCGAGACTTCCATGGGGGATATCGCCAAGGCCGCTCAGGTCGCTCGGGCAACTGTCTATAACAACTTCGACGACAAGCAGGACATCCTCGCCGCGATCATCAGCGAGTACATGACGGGGTACGCACGGATCGCTCAGCGGCTGCGGGAAAATGCCCGCTCTGGCCAGACTTCGTTCGAGCTGATCGAAGAGATGGTGCGGGAGGCTCTTGGCTGGCGAGTGGAGAACGCGGATCTGCGGCCGATCGTCGCGGTGGCCAGGCACCTGCGGGGGTCCGGCTGGGAGGAGGCGAACAAGGTGGCAGACGACGCGATGCTGGGTTGGATCATGACCGTGCACGCCGCCAACGAAGACGCCGGCTTGATCCGCGAGGACATTGACCTCGAGTTCGGCGTTCGCGCCGCCTACAACATGATCGAGTCGATCCTCGCTTCCTTCGACGTCACGGCATCCCAGGAGGAGATCGACGGCAAGGCGCACCAACTTGCCCTCCTCCACTGGTATGCGATCTGCTCGGTATCGCCGAGCCAGGCGCCCCGCAGCCCATTGGGCAGGAAGGTTCCGGGCGACAGGTGAACAAGCTGTCTGATCTCCACGCCTCTGGAGCTCCCTAGGGCAGGTACTTTTCCGCCTGTTCCTTGGCTTCTTCGAGGCCCTTTTCGGCCTTCGCCTGGCCTTCTTCGATTCCCTCTTCGGCTTCCTTCTGGGCCTTTTCGAGCTTCTTCTTGGTCTTCCCGTTGAGCTTTTCCTTGGCTTCTTCGAGGCCCTTCTTGGTCTTTTCGACGCCTTCTTCGATCGCTTCTTCGGCCTTCTTCGTGCCTTCTTCGACCTGCGTTTCGGCGTTTTCGCGGGCGGTGCCGGTTTCGTCACCGCTGCTGCCGCAGCCGGACCAGACGACTCCTCCGGCGGCGATCGCCAGCAGGGCGAAGAGCGAATAGAGGGTGCGCAGCTTCTTGCTCATGGGGTTGCTCCAGATCGGTTGCTGGTTGACGTGGCGGGAGTGAAGCAGACGGGTCAGCGGACCGAGCAGCCCTTCAGCAGTGGCGGCGGACTGATCGGCTTGTGGTCTTCGAAGTGGAAGCTGGCGCGGGCGAAATGGAAAACGGCGCCGGGAAGGTGGGCGGGGGCGCCGCAGGCGGCGGAGACGTAACTGCGCTGCTCGCCGTGGACCGAGTAGCGCCGTCCGACCGTCAGGTCGATTTCGGTGACCGAGCCGAGTCCGCCGGCGAGTTTGGGGATCCTCGCCCGCAGGACGGTGCCGAAGTCGCCGTCCAAGCGGTGCCCGATCTTCAGCGGCACGACGAGGGTGAAGCGGACCGGGATCCCGGCGAAGAGGTGGAGGAGCAGGGCTTCCCTGCCTTGCAGCCGGCTGTTGAAGGCGAGGATCTTGCCGCTCGTTTCGATCTCACGGTCCAAGGTCACGAGCGCCCGGAACCTGCCGTTGCCGACGAGGGCGGGACGGCAGCGGCTCAGGGCCGTCTCGGTGCTGGTCGACTGCAGGGCGGGGGCGCGGCAGACGGGCAGGCCGGTGGAATCGAGTCGGCCGTTGCGGTTGAGTTTGATTTCTAGGTTGCGGAGCGCCGGTGGATGACTGCCGTCTGCAGTCGCGATCTTTCCCTCGACCGCGATCGAGACCGGGGCGGGCTTGTCGCGAGGAAGGTCATGCGGCTTGAATTCGGCGTTGAAGGTGACCCGCAGCCCTTCCCACTGGAACGTCCCGGCATTTGCGATCGCCCCAGCCGTCAGGGCGAGGGCGGCCAGCGAGATCGGGATGAAAATGCGGCGGCGCATGCTTTCCAGTTCGAGTCTAGGTACTCGTTCCTGCGGCTACGGTTGAGCAATGGTTGAGACCTGGCTCGACCCGGACCTCGACGTTCCGGCCCGGCTGCGGACGCAGGCGGGGCACTGCGAGCGCCTCGGTTCGCCGTTCTACGCCGGCCTGCTGGAGCGCGCCGCCGCGGACGCCGAGGCGGGCGGTCCGGTGGCGGAGGCGCTGGGCGGGCACGAGGCCGACCCACCCAACTCGATGCTGGCGCTGCGACTGCTGGGGGCGGTGCGCAGGCGGGTGCTGGAAGGCGCGCTGCCGGATATGGAGTGGCCGGCCTTCCGCCGGGCGCTGGTTGAGGACGCCGGGGCGATCCGCGGCCTGCTCGACCGACCCGTCCAGACCAACGACGTTGGCCGCTGCGCGGCGCTGCTGCCGGGCTTCCTGGCGGCGGCGGAGGCAGGGTTGCCGTTGCGGCTGATCGAGGTCGGCTCGAGCGCTGGCCTCAACCTGCGCTGGGATAGCTACCGCTACCAGGCCGACGGCTTCAGATGGGGCGATCCGGGGTCCGCACTTCGGATCGAGTTCGAGCTGAGCGGCACGATGCCCGCGGCGAGAGCGGTAGAGGTGGCGGAGCGACGCGGCTGCGACCCCAACCCGATCGATCCCCTGACGCAGGAGGGGCGGCTGACCCTGGAGTCGTTCGTCTGGCCGGACCAGCGCCTGCGGCTGGAGCGACTGCGGGCGGCGCTGGGGATGGCGGCGGGGACGCCGGTCGAGGTCGAGCAGGCTCGGGCGGCTGCCTGGATCGCCGATCGGTTGGCCGAACCGCGCCCCGGCCTCACCACCGTCGTCTTCCACTCGATCGTCATCCAGTACCTGCCCACGGACGAACGTCGCCAGTTCGAGCGCCACGTGATCGCGGCCGGAGAGGAAGCCGAGGCCGACGCTCCCCTCGCCTGGCTGCGAATGGAGCCGGGCGGGGAGATGGCGGAGGTGCGCCTGACCCGTTGGCCCGGCGGCGAGGAGCGGCTGCTGGCCAGGGTCGGCTACCACGGCGACCCGGTGCGGCTGCTCGGCTGAGGGTCAGCTCTCGCCGTCGCCCGGGTGGGTGACCCGTTCGGCCCGCTGGCGCACTTCTTCGCCGGCTTCGCGGGTGGCGGCGAAGGCCTCCTCTTTGGCCGCCGCCAGGCCCTCGCTGGGCTTGCCGCCGACGGCGTCGCGGAAGGCTTCCTTGAAGCGCTCGGTGCGGCGGTCGGGCGGGAAGCGCTCCTCGGCCCGGGTCTGCTTCTGCGGGCGCCGCTCGCCGTAGCGGCGGCGGGCCCAGGCCGACCCGGGCTTGCCGAGGCGGCAGGCCCCATAGAGGGCGACGGGGAAGACGAAGAAGCCGATCGTGCCGTGCAGGATCCGCCCCTTTGCGAAGCAGATCGCGACCAGGAGGAAGGCGATCAGGGCGCTGACCGCGGTGCCGAGGACCGCCTCGACAGAGCCGTCTTCGATCGTGAACGGGGTGAAGCCGAGCAGCGCCAGCAGCATCAGCGCCGCGGCGATCACGGTGGCGTCGATCGAGCTGCGTCCCTCCTTCGCCCAGTAGACGTCATCGAGGTAGACCCAGAGGGCGAACTCGTCGATCGTCAGCCCGGCGCCGATCCCGAAGGCGAAGGCGCAGATCTCGGTCCAGGGGCTGTTGCCGAAGGCGGCGAAGCCGCCGGCGCCGGCGGCCATCATCGTCACGATCCCGAAGACGAGGTGGTGGAGGTGGACCCCCGACTCGCTGACGATGCTGCCCGGCCACCAGGGCACCTTGGGGCTGCGCATCAGCCGCGTGCTCATGCGGATGAAAGCGAAAGAGAGGACGAACCCGACCAGGACCAGGTAGAGGCCCTGCAGCTCGTGTTCGGAGATCCGGTTCCAGAAGTCGGTGAAGATCGAAGCGCTGCTCATGCCGGCACCGGGCTGGCGTGCAGGGGCGGCGCGGTTCCCTGCTTCTCCCGCATCAGCTCGACGGTGAGGAGGACGGCGGCGACGGCGAAGACGGGGGAGAGGGCGGCGTCGGCGAGCGACTCCGCCAGCCAGGTGGCGAGGAAGGTGTGGCCGAGGAGGGCGTGAACCAGGGCCGCGAGGCCGCCGCCGACCGCGTCGCCGAAGATCTCGATCGGCGCCAACACGCCGAAGACGAGCCAGAAGTTGCCGCGGACCAGCTGCAGGCTGCGGCGCAGGGCGCCGACGGCGCTTCGGTCTTCGAGCTCGACGATCGGGCCGGCGAGCCCGAGCCAGACGAAGGCGAGCATCCCCGGCACGAAAGCGAGCAGCAGCCCGACGGCGACGATCGCGACAAAGAGCAGGTCGACGGCGATCAACCGCCCGTAGTTGAGGCGCCGGGCGATCTCGCGCAGCGGCGGCGGCTCCTCGCCGTGCGGGTGGGTGAGCGAGACGGCGATCGCGCCGCTGAAGAAGACCTCGCCGAGCAGTCCGGTCAGGGTGATCGCGCCGGCCGCGAGGGCGAGCGCCGCCAGTTTGATCCCGTTGGTGATGTTCAGGGCGTCGAGTTCGACGTGCCAGGTCAGCGAGCTCAGCAGCCCCAGCGGGATGAAGACGATCGCCGCCAGCAGCAGGATCGAGCTCGCCCAACCCCGGTAGGTGCGCCAGATCTGGCCGTAGGTGGAGATGAGGCGGCGGCGCAGGCTCACCGGCGTCGGCCCCGGCGCCCGGAGGGCCGGCGGCCCCGGGCCTCCAGGCGCTCCTGGCTCGACTCCGCCGCCGGCACCCGCTTGAGGTTGCCGAGCTCGGGCACCAGCAGCTCTTCGGCGCAGCGCCGGTGCCAGTGGTGGTGGTCTGTGCCCCCGAGCCGGCGCACGAACTGGACGACGGTGTGTTCCTCCCCGACCGGGATGTCGCCGTGGCAGCCGGGGCAGTGGTAGAGCTTGCGGGCGATCCCCCGGATCAGCCAGGTCTCGTCGCCCTCTTCGTTCAGTCCGGTGAGGCTCCAGCGGATACTCGGGAGGCCGTCGAACTGGCTCATCTCAACGCCTCGACATCCAGGCGAAGCCGGCCGCCATCGCGGCGTTGGCGACCCCGGCGAGCTGCAGTCCGAGCTTCGCCCCTGGCCGGGTGACGGCTGGTGAGGCGGACCAGAGCGCGTCGGTGGCGATCTCGGTCCCGCGCAGCCAGGCGAGCGACTGCCAGTCGGCGGCGCTGCCGCGCCGGTCGGCCACCAGGTGGGCGGCGGCGAAGGTGAGCCAGATCGGGCCGCAGCGGCGGAAGAGGTGCTCCGCGTCCGGCGACGGATGCTCGTGACCGAGCACCTTCAGGGTCTGCGCCGGCGCCGCGATCGCGGCGCTGCCGAGCAGGAGGTCGAAAGCGATCATGTTGCGGTTGGTGAGGCGCAGGGCCTTTTCGAGAGTCATCTGCGACGAATCCAACCAGAAACCTGGAAGGGAAAGGCTCGGGTTCGGCGAAATGGACCGCCGTGACCAAGACCGCAACGAAGTCCCCACAGCTCAAAAGCCTTTCCGACTACATCCAGGAGCGCTTCGACGAGTTCTCGCGCTCTCAGAAGGACGTAGCCCGCTACATCGTCGACCATCTCGACGAGGCCGCCTTCCTCACCGCCGAGGAGCTGGCCCGCCGGGCGAGCACCTCCTCCTCGACCGTCGTCCGCTTCTCGCAGGCGCTCGGCTTCGAGGGGTACCCCGAGCTTCAGCAGGCCGCGATCGAGGAGTACCGGACGACGATCGCCGCCAGCAGCGCCAACGGCGGCGCCCTCTTCTCCTTCGATCACTCCGAGCTGGAGGGATCGCTCAGCGCCGACTACGCGAACCTTGAGGAAACTGCACGCAAGCTGACCCCCGAGCAGGTCGAAGCCTCGATCGAGGCGGTCGCGACCGCCCAGCGGATCGTCATCGTCGGCGTCGACCAGATGGCCTTCTTCGCCAGCTACCTGCGCCACACCCTCAGCCTGCTCGACATCCGTGCCGAAATCGTCGCCAGCACCGGCGGCGAGTCGCTGCAGCGGCTGGGGCGGATCGACGAGAACACGCTCGTCATCACCCTCTCCGCCGGCCGCGCCCACCCGCTGCTGCTGCGGGCGATGAAGCTGGCGCACCACCGCGGCGCCCGTACCCTGGCGATCTCCGACGCGACGATGTCGGAGGTCGGGGAGCACGCCGAGCTGACCCTCTACTTCTCCTCCAACAGCCCCAGCTTCACCCGCAGCCACACGGCTTTGATGGCGCTGGTAGAAGGGCTGGCCCACGGGCTATACGCCCGCGACGAAGCCGCGCACAAAGACCGCATCCGCGCCTACAAACTGAAGTAGGCGCGGCCGACGGCCGGTCTTCCCGTCCCCGTAAGATGGCCGGGATGACTGAGCGCGCGACGTTTCGACTGAAGACCGGCCTGGCCGAGATGCTGAAAGGCGGGGTGATCATGGATGTGGTCACCCCCGAGGAGGCGAAGGTCGCCGAGGAGGCCGGGGCCTGCGCGGTGATGGCGCTGGAGCGCGTCCCCGCCGACATCCGCCGCGACGGCGGGGTCGCCCGGATGTCCGACCCGGCGATGATCAAAGGGATCCAGGAGGCCGTTTCCATCCCGGTGATGGCGAAGGCCCGGATCGGCCACTTCGCCGAGGCCCAGGTCCTGCAGTCCCTCGAAGTCGACTACGTCGACGAGTCCGAGGTCCTGACCCCGGCCGACGAGCACAACCACATCGACAAGTTCGCCTTCGAGGTGCCCTTCGTCTGCGGCGCCACCAACCTCGGTGAGGCGCTGCGGCGGCTCGGCGAGGGGGCGGCGATGATCCGCTCCAAGGGTGAGGCCGGGACCGGCAACGTGGTCGAGGCGGTCCGCCACATGCGCGAGATCGTCTCCGGGATCAAGCGCCTGGCCCAGCTTGGCCCGGAGGAGCTCTCCTCCGAGGGGAAAGAACTGCAGGCCCCGCTCGAGGTCGTCAAGGCCGTCGCCGAGGCGGGCCGGCTGCCGGTGCCGCTGTTCTGCGCCGGCGGCATCGCCACCCCGGCCGACGCGGCGCTGATGATGCAACTGGGCGCCGAGGGCAACTTCGTCGGCTCCGGGATCTTCAAGAGCTCCGACCCCGAGCGGCGGGCGCGGGCGATCGTCGAGGCGACCACGCACTTCAACGACCCCGAGCGGGTCGCGGCGGCTTCGATCGGGCTCGGCGAGGCGATGCCGGGCCTGGAGATCGCCGGCCTCGCCGCCGAGGACGCCCTGCTGCAGAACCGCGGAGCTTGACCACGCGGTGGCCGACCTGAAGATCGGCGTACTGGCGCTCCAGGGCGACTTCGAAGCCCATGCGAGGACGCTGCGCCAGCTCAGGGCCGAGCCGAGCGAGGTGCGTGTCCCGGAGGATCTCGAGGACGTCGACGCCCTGGTCATCCCCGGCGGCGAGAGCACGACGATCGGCAAGCTGATCGCCTCCGCCGGCCTCGAGCCGGGGCTGCGTGCCCATCACGAAGCCGGACGGCCGATCCTCGGCACCTGCGCCGGGCTGATCGTCTGCGATGCCGACCACCTCGGTTTGATCGATGCGACGGCGCGGCGGAACGCCTTCGGGCGCCAGCTGCAGAGCTTCGAGGCCGACCTCGAGGTCGAGGGGGCGGGGGACGAGCCGCTGCGGGCGGTCTTCATCCGCGCCCCCTGGGTCGAGCGCCACGGCCCCGGGGTCGAGGTGCTCGCCTCCCACGAGGGGCATCCGGTCGCGATCCGGGAAGGGAGCGTGCTCGCCTGCGCCTTCCATCCCGAGCTGACCGACGACCCGCGCTTCCACGCGATCTTCATGGCGATGACCACGGCCGCCCGCGAGCGGGCGGGGGAGGAGGTAGGGCGATGAGCGGTGGCGACCCCCGGGTTCAGAATCTGGCGAAGATCCTGGTCGGCTACTCGACCGCGGTGAAGGAGGGCGACGTCGTCGCGATCGACGGCGAGAGCGCCGCGGCGCCGCTGCTGCTGGCGGTCTACGAGGAGGTGCTGCAGGCGGGTGGCCACCCGATGCTGAACGTGGCCCTGGAGGGGCAGATCGCCGCCTACTTCAAGCACGCCTCCGACCGGCAGCTGGAATGGATCTCGCCCTTCGCCGAGTGGATGGTCGACAACGCCGACGTGCGGATCGCGATCGGCGCCAGCACCAACACCCGCGAGCTCTCCGGCGTCCCCCCGGAGCGCCAGACGCTGCGCCAGTCGGCGACCGGGGACCTGATGACCCGGGCGATGAAGCGGGCCGCCGAGGGCGATTTCCGCTGGTGCTACACGCTCTACCCCACCAGCGCCTACGCCTCGGAGGCCGAGATGAGCCTGGCCGATTACGAAGGCTTCTATTACGGCGCCTGTCTGGCGACCGACCCCGAGCCGCTGACCGCCTGGAAGCGGGCCTCGGAGGAGACGACCCGGCTTGCCGACTGGGTCGAGGGCCATGAGGAGGTGCGGGTGACGGCGCCGGGAACCGACATCAAGCTCGGGATCGCCGGTCGCAGGTTCATCCCCTGCATCGGCGACAACAACATGCCCGACGGCGAGTTCTTCACCGGCCCGATCGAGGACTCGGTCGAGGGCGAAGTCAGCTTCCACCTGCCGGCGGTGATCGGCGGCCGCGAGGTCTCCGGCGTGCGCCTGCGCTTCGAGGCGGGCAGAGTCGTCGACGCCTCGGCCGAGCGCGGCGAGGAGTACCTGCTGAAGCTGCTCGACACCGACGCGGGCGCCCGCACCCTCGGCGAGCTCGGGATCGGGACCAACTACGGGATCGCCAAAGGCACCCGCGAGGTCTTGCTCGACGAGAAGATCGGCGGCACCGTCCACATGGCCGTCGGCAGCAGCTATCCCGAGTCCGGTGGTGAGAACGAGTCCGCCGTCCACACCGATCTCGTCTGCGACCTGCGCCTCGGCGGCAAGCTCGAAGTCGACGGCGAGGTGATGCAGGAAGACGGCCGCTTCGTCGTCTGATCAGACGAGAGAGACAAGCGCGGCGATGGTTCCCATGAACCCAAGGAATACCGTCCCGATCATGGCAAAGGCAAATTGCTGCATCGTCCGATTGACGGCGCCGATTTCGGTCCGTATGTCCCGCATCTCCACCCGGACCGCCTGAAGTTCGTTCCGCATCTCCACTCGCATACCGCCGACTCGACGATTGAGTTCGTCGAGCCTTGCGTCGGTCCACTCTTCCCTTGCCATGACTGCCATGTTGCCACCTTACCGGGCAACATGCAACGTGTTGTGCGCGAAACGTAAAAGTTTCGCAACGCCTTGGTCGCGGACCCTGTTACTGGTCGGGCAGCGGCGATCCCGCCAGGAGGAAGAACCAGAGGGTGAGGGCGAGGGCGGCGAGCATCACCGAGGCCATCAGTACCGCCTCGACGACGGTGACCGAGCGGGCGACCGGGGCGGTATCCCGCATGCTTTTCAGCCAGGTCGGCCGGATCGGGCCGAGACGGTTGGTGCCGGTGATGCGGATGTAGAGGTTGTTGAGGCGGCCGATCAGCCAGGCGACCACCACGAAGGTGAGCAGGATCCCGATCACGACCACCGCATAGGGGCCGCCGGCCGGGAACTGGGTCTGGGAGAGCTTGGAGGCGATGTAGACCCAGCTCAGCGGGATCGCGGTCCAGAGCGAGAAGGCGGCCAGCAGCATCGCCAGGAAGACGAGGCTGGCGGCGAGGGCACGCCCGGCTCCATGGGTTCTCTCCTTCGCGCTCATCGGACGACTTCATAGAATGCCAGGCGATGTCCGGGCACTCCAAGTGGCATTCGATCAAACACAAGAAGGGTGCGGCCGACGCCAAACGCGGCAAGCTCTTCAGCAAGCTCGCGCGCGCGATCACCGTCGCCGCCCGTGACGGCGGCGGCGACCCCGGCGGCAACCCGACCCTGGCGACGGCGGTCCAGAAGGCGAAAGACGCCTCGATGCCGAAGGACAAGATCCAGAAAGCGATCGACGTCGGCACCGGTGCCGGATCCGACGGGGCCGCGATCGAACGGATCGTCTACGAGGGCTACGGCCCGGCGGGCGTCGCCGTCCTGGTCGAGGCGCTGACCGACAACCGCAACCGCGCCAGCGCCGAGATCCGCCATGCCTTCTCCAAACACGGCGGCAACCTCGGCGAGCCGGGCTCGGTCGCCTGGATCTTCGAGAAAAAGGGCGTGATCGTGGTCGACGGCGGTCGCTACGGCGAGGACGACCTGATCGGGGCAATCGATGCCGGCGCCGAGGACGTGCGCGAGGACGAGGGGAAGCTGCGGGTGATCTGCGAGCCGACCGACCTCACCGCGGTGCGCGAAGCGCTCGAGGGCGAAGGCATCGAGGTCGAGTCCGCCGGGCTCGCGACCGAGCCGAAGAGCAGCGTCGAGGTGAAGGGGCACGACGCCGAGCGGGTGCTGAAGCTGCTGGAGGCGCTCGACGACCAGGACGACGTCGACGAGGTCTACGCCAACTTCGACATCCCGACTGAGGTATTGGAGAAATTGGCGGCCTGAGCGTCCGCCGGAAGGCATCCGATCCTCTTTCCAGAATCAGTTCCCATGCAGGTGGTGATGGGAATCGATCCTGGTGCGGCCAACCTCGGCTTCGGCATCGTCCGCGTCGAGGGCAACCACATGGTCGCGCTCGACGGCGGCGTCGTGGAGACGACCCCGGAACAGCCGATGGAGCGGCGGCTGGAGCGGATCCACCGGTCCCTGGCGGAGCTGCTCGCTTGGCACGAGCCGGTGGCGATGGCGATCGAGGACGTCTATTTCGGCAAGAACGTGCGCTCGGCGATGGCGGTCGGGCAGGCGAGCGGGGTGGCGATGTTGGCCGCCGCCGAACGCGGGATCAGCTGCTTCACCTACACCCCGCAGGCGATCAAGATGGCCGTCTGTGGTTCCGGCGGGGCCGGCAAGCGCCAGGTCCAGCGGATGGTCGGAACCCTGCTGGGCCTGCCGGAGCCGCCGGAGCCCGATCACGCGGCTGACGCCCTCGCGGTTGCGATCTGCCACGGCGGCGGGAATGGCCATCGCGGCGCGGTCAGCGCCGCCCGGGAGCGGATCGCCGGATGATCGCCGCCGTCCGCGGTGAGGTGATGGTGCGGCGGCCCGACCACGTCGTCGTCGACGCCGGCGGCGTCGGCTACCGGTTGGCGGTCTCCTCGGAGACGCTGAAAGCGGTTCCGGCGACCGGCCGCGAAGCCTTCCTCCACGCCGAGCTGATCTCCCGCGACGACTCGCTCTCCCTCTACGGGTTCTCCTCCGAGGAGGAGCGCGACCTCTTCCGGCTGCTGATCACGGTCAGTGGCGTCGGCCCGAAAGTCGCGATCGCGACTCTCTCCGGCGGCACCGCCCGCGACCTCCTCCGGGCGATCGCCGCCGGCGACGCCAAGCGCTTCCAGGCCGTTCCCGGGATCGGCAAGCGGACCTCGGAGCGGATCATCGTCGAGCTGCGCGAGAAGGTGGCGGGGGCGCTCGAGGAAGAGGTGGCGCTGCTCGGGAGCGAGGAGGGCGAGCCCCGCGCCCTCGCCCGCGACGGCCTCGTCAACCTCGGCTACGCGCCGCTGGAAGCCGAGCAGCTGCTGGACGGAGTCGACGGTTCGGAGGCCGAGGACCTGGTTGCGGCGGCGCTGCGCAAGGCGGCTGCCGCGAGGAACGCCGCGTGAGCGGCCCGCCCGAGATCGGCGGCAACCGGATCCGCACCCCGGGCATCGGGGAGGAGCCGATTCCGGTCGACGCCGAGGTCAAGGTCCACGACGCCCGCGCCGAGGCTCCCGACGAGGACCTCGACCGCTCGCTGCGCCCGCAGACCCTCGCCGACTTCGTCAATCAGACGCAGGTCACCGACCAGCTGGCGATCTTCATCGAGGCGGCGAGGAAGCGGGGGGAGCCGCTCGACCACGTGCTGTTGGCCGGCCCGCCCGGACTGGGCAAGACCTCGCTCGCGCACATCGTCGCGGCCGAGCTGGGGGTGCCGATGGTGCAGACGGCCGGGCCGGCGCTCGAGCGCAAGGCAGACGTCGCCTCCTTCCTCACCGCGCTGGAGCCCGGCAGTGTCTTCTTCATCGACGAGATCCACCGCCTCGGCCGCGCGGTCGAGGAGACGCTCTACCCGGCGATGGAGGACGGCGAGCTGCCCGTCGTGCTGGGCCAGGGCGCCGGGGCGCGGACGGTGACGCTGCCGCTGCCGCCCTTCACCCTGGTCGGGGCGACCACCCGTGCCGGGCTGCTGACGACGCCGCTGCGCGACCGCTTCGGCGTCTCCCACCGGCTCGAGTACTACGAGGCCCAGCACCTTGCGCAGATCGTCCAGCGCTCGGCGACGATCCTCGGCGTCGAGATCGACCTCGAGGGGGCGCAGACGATCGCCTCCCGCTCGCGCGGGACCCCCCGCGTCGCCAACCGTCTCTTGAAGCGGGTTCGGGACTTCGCCCAGGTGAAGGGGAGCGGGCGGATCGGCGCCGAGGGGGCAGCCGACGCGCTGGAGATGCTCGAGGTCGACGCCGGCGGGCTCGACCGTAGCGACCGCGCCCTGCTGGAGACCATCGCGACGAAGTTCGGCGGCGGGCCCGTCGGCCTCTCGACCCTGGCGGTCGCGATCGGCGAGGAGCAGGACACGATCGAGGACGTGCTCGAGCCCTACCTGCTGCAGCAGGGGCTGCTGAAGCGAACCCCCCGCGGCCGGGTTCTGACCCCGCGCGCCTTCGAGCACCTCGGCCTTCCCACCCCCGAAGGCGCAGCGAGCCTCTTCTGAGCCTGGCCAGCTAGCCTGTCGAAGATGCCGTTCTTCATCTGTCCGAATTGCGGGCACCGGGAGGTGAGCGGGGAGCGAACCGCGGGGTTCAGCACCCGTCCCAAGGGCTGCTCGAAATGCGGCTTCGGCTTTGTCTTCGAATTACTCGACGATTATTATCCGGCTCCGAATGCGGCCTTTTTCGTCTGTGACAAGCAGGAACGAGTGATCGACGCCGGCAAAGGCAGCTTCGAGCTGACCGGGCTCACCGACGAGGACGTGATCGGCCGCCCCGTGCGCGAGGTGCTCGGGCTTGACTGGATCGACGCCGGCGACGGCGGCGCCGACGCCGACACCGACGGCAACGGGGTCAGCGACCCGATCGAGACCTCGCTCGAGTGGGGTGTGCGTTCGCTCGGCAAGCGGGTCTCGGTGAACGCCGAGGGCGACCTGCCGGCGAAGGCGGTCGCCGACGTCTTCCCGGCCTACGACGACGACGGCGGCCTCCTCCTCGTCCTCACCCCGGAGGGCTGATCGGATGGGAACCCGGCGCGGCCACATCCTCGTCCTCCTCCTGGTGCTGGGGCTGGTGGCGATCTCGGGGATCGTCATCGCCAGCAAGGAAACGAAGCTCGGCCTCGACCTGCAGGGCGGGCTCGAGCTCGTCTACCAGGGCCAGGCGACCGAAGAAGGGACCGAAGTCAGCGGCGAAGACATCGAAGACTCGATCTCGATCATCGAACAGCGGATCAACAAGCTCGGTGTCTCCGAGCCCGAGGTCGCGCGGCTCGGCGCCGACCAGATCACGGTCAGCCTGCCCGGCGTCACCGACGCCAACCGCGCCGCCGAGCAGGTCGGCACCACCGCCCAGCTCTACTACTACGACTGGGAGCCGAACCTGATCGGCCCCGAGAAGGCGATCGGCGGCAAGCCGGGGGCCGAACCGCCGAAACAAGCGCTCAAAGAATCGGAAAAGCGCTGGGAAGAAGCCGGCCGCAACGTTCACAAAAAAGAAGTCCAGAGGCTGATCTTCGCCGGCGCCTACCCGACCGCCTACGACGCGGTCAAAGTTGCCTCCGAACAGGAACCGGCCGAAAACTGCGAAGACTGCTCGGTCGCCCGGCCGCGCTACTACCTCTTCGACAAGAACGATCCGGCCGAAGCGCTGGCCGGGCCGGAGCTGGCGAAGAAAGACCTTTACGTCAGTCCCACGGGCGAAAAACGTTCGAAGGACGGGATCGTCCTCGAAGTGCCGCCGGGGACCGTGGTCGTCTCGGAACTGCCGGTCGACGAAGAAGGCCAGGTGATCGAGGAAGGCGAACCGGGCTGGTTCGCCCTCAAGGACAAGCCGGCTCTCAGCGGCAAGGAAATCACCAACCCCGAACAGATCTACGAACCCAACACCAACGAACCGGCCGTCAGCTTCCAGTTCACCGACTCGGGCCGCGAAGCCTTCCAGGAAGTCACCCGGCAGATCGCCCAGCGCGGCAAGGCGCGGACGATCGGCGCGGTCAGCCCCGAAGAAGCCGAACTCCTCTCCGGCCACTTCGCGGTCATCCTCGACAACGAAGTCAAATCGCGGCCGATCATCAACTTCGAACAGAACCCCGACGGAATCGACGGCCGCACCGGGGCTCAGATCAGCGGTGGCTTCAACAGCGTCGGCGAGGCGCAGGAACTGGCGACGACGCTGCAGATCGGCGCCCTGCCGATCAACCTGAAGCTGATCAGCCAGACCCAGGTCTCGGCCACCCTCGGCAGCGAAGCCCTCCACGAGGGCGTCAAAGCCGGGATCGTCGGCCTGGCGCTGGTGATCATCTTCCTGCTGATCTACTACCGCTTCCTCGGTCTGATCGCCTCGATCGCCCTCGGCGCCTACGCGGTGATCTTCTTCGCCCTCGTCAACCTGATCCCGATCACCCTCACCCTGCCGGGAATCGCTGGGTTGGTGCTGACGATCGGCGTCGCCGCCGACTCCAACATCGTCATCTTCGAGCGAATAAAGGAGGAGGTGCGGGCGGGGCGCTCGATGTCGAGCGCGATCGCCGCTGGCTACAAACGCGGGATCAGCACGATCATCGACGCCAACGTCGTCACCCTGCTGACCGCCTTCATCCTTTTCGTCCTCGCCACCGCCGGGGTCAAGGGCTTCGCCTTCACCCTCGGCGTCGGCACGATCGTCTCGCTGCTGACCGCGGTCGTCTTCACCCAGGCCCTTCTCGGCAGCATGAGCCGCTCGCGGCTGCTGCGCTCGCCGAGCGTCCTCGGCGCCGGCGGCGAAGGCAAACGCTGGCACTTCGATTTCATGGGGGCGAGCCGCTGGTTCTTCTCGATCTCCGGCGTGATCCTGCTCATCGGCGGCTTCGCGCTGGCGACCAAGCAGCTCAACTTCGGCATCGACTTCGAGTCGGGAACGCGGATCACGGTCGCGGTCGAAGCCAAGACCGACGAGGAAGGGGTCCGCGACGCGCTCGACAAGGCGGGCATCAGCGGCGAGGAGATCCAGGCAGTCAGCGACAAGAGCTTCCCCGGCAAAGACGTCTTCCAGATCCAGTCCCACCAGCTCGAACCCAGCCAGGTGCGCCAGGCGCAGACCGCGCTCGCATCGGAATTCGGCATCGTCGAAGACGGCTTCGACAGCACCAGCGTCGGCCCGACCTTCGGCCAGCAGGTGGCAAACAGCGCGTTGAAGGCGCTGATCTTCTCGCTGCTGGTGATCTGCGGCTACGTGGCCCTGCGCTTCGACCCGAAGTTCGCGGTGCCGGTGCTGATCGCGATCTTCCACGACATCCTGATCACCGCCGGCGTCTACTCGTTGACCGGGAAAGAGGTGAGCAGCGGTACGGTCGCCGCCTTCCTCACCATCTTGGGTTACTCGATCTACGACACGATCATCGTCTTCGACCGGATTCGCGAGAACGTGCCGCGGATGCCGCGCGCCGCCTTCTCGCAGATCGTCAACCGCTCGATGAGCGAGGTGCTGAACCGGTCCCTGGCGACCAGCTTCTCGACCCTGCTCGGGGTGACGTCGCTGCTCGTCTTCGGCGGCGCCGTCCTCCAGGACTTCGCCTTCGCGATGCTGGTCGGGATCGCCTCCGGAACCTACTCGTCGATCTTCATCGCCTCGCCGGTGCTGACCGCCTGGAAGGAACGCGAGCCCGGGTTCGTCCGCCGCCGTCTGCGGATCGCCGAGGTCGAGGGTGGGCGCGTCCCCGCCTACGCGGATGAGATCGAGACCGCGAAGCTTGGTGGCGACGAAGAGCGCGAAGGCGAGTTCGTCGCCGGGGTCGAGGCGCCGGCCGCCGAGGCAACTCCGAGCCCGGTGGCGACGGTCGAACGCGAGGAGGGCTCCGGCAACGGCGCCAGCTCGCGCGACAACGGCGACACCGAGGCGGCCGCTTCGGCCTCGGCCGAGCGGCGCCAGCGCGCCGCCGATCGCCGCGCCCGCCGCCAGGCGCGCCGCAAGCACGGGAGGAGCCGGTGAAGATGCCTGCCTCCGCGACCCTGCACACCCGGATGACGCCCGTGGTGCTGCGCATCTCTGCGTCCTCGGGTTTGCCTTTGGCGCCGCCAAAGGCTGCACCCTGCGTCCTTGATCTGCTTGACCACGGCCGCCCCCGGGCGCACACGGCCACGAAGGCAGGCATCTGATGGCCCTGGTCGTCTTCTTCATCATGGGCATCGCGCTCTGGCACTTCACGGTCTTCCTGCCCGACCGCTTCTGGCAGGGGATCGTCGGCGCCTTCCTCGGCGCCGTGCTGGGCTCGATCGTCTTCGGGATGATCGTTCAGGAGGTCAGCGGCAAAGGCCTCGGGGACACCGACCTCTCGACGGCGTTGATCGCTGTTCCCGGGACCCTGATCGGCTTGGGGATCGTCTACGCGGTCGGCATCCGCTCGGAAGAGCGCCTCGACTGATCCGGCCGGCTTTTCGCCGCACCTTCGGGTCCTCGGCGTCGTGAAGTTCCGCCGCTGCGCTTCCTAGCCTGGATTCGTGCCCGCAACCGCCAGCCCCTTCGCCGTCGAGCCCTACTCCTACGCGGAGGCGCACGCGCTCGCCGCCGCGCTGGGCGTGAGCGAGCCGGTTGCGGTGACGCTGGTGCGGCGGGGCTACCGGACGCCGGAGCAGGCGCGGGCGTTCCTGGCGGCAGACGAGACGCATCCGCCGGCGGCGTTCGCGGGGATGGCCGACGTGGTCGAGCGGATTCGAGATGCAGTCGAGACGGGTCGGCGGATCACGGTTCACGGCGACTTCGACGTCGACGGGGTCTGCGCGACCGCGCTGACGGTCTCGACCCTGCGGGGGTTGGGGGCCGAGTGCGACTGGTTCATCCCCAACCGCGTTTCGGATGGGTACGGGCTCTCCAAGGGGAACGTACGGCGGCTGGCGGAGCGGGGGACTGGGCTGCTGCTGACCGTGGACTGCGGGATTACCTCGGTCGAGGAGGTGGCGTTGGCGCGGGAGCTGGGGATGGAGGTGGTGGTCACCGATCACCACCAGCGGGGCGAGGAGCTGCCGGATTGCTTGATCTTGCATCCGGAAGTGAGCGGGTACCCGTTTGCGTCGCTTTGCGGGACCGCGGTGGCTTGGAAGCTGAGCTGCGCGTTGAGGGGCACGGGGGAGGGACTCGGCGGGCAACAGCGGGGAGGGCCCGGCGAGTCCCTCCCCCGTGCCCCCGAAGCCGCAGCAAGGGATCTCGATCTGGTGGCCTTGGCGACGGTGGCTGATGTGGTGCCGCTGGTGGGGGAGAACCGGGCTTTGGTGAAGAGGGGCTTGGCGGAGATCCGGCGCGGGCGGCGGGTTGGGATGCGGGCTCTGATGGAGGTGGCGAAGTGCGAGCCCGAGCGGTTGGACGAGGGCGATCTGGGGTTCCGGCTGGCGCCGCGGATCAATGCGGCGGGGCGACTGTACCGGGCCGATGCCGGGGTGGAGCTGTTCCTGACCGAGGACGGGAAGCGGGCTGAGGCGATTGCGGTCGAGCTGAGCAGGGCGAACTCGGAGCGGCGGGCGACGGAGCGTGAGGTGGATGCGGCGGCGGAGGCGGCGCGGCGGGAGCTGCCGGAGGAGCTGCGCGAGGCGCGCGGGTTCGTCGTCGCCGGTGAGGGCTGGCATCCGGGCGTGATCGGGATCGTCGCCTCGCGGATGGTCGAGCGGCATCGGCGGCCCGTGGTCGTGATCTCACTCGACGAAGAGGGGAATGGGCGCGGCTCGGGGCGGAGTATCCCGGGGTTCGATTTACTGGCGGCGCTTGAGGCCTGCGCCGCGCATCTGGAGGGATTCGGCGGCCACCGGGCCGCGGCTGGGCTGCAGATCAAGGCCGAGAACATTCCGGCATTTCAGGCGGCATTCGCCGCCCACGCCAACGAAGTCCTCGCGCCCGAGGACTTGGTGCGGACCGAAAAGGTCGACGCGATCATCGGCGGGGTGGACCTTGGGCTGGAGCTGGCGGAAGAGCTGAGGCAGCTGGCCCCGTTCGGGATGGGCAACCCGGGGGTGCGGTTGCTGGTGCCATCGGCGCGGGTCAGCGACGTGCGGACGATGGGGGAGGGCAAGCACGCCCGCTTCAGCCTCCACAGCGGAG
>CAMLHB010000025.1 GCA_946479725.1 uncultured Actinomycetes bacterium | reverse complement strand
GAGGCGGCCGACCCCGAGTGCCCGGCCAAGCCGATGGAGGCCGAGCACCCGCTCTACATCCTCTACACCTCCGGCTCGACCGCGAAGCCGAAGGGGATCCTCCACACCACCGGCGGTTACCTGGCCCAGGTGACGACGACCCACCGCTATGTCTTTGACCTGAAGCCGGAGTCGGACGTCTATTGGTGCGCCGCCGACGTCGGCTGGGTCACCGGCCACTCCTACATCGTCTACGGGCCGCTCTCCAACGGCGCCACCTCGGTGATGTGGGAGGGGGCGCCGGATTACCCGCACAAGGGGATCTGGTGGGAGCTGGTCGAGCGCTACAAGGCGACGATCCTCTACGCGGCGCCGACCGCGATCCGCACCTTCATCAAGTGGGGCGCCGAGATCCCGGCCGAACACGACCTCTCCTCGCTGCGGCTGCTGGGCTCGGTCGGGGAGCCGATCAACCCTAAGGCCTGGCTCTGGTATCACGAGGTGATCGGCGGCGGCCGCTGTCCGATCGTCGACACCTGGTGGCAGACCGAGACCGGCGGGATCATGATCACGCCGCTGCCGGGGATCACCGCGACCAAGCCGGGCTCGGCGACGACGCCGTTCCCGGGGGTCGAGGCCCAGGTGGTCGACGAGTCTGAGGGGAAGCCGGTGGAGGAAGGGCAGGGCCTGCTGGTGCTGGAGAGCCCCTGGCCCTCGATGCTGCGCGGCCTCTACAAAGAGGACGACCGCTTCGTCGAGACCTACTTCTCGCGGTTCGGGAAGGAGCGCTACCTGGTCGGCGACGCCGCCCGCCGCGACTCCGACGGCTACTTCTGGGTGATCGGGCGGATCGACGACGTCGTCAACGTCTCCGGCCACCGTCTCTCGACCGCCGAGGTCGAGTCGGCGATCGTCGCCCACCCCGACGTCGCCGAGGCGGCGGTGATCGGCGAATCCGACGAGGACACCGGCCAGGCGATCTGCGCCTTCGTCACCCTGCGCGGCGAGAAGGACGAAAGCGAGGAGCTGGTCGAGGGCATCCGCGAGACGGTCGCCGAGCGGATCGGCAAATTCGCCCGCCCGAAGCGGATCGTCTGGGCCGACGACCTGCCGAAGACCCGCTCCGGCAAGATCATGCGCCGGCTGCTGCGCGACATCGCCGAGGGCCGCGCGCTCGGCGACGTGACGACGCTGAAAGATCCAGAAGTGATGAGGGAATTGGAGTCGAAGATCGCCGAGGAGCAGGCGAAGAGCGATTAAAAGCGCCCCTGCAGGGCAGTCCCCGGTATCCGGGGACAAAGGTCGTCACTGTTTTGCCATCCGCTCGATCGCGACCTCGAGCGCCTGCAGCTGCTCCTGGACGCTCTTCAGTTCCCGCAGCGCCAGCGCCTCGGCGCTCAGCTTCTCCTCTTCCAGCTCTTCCTCGATCTCGGCGATTTCAGGGGCGAGGAAGCGCTGGGCGAAGGAGCCGGTGAGGAGGGCGACGAAGCCGATTCCGATGAGCAGGATCACCGTCGAGACGATCTGGCCGCCGGTCGTCGTCGGGTAGATGTTCGACCCCAGCGTGGTCATCGTGGTCAGCGCCCAGTAGCTCCCTTCCCAGAAGTTGAGGTGCTGTTCCTTCTCGAAGGCGGCGAAGGCGGTGCCGCCGGCGACGATCGTCAGCGTCGCCAGCAGCAGCGCGTAGCGGACCCCCTCCAGCGAGAAGACCTCGCGCGAGAGCTCGGCCAGGCGCAGCAGGCGGAGGAGCCGCAGCAGCCGCAGGGCCCGCAGGCTCTGCAGCCCCGCCGGCAGCACCGGCGGCGTCAGGAAGACGATCACCACGTCGAGCGGATGCTTCCGAATCCAGGCCTTCCGGTCCGGCACCACGCTCAGCATCACCACCAGCTCGACCAGGAAGGCGAGCCAGGTCGCCCAGTTCAGCACCACCGCCACCGTCTCCAGCGCCCCGCCCGGCTTTGACTCGGTGATCGCCACCGTCGGCACCGTCAGCGCCGCCGCGATCAGCATCGGCGTGTTCAGCCGTTCCCGCCAGCGAATGCTCCGCTCGTCCATCCGAGTCTGCTTCGACGCGGCGGACCGGGTGCCTCCAGAAACAACAAGACCCGCCGGAGCGGGTCGAGTCTGGTGATGCGGGGAACCACCCCGGCGCCACTTAGGAGCTGGATTCGGTCACTGGTTCCGCCCCGAGCTCGACGTGCGCCTTGCTGTCAGAGCTGCGGATCAGGATGAGGGTGGCGAGGAGGCCGAGGATCGCGAAGCCGGCGCCAACGAGGAAGGCGGAGGAGAAGCCGTCGGTGAGGACGGCGGGGTCGCGGGAGTCGCCAATCTGGGAGCTGGCGATGGCGGCGAGGACGGCGAGGCCGAGGGCGCCGCCGACCTGCTGGGAGGTGTTGATAAGGCCGCTGGCGAGGCCCTGCTCACGGTCCTCGACACCGGAGACGGCGGCGATCGTCACCGGGACGAAGGCGAAGCCGAGGCCTACCGCGGCGAAGAGCGAGGGGCCGAGGATGTCGGCGAGGAAGCTGCCGTCGGCGGAGATCTGGCTGAACCAGACGAGGCCGATCGCGATGAAGACCATGCCGAGGGCGAGGATCGGCTTGAAGCCGACTTTCGTCACCAGGCCGGAGGCGATCCCGGCCGAGAGCATGATCGCGACCGCCAGCGGCAGGTAGGAGAGGCCGGCCTTGATCGCGCTGTAGCCGAGCACCTGCTGCATGTAGAGCGAGATGAAGAAGAACATCGAGAAGAGCGAGGCGCCGACGAGGATGCCGACGACGTTGGCGCCCGTGATCGTCCGCAGGCGGAAGATCGAGAACGGCACCAGCGGCGCCCGCGAGCGGCGCTCGATCGCGACGAAGGCGGTCAGCATCACCGCCGCCAGGGCGAGGACGCCGATCGTCTGCGCCGACCCCCAGCCGGCGTCTTCGGCGTCGAGAAGGGCAAAGACCAGAGCGGAGAGGCCGAGGGTGATCGTCGTCGCCCCGGCGACGTCGAAGGTGCGGACCTCCCGCTCGGCATGCGACTCGGCGATCAGGCTCGGCGAGAGCGCCGCGGCGGCGATCCCGATCGGGACGTTGACCCAGAGCACCCATTCCCAGCCGAGGTATTCGGTGAGGACCCCGCCGAGGAGGACGCCGGCGGCGCCGCCGGAACCGGCGACCGCGCCCCAGATGCCCAACGCTTTGTTGCGCTCGGCACCGTCTTTGAAGGTGGTGGCGACGATCGAGAGGGCGGCGGGGGAGAGGATCGCCGCGCCCAGGCCCTGCACGGCACGGGCGGCGATCAGCTGTCCCGAGTTGCTCGCCAGCCCGCCGGCCAGCGAGGCGAGGGCGAACAGCACCAGCCCGAACATGAAGACGCGGCGGCGGCCGAGCAGGTCGGCGAGCCGCCCCCCAAGCAGGAGGAAGCCGCCGAAGGTGAGGACGTAGGCGTTGACGACCCAGGGCAGGCTGCTCTCGGTGAAGTGAAGCGATTCGCCGATCGTCGGCAGGGCGACGTTGACGATCGAGGCGTCGAGCACGACCACGAACTGGGCCGAGCAGAGCAGGATCAGGGCAATCCAGCGTTTGTCGCGGGCCTCGGCGGCGCCGGTCATCGGACGAGCTCCATCGCCGACGAGGATTTCACATCGCCATCGCCGGCTCTTCTCGAAACGTGCGGTCTTAGGCGGAGCCGACCAGCCGCCGCGCGTAGGTCGCGAGGACCCGCCGGGCCATCGGCGCCGCCAGCTGCGGGGGCGTCTTCCGCCGCGTCCCGACCGCCTCGAAGAGCGCCGCCGCCTTCCGATCGCGGACGGCCGTGGTCATCATCGCCCGTTCGACCGGGTCGAACTTGCGCCCGGTCGCGTAGTCGTGGATGAGGCGGGCGTGCATGCCGAGCTGACGGCGGTGGCGCTTGCGGTAGCGGCGCAGGCAGTTGTCCAGGGACTCGACGCCCCGCAGGGCGGGGGAGACGCTGTCGGCGAGCCATTCGCCCGACTGGAAGGCGAAGCCGCAGCCGACCCCGAAGATCGGGTCGGTGGCGAGCGCCGCGTCGCCGATCAGCGCCAGGCCGGGAGCGATCGGCCCGCGGATCCGGTTCGGCATCTCGATCTTCCCGATCACCGGCTCCACGCAGCGGCTCTCGCGGATCGGCGGCGGCTCGGGGACGCCGGCGACATGCTCGACCAGCGCCCGCTCGGGGTCGGCCTTGAACTCCGGGGCGCGGTCCTTGTCGGTCATCGCGATGTAAAAGATCTGGTCGCCGTCGGTGGGGAAGGCGGCGGCCATGTCGGGATCGAGGAACCAGACGGCGCCGTCGGGCCAGAAGCGCGGCTTCGGCCCCTCGAAGTAGCCGCCGTAGGCGAGCCGGTTGTGGGGCAAGGTCTTCTCCTTCACCCCCGCCAGCTCGGCGATCTGGGAATCGCGGCCGTCGGCGCCGACGACCAGGCGCGCGCGGATCTCCCGCGCCTTCCCCTGCCGATCGCGCACCGCGACCCCGGCGAAGGCGTCGCCGTCGCGGACCAGGCGCTCGGCGTTCTGGCCCAGCATCAGCTCGACGTTCGGCTGCTCGCCCGCCGCCTCCCGCAGCATCGGGTCGAGCAGGCTGCGGCGTAGGTTGAGGCAGTAGGCCTCGCGCTTCTCCGTCGGTTCGATCCATCCCCACGGCGTCCGGGCGTGGAAGCGGGAGCGCAGACCGCCGGCCGCGAGGATCGGCTCGTAGAGGCCGAGCCGTTCGATCGTCGGCACCGCCGAGGCCTGGATGAAGTGCGAGCAGATGCGCTTGAAGGCCTGCGGGTCCGGGCTCTTCTCGATCAGCGCGACCCTGGCGCCGGCACGGCTGAGCAGGATCGCCGCGGTGCACCCGGAGAGGCTGGCGCCGATGATCGCTGCGTCGTACTCGGCTCGTGCCGACATCTCCCTGAGCGTATGGGCAGGGAAGTTCCCTGTACAGGCGGCTTGGTCACACAGGGATAGTTTGCTAAACTAATTATCAACGCTAATCATGACGATGAACCCGACCGAGATCCCACTTGCCGAGCGCGCCGCGCACCTGCGCATGGCGATCGTCCGCACCTCACGCCGCCTGCGCCAGGAGGCCGCCGCCGAGACCAGCGGCCTCACCCCGACCTCGGTCGCGGCGCTGGCGACGATCGAGCGACACGGCCCGATGACCCCTAGCGAGATCGCCGCGATCGAGCGGGTCAAGCGCCCGACGATCACCCGCACCCTCGTCTGCCTCGAACGGGCGGGCCTGATCGACCGCACGCGGGACCCGAAGGACGGGCGCAGCGCCCTGGTCAGCGTCAACGGCGCCGGCCGCGAGCGGCTGCGGCGACTGCGCGGCCGCAAGAACGCCTACCTCGCCCGCCGCATGAAGGACCTCTCGGCCGAGGAGGTCGAGACGCTCGAGCGGGCGGCGGAGATCCTCGAGCGGATGCGCGAGGGTGACCGAGGGTGAGCGCCGCCCTCCGCCACTCGTTCAACTCGCTGCAGGTCCGCAACTACCGCCGCTACTTCGCCGGCCAGCTGATCTCCCTCTCCGGGACCTGGATGCAGACCGTCGCCGCGGTCTGGGTGATCCTTACCCTGACCGGCAGCGGTCTGGCGGTCGGCCTCACCACCGCGCTGCAGTTCCTGCCGATGCTGCTGATCGGCGCCTGGGGCGGCCTGCTCGCCGACCGGGTCCCGAAGCGGCGGCTGCTGATGACCACGCAGGCGCTGATGATGATCCCCGCCGCCGGCCTCTTCGCCGTTACCGCGACCGGCGTCGTCGCGCCCTGGATGGTCTACCTCGCCGTCTTCGCCTTCGGCTCGCTGAACGCGATCGACAACCCGACCCGCCAGAGCTTCGTCTACGAGATGGTCGGCCCCGACCGGGTCGTCAACGCGGTCAGCCTCAACAGCGTCATCGTCCAGGCGGCGCGGATCGTCGGCCCCGCCCTGGCCGGGATCCTGATCGCGACCGTCGGCGTCGTCCCCTGCTTCGGGCTCAACGCCCTCACCTTCGTGGCGATGATCCTGGCGCTGTGGGGGATGGACCCGGACCGCCTCGACGCCGCCCCCGTCGCCGAGCGCGAGCCGGGCGCGATCCGCGCCGGCCTCCGCTACGTCCTCGAGACGCCGGAGCTGATGGTGCCGCTGGCGCTGATGGGGCTGGTCGGGACGCTCGGCTTCAACTTCCAGGTGGTGCTGCCGCTGCTCGCCAAGTTCAGCTTCGAATCCGGCGCGATGACCTACGCCAGCCTCGTCTCGGCGATGGCCGTCGGCTCGATTGCCGGCGCCCTCGTCAACGGCCATCGCGGACGCACCGGGCCGCGCCTGATCGCCGGCGGCGCGCTGGCCTTCGGCCTCTCGGCCCTGCTCGCCGCGGCGATGCCGAGCCTGGCGCTGGAGATCGTGATGCTGGCCCTCCTGGGGGCCGCCGCCGTCACCTTCGCGGCGACGATCAACTCGACCCTCCAGCTCGCGGTCTCCCCCGAGATGCGCGGCCGGGTGATGGCCCTCTACTCGGTCGTCTTCCTCGGATCCACCCCGATCGGAGGGCCCCTCGCCGGTTGGCTCGCCCAGTCCTACGACCCCCGCGTGGCGCTCCTCCTCGCCGGCCTCTCGGGCCTCGCCGCCGCCTGCGCGGCCCACGTCAGCTTCACGCGGCTGAAGCGGCGGTCAGGAGAAGGCAGGCCGTTCTCGACGGCTACTTGAGGATGTATCCCGTGGAGACGAGGTAGTCCCTGGCGACCACCTTCGGCGTTTCCTTTTCGAGCTCGACCCGGGCATTGAGTTCCTGGATCACCTTCAGGCTCATGCCTGTCTGGACCTTCTGGATGATCATTTCGTAGTCACGCCCGTGTTCCCATCCGGTCTCCCTTTTGGTCACGAAGATCACATTGCCGGCGGGAAGGACGTGCTTGTGGTCCTTCAGGATCACGAACTTGTCACCTTCGGTCGAGAGCTGCGGGTCGGTGCTGGGGAGAATGGAGAGGTCCGCCTGACCCTTTTCCAGCACCGAGTAGCGTTGGCTGGTGTCGATCGGCGTGAACGACTTGAACTTCAGCCCATACAGCTTTTCCAGTCCCGCCAGGCAGTCGATTCGCTGACGACACCCGGGCGGTCCATAGAGCGACAATTTCTCCGAGATGCCTTTGAGGTCGGAGATGGTCTTCAGGCCATACTTTTCGGCCGTTTCCCGCGTCGTCCCCACCGCATTGGTGCTGGCGAAGGGGGTTGGGTTGAACGTCTCGATGTCGTAGCTTTCCAGCAATTCTTTGTTTGCCTGGTACCGCGCTGCCGTGCCATTGGACGGGACTTCATCGGGTTTCCAGCCGAACAATGAGATGAGGACCTTGTCGGTGTGCTCCGGATAGCCGGAAATCTGGCCCTTCCGCAGAGCCTTCAGGGCGGCGGTTTCGGAACCCAAGTTGAGGGCGGTCTTGACTTTGAAGCCCGCCGCGGTAAGGGCCTGCGCGTAGATCTGGCCGAGAATTTCCTCTTCGGGGAGGGTCTGCGAGCCGATCGTCAGGGTGGGTTTCTGCTGATTGTCCGGGTTGTGGGTGATCGAGCCGCCGGTCTTCGGATTGAAGGCGATCGAGGTGCTTTCACTCGAGCTGGCGGTAGTGCTGTCGCCGCTGCTGCCGCAGGCGGCAACGGTAAGCGCCAGCGCCAGGATCGCCATCGAAGCGAGAAGAGCTCGTGCGCTCACCAGCTTGTCCAAGCTCGACGACGACTCATGAGTAGTCAGAAGTCTACTGCCTATAAAGCCGGCGAGCCGAAACGCCCTCGTCGAGGACGAATCGGCCCGCCGGTACCGCGATGTGGAACTAGCCGACGTACCCCGCCGATTCGAGGTAGGCCTTGGCGGCCTGCTTCGGCGTTTCCTTTTCGAGTTCGACCCGGGCGTCGAGCTCCTGGACGACCTTCAGGTCGAGCCCTTCCTGCACCTGGAGGATCGTCTTTTCGTAGTCCGGCCCGGCTTCTTCGGCGACCTTCTTGGTGGTCACGAAGATCACGTTGCCGGCCGGAAAGACTTCCTTGTCATCTTCGAGGATCACGAACTTGTCGCTCTCGGCCGAGAGCTGGGGGTCGGTGGTGAAGAGGATCGAGAGATCCGCCTGACCCTTTTCCAGCACCGTGTAGCGGAGGCCGATGTCGACCGGCGTGAACGACTTGAACTTCAGGCCATAGAGCTTTTCCAGCCCGGCCAGGCAGTCGATCCGCTGGCGGCACTCGGGCGAGCCGTAGAGCGAGAGTTCTTCGGAGACGCCTTCGAGGTCGGAGACGGTCTTCAGGCCGTACTTTTCGGCGGTCTTCTTGGTCGTGCCGACCGCGTTGGCGCTGGCGAACGGCGTCGGTTCGAACGCCTGCAGGCCTTCCTTTTCGAATTCTTCGTTCGCCTTTTCCCAGGCTTCGTTGGCGTCGGAGGGCACTTCTTCGGGTTCGAGTCCGAAGAAGGAGGTGAGGGCCGTGCTCGCGTACTCGGGGTAACCGGAGACCTGGCCGGTCTTGACCGCTTTCAGGGCCACGGTTTCCGATCCCAGGTTGAGCGCGCTCTTGACCTTGTAGCCGGCCGCGGTCAGCGCCTGCGCGTAGATTTCCCCGAGGATTTCCTGTTCGGGGAAGTTCTTCGAGCCGATCGTCAGGCTGACTTTGCCGTTTTCGGGGTTGGACTGGATCGCCCCGGCTTCGCCGCCTGCGGTCGAGCCCGAGGTGGTGCTGTCGCCGCTGCCGCCACAGGCGGCGACGCCAAGGGTCAGCGCGAGCGCCGCCAGTGCCGCAAGTAGCACCCGCATTCTCGTCTGGTCGGTCCTCACTTATTGCCTCCTATTTGGGGTGGTCTTGGGGTGGGTCGTTGTTACGCAGTCTTTACCTTCAGCCCGTCGGAAGTAAGGCGACGCTGGAGGAGGGCGAGCGATCCCTCGATCGTCAGGGCGAGCAGAGCGACGAGGATGGCCCCCGCGAGCAGCCCGTTTTCGCCGTAGACGTTGCGGTTGAGGATGAAGTCGCCGAGGGATTCGACGCCGGCCAGGGGGGCGATCGTCGCGGTGGCGAGGATCACGATCGCCGCGGCCCTCACGCCGCCCATCACGGTCGGTACCGCCAGCGGCAGCTCGACTTTGCGCATGATGTCGAACTCGCTCATCCCCATCCCGCGAGCAGCTTCGACGGCACCGGGATCGACCTGACGAACGCCGACGTAGGTGTTGACGAGGATCGGGGCAATGCCGAGGATGGCCAGCGCCGGCGCCACCGTCCTCAAGCCGACGCCGATCAGCACTGCCACAAGTGCGATTACGGCGAGCTCGGGAATGGCTCGTCCGGCATTGCCCACTCCGACGGCGAAGAGTTCGCCGCGGCCACGATGGCCGAGGTAGAGCCCGAGTGGAAGGGCGACGACAAGGGCAATCGCGAGGGCGATAGCCGTGACCTCGAGGTGCTTGAGCACCAGTTCCAGTGACCTGTCGAAGCCGCCGACCTTGTTGCCGCCGGTGACGTTCGATTCCTGCGGGTGGAAGATGAATTCGATCGCGCCGGTGAAGGAGGCGAGCGGGAGCGCGTTCATGCCTGTCTCACCCGTCGCCATGGCGTGCTCAGTCGTTGCACCGTCAGGAGCACCAGGTCGAAGAGGAGTGCCATCCCCATAACGATCGCCATCGCAATGACGATGCTGGTCGGGAAGGTGAGATTGCCACTGCCGTAGATCTGCGTTCCAAGGCCTCCGGCGTTGATGAAGACGACCAGCGTCGCGATCGCAATCGTGCTGACGACCGCAACCCGCAGCCCCGCGATGATCTCGGGAATCGCCAGGGGCAACTCCACTTTCCAGAGGATTTGGCGGCTGGTGAATCCCATCCCGCGGGCAGCGTCTTTGACCGAGGACGGAACGTTGTTCAGGCCGAGGATGGTGTTGCGGTAAATGATCTGCAGGGTGTAGGCAGCGAGGACGATGATCGCGGTGTCGCGGCCGAAACCGGTGAGCGGGAGTAGTAGGAAGAAGAAGGCGATGCTGGGGATCGTGTAGAGCACGCCGGTGGCCGTGAGCAGTGGCGGTTGCAGCCAGCGGGTGCGATGCGCGATCAGCGCGAGCGCAAAAGCAATTACGAAGCCGACGATCACAGAGATCAGGACGATTTCCAGGTGCTGCACGGTTGGGGTGCCGTAGCGATCGATGTTTTCCTTCGTCCAGTCCCAGCAGAAGAGGTGGCTGGAGTTCGCCTGGCAGGGCAGCGTCCCGCTTTCGCGTTCGCGGAAGAACCCTTCGCCGACCTGCCCCGCCGCCGCGATCAGGAACGGGTTACCCATGCGGTCGCTCCACCGCCGGGTGCTCATCGCTCTTCGCCTCGGGGGAGCCGAGGAACTCGGAGATGATCTCGACCGAGAGGACGCCGGCGATGCGCCGCCGGTGGTCGACGACGGGCGCGTACTGAGCCTCGCCCTGGAGCAGGTCGGCGAGGGCGTCGCGCATCACGTCGTCGAGCTCCAGCACCGGTCCTGGCGGCGAGTCGGGCTGGCGGGGGACGACCTCGGCGGCGAGGTCGCGCTCGCTGAGCCAGCCGAGCGGCCGGCGCTCGCTGTCGACCAGCAGCGGGAAGGGGACTTCGACGTCTGGCGCCGCCAGCTTCGCCCGCACCTCGGCGGTCGCCTGGCCGACGTGGGCCAGCGGCGCCTCCCAGAGGTGGATGTCGCGGACCCGCATCAGCGCCAGCCGCTTCAGCGCCCGGTCGGCGCCGACGAAGTCCTCGACGAACTCGTTGGCCGGCGCCATCAGCAGCTCCGCCGGGGTCGCGTACTGCTCGACCCGGCCGCCCTCGCGCATCACCGCGATCCGGTCGCCCATCTTGATCGCCTCGTCGATGTCGTGGGTGACGAAGAGGACGGTCTTGCGGATCTCCGCCTGCAGGCGGAGGAACTCGTTCTGCAGGCGCTCGCGGTTGATCGGGTCGATCGCCCCGAAGGGCTCGTCCATCAGCATCACCAGCGGGTCAGCCGCAAGGGCGCGGGCGACGCCGACACGCTGCTGCTGGCCGCCGGAGAGCTGGACCGGGTAGCGGTCGCCGAGCTCCGGGTCGAGCCCGATCAGCTCCAGCAGCTCACTGGAGCGCTGGCGGATCCGCTCCTTCTTCCAGCCGAGCAGCTGCGGGACGGCGCCGATGTTCTCGCTGATCGTGCGGTGGGGGAAGAGGCCGATCTGCTGGATCACGTAGCCGATCTCCCGCCGCAGCTGGGCGGGCTCGCGGTCGCGGACCGAGCGGTCGCCGATGAGGACGTCGCCCTCGCTGATCTCGACCGTGCGGTTGACCATCCGCATCGCGGTGGTCTTGCCGCAGCCGGAGGGCCCGACGAGGACGCAGATCTCCCCGGCGGGGACCTCCAGGGTGAGCCTGTCGACGGCCGGCGAGGAGGCGCCGGGGTAGCGTTTCGTCGCCTCTGCATAGCGGACCGAAGAGGCACCCTGGCCGCTCATAGGCCCAGTCCCCTGGCCCGCTCTGCTGCGCGGGCGACGATCTCCGCCAGCTCCGGGTCCGCGCCATCGCGCATCAGCACCCTGCCGTCGACCACCACATGAGCGATGGCGGCGCCCGAGGCGGCGTAGACGAGGTTGGCCATCAGCTCGCCGATACCCAGTTCGGGCGAGTTCGCACGCATGAGGAGGAAGTCGGCGGGGGCGCCCGGCTCGAGCGGGGTGGCGCCGAGTTGCGGCGCGCGGGCGCCGGTGGCGACCGCCCAGGCCTCGGCGGCCTCGATCGCGGTGGGGTCGGCGGCGGCGTGCTTCTGGATGAGGGCGAAGGCCTTGAGGTCGGCAAGCAGGTCGAGCGAGTCGTTGGAGCCGGCGCCGTCGGTGCCGAGGCCGACGGCGACGCCGGCGCTGCGGGCGGCGGGGTGGGGGAAGACGCCGCCGACCGCGAGCTTCATGTTGGCGACCGGGTTGGTGACGACGGTGGCGCCGCGCTCGGCGATCAGCGCCAGCTCGTCGGGGTCGAGCCAGACACCGTGGGCGAGGATCGTCCGCTCGCCGAGGAAGCCGAGACGGTCGAGGTAGAAGGCTGGCCGCTCACCATGCTCAGCGAGGCAGTCCTGAACCTCTTTCTCGGTCTCGGAGAGGTGGATCTGGATCGGCAGGTCGCGCTCGGCGCTGAGCTCGGCGATCCAGCGCAGCGACTCTTCGCTGACGGTGTAGATCGCGTGCGGGGCGAGGGCCGGGGTGATTCTCGGGCCGCAGCCCTCGAGCGCTTCGAGGCCGCGGTGCGCCATCTCGCGCAGATCGGCCGGGGTGCCGTGAAGGTCGAAGAGCGGCGCCCCAATCGTCGCCCGGATACCGGCGTCGCCCACCGCCCGCGCCGTCGCTGCCGGCTGCCAGTACATGTCCCAGAAGCGGGTGGTGCCGGAACGCAGCATCTCGGCGCAGGCGAGGCGGGCGCCCCAGTAGACGTCCTCGTCGGAGAGCTTCGCCTCGATCGGCCAGATCTTCTCTTCCAGCCACGGCATCAGCGGCAGGTCGCCGCCGGAG
The DNA here is from genome assembly GCA_946479725.1 of uncultured Actinomycetes bacterium. The sequence goes on along the minus strand of CAMLHB010000025.1, from coordinate 8,756 downwards.
CCGCGGAAGAGCGTCATCGCCGCGTGGCTGTGGCCATTGACCAAAGGCGGCAGCAGGTGGGCGCCGCCGGCGTCGAGGGTTTCGTCGCCTGGCTGGGCCGTCACCTCCGGACCGAGCGTCGCGATCCTCCCGCCCTCGCAGCGAACCGCGACCCGCTCGCCGTCCAGCAGCGCGTTCTCGACCACCAGCGTCATCGGCCCACCGCCCCGAGGCGCGGCAGCACCGCGGCGAGGCCCTCGCGCAGGCGCTCGACGTTGATCAGGCGGTCGGCTGCCAGATCCTCGATGCTGATCTCCCCCTCGCCGAGGCCGTTGGCGAGGTTGTCGACGACGCAGAGGGCGGCGTAGTCGAGCCCCAGCTCACCTGCGACGACGCACTCGGAGGCGATCGTCATCCCGACCACGTGGGCGTGCGCCGCCATCAGCCGGATCTCGGCCGGGGTCTCGAAGCGCGGCCCCCGGGCCTGCCAGTAGACGCCGCCGTCGCGCGGTGCCTGGCCGCCCTCGCTCCAGGCCGCGATCACATCCGCGCGCCAGCGCCGGTCGAAGCCGGGAGCGGAGTGGGCGCGGGCGTCCTCGAAGATCGAGTCGCCGAGATTGAGGGCGATGAAGTCATCGGGGCAGACGAGGCTGCCGACGGCGAGTTCCTCGGGCCGCAGCGAGCCGACCGAGCCGATCGCCAGCACCCGGTCGCAGCCCTGCTCGACCAGCGGCCGCAGCGTTGCCGCGTGGTCGATCGCGTGGGGGAGGACGAAGGCGCCGTCGGCGCTGTGGCGCTGCGCGATCGCCGCCCCCTGCTCGGCCGCCGCGGCGGCGATCTCCTCGCCGCCCGGCCCAAGGGCGTTACTGCCGAGGATCACCGCCAGTCGTCCCATCCGCCGATCCTATGCGGCGGAGGATTCGTGAACTGCATCAACTTCGTTACCTACTGGGTAGTCAAGTTGATGCAGTTCGCTTGGTAGTTGTGAGTCAACCGGTGCGGTGGGCTTTGAACGTGGCTGCGGCCTCGTCGTGGTCGACCAGCGGCGCTGGGTAGTCGAGGCGCTCGAAGCCCTTCGCTCGCCAGGGTTCGAAGATCGCTTTGCCTTCGATCGACTCCAGCTCGGGGAGGTAGCGGCGCACGTAGGTGCCCTCGGGGTCGAAGCGCTGCGCCTGGCGGACGGGGTTGAGGACGCGGTTGGGGCGGGTGTCGTTGCCGGTGCCCGCCACCCACTGCCAGTTGCCGGCATTGTTGGCGATCTCGCCGTCGGTGAGCAGGTCCCAGAAGTGCCAGGCGCCCGGGCGCCAATCGACGTAGAGGTCCTTGCAGAGGAAGGAGGCGACGGTCATCCGCGCCCGGTTGTGCATAAAGCCCTCCAACGCGAGCTGCCGCATCGCCGCGTCGACAAGGGGGTAGCCGGTGCGGCCGTCGCGCCAGGCCTCGAAGGTCTGCTTGGAGCGGGACCAGCGATCCCGCCGCGGGCGGTAGTCACGGCTTGGGAGGGACGGGGTCGCCGCCAGCACCTGGTGGTGGAAGTCGCGCCAGCAGAGCTGCCGCACGAAGGAGGCACCGCCACGCCGGTCGCCCGCCTCGCGCGCCAGCTCCAGCGGCGAGACGCAGCCCCAGCGGATGTAGGCGCTGAGGCGGGAGGTGGCGTCGCCGGGAAGGTCGTCGCGGCGATCTTCATAGCGGCCGAGGCCGTCGCGGAACCAGGCGCGCATCCGCTTCCGCCCCTCCGCCTCACCGCCGGTGGCCCGGTTCGACGAGGGCCGTCCCCCGATCAGCGAGCCGAGCGCCGGCAGCCGCCCGGCCTTCAGGTTGCTCGGGACCGAGAGCTTGCGGGGCAGCTTCGCACCCTCCCGCCAGGGCAGCCGGCTCCAGGCGCGGTGGTAAGGGGAGAAGACCTTGAAGTGGTCGCCGCCGGCCGGCGTCGCCGCTCCGGGCGGGACCACCGTAACCCCGGGGTGGGCGCGGAACTCGATCCGCTCCTCCTCGCAGGCCCGCGCCAGCCGCTGCTCCCGCGCCCGCGCGTAGGCGCTCCAGTCGGCGCTGACGTGGAGCGCGGTCGCGCCGCACTCCTTGGCCACTGCGAGCGCCTCCCGCGCCGGGTCGCCGTGGCGGACGAAGAGGCGGCCGCCCGCCCGCCGCAGCGAGAGGTCGAGGTCGTGCAACGCCTCCAACATGAAGGCGACCCGGTTCGGCGCCGCAAAGCGCGAGCCCAGCAGCCGCTCGTCGAAGACGAACAGCGGCACGACTCGACCGGCCGCGGAGGCCGCTGCCAGGGCCGGATGATCCCGGACCCGGAGGTCCCGGTTGAAAAGGACGATCGCCGTCTCGATTGCCATATGGTCCTGCAATGGAGAACGGGTCCGCCGGGGAGAAGGATCAGCGCCACCCGGAGTCGGGTCGCAACGAGACCGAGGAGGAACGACTCGACCGCAACCTCGGCGAGCTGCTGCAGGAGCTGCGGGTCGCCCTCCCGGGCGTCCAGGTCCTCTTCGCCTTCCTGCTCGCCGTCCCGTTTCAGAAGGGGTTCGAAGAAGTCACCGAATTCCAGAAGATCGTCTACTTCGCGACCCTGATCCTCACCGCGATCTCGGCGACGATGCTGATCTCTCCCTCGGCCTACCACCGGATCACCTTCCGCTACCAGCAGAAGCGCCGCCTCGTCTATTACGCAAACCGCTTTGCGATCGTCGGCCTCGCTTTCCTTGCCCTCGCGATGACCGGCGCGATCCTGCTGATCACCGACGTGCTCTTCTCCACCGCCGCGGCCGTCGTCACCGCCGCCCTGGCGCTCGGCGTCTTCGGCTTCTTCTGGTTCGGGCTGCCGCTGCAGCGCCGGCTCAGCCTCTCGGCCGGGCAGGAGCCTCTAGGCAAGCCCGAAGGCGACTGAGCTCCTCGTCGAGCTGGTCGAGGAAGGGCAGCTGCGGCGCCTTCTCGCGCAGCAGCGCCAGGTCGGCTTCCCAGATCTCCACCTTCAGCTCGATCGGGACCTTGAATTCGTCCCGCACCGCTTCGCCTTCGGCTTCGAGCGCGCCGCGCAGGGTGGTGACGTTGGTCAACTTGTCGGCGCCGTAGATCGCCAGCGCCTCGCCGTCCGCGGCGGCGACCCGTTCGCGGTGCTCGGCCTTGCGCTCCCGATAGGACTCGATCGATTCGTCGTCGGTCAGCGCTCCGACCATGCCGGCGACCTCGTCGCCGAACAGCTCCCGCACCTCCTCGAGCGTCGTTTCGGAGTCCTCGATCACGTCGTGGAGCAGCGCCGCCGCCAGGACCTCCTCGCGGAACTCGTGCGGCTCGAGTTGGGCCGCCACCCGCATCGGGTGTTCGACGTAGGGCATGCCGCCGCTGCCGTTGCGGACCTGCCCCTCGTGGGCGACCCGGGCTTTTTCCAGGGCGGCGTGCACGAGCGGCGAGCGCTCCGCTGCCTCCTCGATCCTCTCGGACGGGGCCACGCGCTCAGCCTAGCTCAGGCGGTCGCGGCGGCTTCGGGCGTTCTCGCCGGCAGCTCGCAGGAAGTGCGCTCTGCCGCCATCTCGACCGCGCCCGCCTCGCCGCCCAGCTCCACCCACTTTTCCTGCGCTTCGGCGCCGAGGGCGTCGAGCTGGTCGTCGGAATGCAGGGGGTCGTGGTGGAAGAGGAGGGTGCGCTCGGCGCCAGTGCGGCGGGCGAAGCTGAGCGCGTGCGAGGTGGCCGAGTGGCCCCAGCCGATGTGGTCGGGGTACTCGGCGTCGGTGTACTGGCCGTCGTGGATCAGAAGCGAGGCGTCCTGGGCGAGGGCGAAGCCGGAGATCCAGTCCTCCTCGAGCTGGTCGAGGTCGGCGCCGAGGGCGGGCTCGTGGTCGGGGATATAGGCGAGCGAGTTGTTGCCGTCGTCGATTCGGTAGCCGAGGGTGGGGCCGCGGTGGGAGACGGAGGCGGCGCGGATCCGGGCCGAGCCGATCTCCCACTCGCTCTCCGGGCAGTGGCGGAAGGAGACGTCGCAGGGCAGCTCCCGCACCTCGACGGGCGAGAGCGGGGCCGAGATGTAGCGGGCGATGCGGTCGCGCAGCGAGGCCTCCGGCGAGGCGGGCCCCCAGATCACGATCTCGGTCTGCGGCCGGAAGGCGGGGGCGAAGAAGACGAGGCCCTGAATGTGGTCGAGGTGGAGGTGGGTGAGGAGGATGTGGAGCCGGGTCGGCTCGTCGGGAAGGGCGAGGCCGAGGCAGCGGATGCCGGTGCCGGCGTCGAGCGCCAGCAGCGAGCCGTCGGCGAGGGTGATGCCGACGCAGGAGGTGTTGCCGCCGTAGCGGATGGTTTCCGGCCCCGGGGCCGGGATCGAGCCCCGCGTGCCCCAGAGCTCGACCTTCACGCCGGCCCCGCTCCGTTGCCGCCCGCCAGCGAGGGCCAGAAGACCGCGATCGCGCCCTGCGAGCCGTGCGGGGTCTGGATCGGGAAGGCCGAGACCTCGACTTCGTGCTCGGTGCCGTCGGTGGAGCGGACTGTCATCTCGGCGTGGGCGGGGCGGCCGGCGCGGACGGCGCGGACCAGCGGCAGGTCGTCGTAGGGGATCGGCTCGCCGCTCTCGTCGAAGGGCCCGAAGAGCGATCCCCACTCCTGCGGCCCGACCGTTCCCAGCTCCTCGAAGCGCTTGCCGAGCAGCATCCCGGCGGCTTCGTTGTAGAAGACGAGGAGTCCGCCCTCGTCGACCAGGAAGGCCGGCGTCGAGAGGGCCGACATTAGGTTGCGGGCGAGGATCAGCTCCAGGGGTCTTTGCGTCACAAACGACACTTTAGATCGTCAAGCGTGAGGCGCCAGGAGGTGCTGGATTTCTACGCAAAGAGCCAAGAAGGGGAGATTCGCCGCCGGGATGTAACGAAGGAGTGACTTTCGTCACTTAGAGATCTCGAAGTAGTGGGAGGAGCGGGGTGGCGGCGGGCAGGGATGGGTGCTCTCTACCGGACCCGCTCGCTTCGCTCGCTCTATGTGTCCGTACGAGAGCACCCATCCCTGCCGGGACCAGCGCTTGAGTTATCCCGCTGCTTCGGCGCTGCGGAGTCCTCCGCGGGCCCAGGCGGCGAAGAGTAAGGAGAGAGATAGGCCGATGGCGAAGGCTGCGGCTACTAAGACGGGGTCGCCGGAGATGAAGCCTCGGCCGGCCTCCAGGAGGGCGGTGACGGGGTTGATCGAGGCGATCGCGTGGATCCAGCCGCTGAGGAGATCCAGGGGGACGTAGACGGGGGCGAGGAAGAGGATGAGGAAGACGGGGAACTGCATCAGCGGGCCGCCCTGGATCGAGCGGACGCGCAGGGCGATGCCGGCCGCCCACATCGTCGCGGCAACGTTGACGAGGACCGCGAGCGCGTAGAGAGCGACGATTTCGCCGGCGCTGCCGCCGACGTTCATTCCGGCGACGACGGCCACGGTCGTCAGCACCGTCCAGGTGACGAAGGCGCGGAAGAGCGCCGCCAGCGCGTAGCCGAGGACGATGCCGCTGCGGCGGCTGGCGGCGAGCATGTAGCGGCGGCCGAAGCCGCTCTCGAAGTCGCGGGCCATCGCGAAGCCGGTGAAGACGCCGCCGAAGGCCGCCGACTGCAGCAGCACGAAGACGAACTGGAAGGCGGTGTAGCCGGTCGGGAAGTCGAAGCCGGGCACGTTGGCGATCGCCGCCAGGCCGCCGGCGAAGGAGACGAAGAAGAAGAGCGGGAACAGCAGCGACGGCATCAGGAAAGCCGGGTTGGTGAGGAAGTTGTGGATGCTGCGCCAGGACACCGCGCGGGCGACGGTGAACATGCTGGCGGTCCGGGTCTCGGCGGTCCGCTGCGCGCTCACGTCCGCACCAGCCGCGTCTTCAGGGCGCTGCTTGCCGCCGCCATCCCCAGCACCCCGATCGCCAGGGCGATCCCGAACCCGAGCGCCAGGTCGCCGAGGTTCCAGCCTTCGATCAGCAGCGAGCGAATCGCCTCCAGCAGGTAGGTGACCGGGTTGAGGCTGGCGATCGTGTGGAACCAGTCGGTGGTCAGCAGGTCGAGCGGCAGCGTCATCGCCGAGAGGAAGAGGAAGACGAAGAAGACCGGGAAGAGGCCCTGGACCGCCTCGCCGGTGCCGAAGCGCAGGGCGGCGAAGAGCCCGATCGTGCCGAAGGCGACGGTGATCGAGACCGAGAGCAGCACCAGGACGAGCGCGCCGGGGGCGCCGGCGGCCAGTTCGGCACCGGCGATCAGCCCGACCGAGAGGTAGACGACCGCCTGGACGACGCCGAGCACGAAGGCGCCGGCGAGGAGGCCGCTGAGCAGGGCGGCGCCGCGCAACGGCGTCAGCGCCAGACGATTGAGGAAGCCGGTCTCGATGTCGCGGGCGAGGTCGGTGCCGGAGTTCATCACCGAGAAGAGCGCGCCCTGGATGAAGGGCACGGCGAGGATGAAGGTGAGGTAGGAGTCGGTCGGGAAGCCCGGCAGGCTGGTCGCGTCCTTGAGCCCGCCGGTGTTGACCGCGAGCAGGAAGAGCGGGAAGACGATCGCGGGGACGATCTGCGCCGGCTGGCGCAGGGTGCGGGTCACCGAGCGCCGCGCGAGCTGACCGACCTGGGTGCCGAGGCCGGCGCTCACGCGGAGGCGACCGTCTCGGTCTCGGCGTCCTCCGGCTCCTCCTCGCCGGCGCCCTCGAGCGAGCGGCCCGTCTTGGCGAGGAAGACGTCGTCGAGCGAGGGCGCGTGCAGCTGCAGGTGCTCGATCGCGATCCCCTCCGAGTCGAGGGCGCGGACGACCTCGGCAAGCTGCGACTCGCCGCCGTCGAGGCGGACGGCGACGCCGCGCGGGGAGGACCCGGCCCGCTCGCCGAAGCGGCCGAGGACCGCGGCCATGCGCTCCCGCTCGGCCCCCTCGCGGGGGACCGCCTCCACGGTCGGGCGGCCGATCTCGGCCTTCAGCTCGGCCGGCGTCCCCTCGGCGACGAGGTGACCGTGGTCGATGATTCCGACGCGATTGGCCAGCGCGTCGGCCTCCTCCAGGTATTGGGTGGTGAGGAAGACCGTGACCCCGTCCTCGGCGGCGAGCCGGGAGACCTCTTCCCACAGCGCGGTGCGGCTCTGGATGTCGAGGCCGGTGGTCGGCTCGTCGAGGAAGAGGATGCGGGGCCGGTGGGCCAGCGCCAGGGCGAGGTCGAGACGCCGTTTCATCCCGCCCGAGTAGCCGCCGACCTTGCGATCGGCCGCGTAGGCGAGGCCGACCCGCTCCAGCAGCTCGTTGCCGCGGCTCTCGCGCTCGGCCTTGCCGAGCCCGTGCAGGGCGGTCTGCAGGCGCATGTGCTCGCGCCCGGTCAGCAGCGGGTCGAGCGCGGCCTCCTGCAGGGCGGCGCCGATCGAGGCCCGCACCTCGGGGCCCTGCTCGACGACGTCGAAGCCGCCGACCCGGGCGGTGCCGGAGGTGGGGGGGAGCAGCGTGGTCAGCATCAGCACCGTCGTCGACTTGCCGGCGCCGTTGGGACCGAGGAAGCCGTAGATCTCCCCCGGGGCGACTTCGAGGTCGATGCCGTCGACCGCGCGGGGCCCGTTCTTGAACTCGCGGACGAGGGATTCGACCTCGATCCCGCCGCTGCGTTGCGTCTCCGTCGTCACCGCGCCTGAGGGTATCCAGTAGAACTCACGGGCCGATGCGCGAGCGGACCCGCACCTACAGCCTGGCGATGAACGTCAATAAACCGGTCGCCTGGTGGGGCCGGATGCAGGTCGAGGGCCTGGAGGCGGTGCCCGAGCAGGGGCCGCTGCTGATCCTCGGCAACCACGACAGCCACTGGGACCCGGTGATGGTGGGGATCGCTGCTTTCAAGCGACGTCAGATCCGTGCCCTCGCCAAATCGGAGCTCTGGGAGGTGCGTGGCCTCGGCCCGGTTCTCAACGGCATGGGGCAGATCCCGATCCAGCGCGGCAAGGGCGACAAGGACGCGCTGGCGAAGGCGATCGAGGCGCTGCGGGCGGGTGTCTGCATCGGCGTCTTCCCCGAGGGCACGCGTTCCCGCGGCAAGGTTCTGCGCGCCCGCAGCGGCGTCGGCCGACTCGCGCTCGAGGTGCCGGAGGCGCACGTCACCCTGGTCGCGATCGAGGGCACCAGCGACCTCACCGGCTTCCCCCGCCGGCCGCGCATCCGCATCCGCTTCTTCGAGCCGGCGGGCGGCCAGCCCCGGCCCGACGAGGATCCCGGCGCCCTCTCGGCCCGCCTGTTGGCCGAGATCCGCGACCAGGTCCCGCCCTCACTTTCCTACCGCAAGCGCGCCAAGCTCAGCGGCGTCGCCGAGGATTAGCCGACATCAACCGGTGGCGTTGCGCCCGCGCGGCCGCCACCCATGCCACATTCCCCCGAATGCTTCGACGCCACGCAGAGGATTATACCGAGGTGCGCCGATTGTGCTCTATCTAAGTAATTGAAAATCCTTTGAGGAGAGCTTCAGCCTCCCGGCTCTTCGCCGCTGGGCAAAAGCGCGTACCACTGGCCGCCGCAGGCCTTGACGTCGTTGCCGTTGGCTTCGCCCGGCTTCTGGTCGCCGGCATAGGTGTACAGCGGCCAGCCGTTGTACGTGACCTGGATAGTGCCGTCGTTGCGCTTGGTCGTGCCGAGCAGGCTGCGGTCGGCTGCGCCCTGCGCCTGTGGATTCCCTTCGGTGAGGAGCGGAGGCCAGCCGCTGGCGCAGGCGCCGTAGCAGGCCGACTTCGATCCCTTGTCCTTGTGGAAGTCATAGAGGGTGCGGCCTTCGGAGTCGACCAGGACCACCCCGAGGTCGCCGGCCTTGCCGGCCGCGAC
>CAMLHB010000024.1 GCA_946479725.1 uncultured Actinomycetes bacterium | reverse complement strand
TTGCGCCAGGGCGAGCCGGGTCCGCGCAGCAATCGCAGGCCGAAGTCGATCCCGTAGTAGCCGAGGGCGCGCTCGAAGTGCGTGGCCGCGGCGGCGCCCTTGCCGGCCACGTCGGGGTCGAGCCCGAGCAGCGCCCGCATCGCGATCCGCATTGCCAGGTTCCGCATCCACTCGTATATGTCGACGACCTCGCCCACCGGCAGCGCCGCGATCGCCTGGTCGGCCTCGACGGTCATCGCCTCGGTCGCGGCGACGATCTGCTCGCGGTGGAAGGCGGGCATCATGATCGCCCGGGCGCGGTCGTGATAGTCGTCGTCGATCGTCAGCAGGCCGTCGCCCAGCAGCGGGATCAGGTCGCCGAAGCTCGACTCCCGCCAGTGGAAGTTCTCCGGGTGGGCGACGGTGACGTAGTTGTTGGCCTCCGGGCCGAGCATGAAGACGACCTTGGAATGCAGCAGCCGCAGGGTGAAGATCGGACCGAACTCTTCGTAGCCGCCGAGCAGCAGCGGCAGCGGGTCGTGAGCGATTTGGTGGGTCCGCGCCCAGCTGAAGTCGGTGTGGCCGGGCGGAAACTTCCCCCTCCCCCGCCACTCGTCGACGAAGTCCCCGACAACCCGGCGGACCGGGTTGCCCGACATCTGGGGCGGGCGCGCGACCGGCTGCGTCGTGTCGACCGTTGCCATCTTCGGGATCGTACTGGCTGGACAGCCAGTTTCCTTGACTACGCGGCCGAGGCGGCGAGCTGGCCGCAGGCGGCGTCGATGTCGCGGCCGCGGGTGAGGCGGACGGTGGCGGTGATCCGGTGCTCGGCGAGGATCCCGCGGAAGCGCTCGATCCGCTCCGGCGAGGAACCGTCGTAGCTTCCGGTCGGGTTGTAGGGGATCAGGTTGACTTTGTAGCCGCGCGGGTCGAGCAGCTCGGCCAGCTCGCGGGCGTGCTCGGGGAGGTCGTTGACGCCGTCGAGCATCACGTACTCGACGAAGACCTTGCGGCGGCGGGCGGCGCGGTAGCGCTCGCAGGCGGCCAGCACCTCGGCGATCGGGTAGCGCTCGTTCACCGGCATGATCTGCGAGCGCAGGCCGTCGTTGGGGGCGTGCAGGGAGAGGGCGAGGCTGACGGGCATCTCGCACTCGGCGAGGCGGTCGATCCCAGGGACCCAGCCGACCGTGGAGATCGCCGTGCGGCGGTGGGTGACGCCGAGGTCGGGCAGCAGCTCGCAGGCGGCGAGGACGTTGTCGACGTTCATCGTCGGCTCCCCCATCCCCATGAAGACGACGTGGTCGATCTGCTCGAGGCGGCGGAAGTGGAGCGCCTGGTCGAGGATCTCGTCGACCGAGAGGTTGCGGCCGAACTTCATCTGTCCGGTGGCGCAGAAGGTGCAGGTCAGGGGGCAGCCCGACTGCGAGGAGAGGCAGACCGAGCGACGGCCGTCCCGGTAGCGCATCAGGACCGCCTCGATCGGCCGGCCGTCGGCGGTGTGGAAGAGGGTCTTGACGGTGCCGTCGTCGGACTTCGCCTCGGTCGCGACGGTCAGCGTCGAGAGCGGCACCGCCGCCTCGAGCCGCTCGCGCAGCAACGCCGGCAGGTTCGTCATCTCGCCGTAGGAGCGCGCCCCACGCGCGACCCACTCCCACACCTGCCCGGCGCGGTAGGAGGGCTCGCTGCCCTCGGCGAGGGTGGTGGCCAGCAGCTCGCGGTCCATGCGGCGAGTGTACGGAGCGACGAGTCCGCATCGGGCGTCGAATAGCGACGCCTGACGCGGACTCGCGATCTAGCCGTGGACCTTTTCGCCGCGCTCGAGCATGGCGAGGAACTTGCGCAGGCGGCGCTGGCGCGTCTCGGGCCTCTTCGCCTCCTCGAGGCGGTAGACGATCGCGTAGCGGTTGGCGCTGTCGAGGGAGGCGAAGTACCCGGCGGCGGCGGGGTTGGCGTCGAGCGCGTGCTGGAGATCGGGCGGGATCTTTGCGCTCCGCTGGCCCTCGTAGGCGGCCTCCCAGCGGCCGTCGGCTTTGGCGGCCTCGATCTCGACCATGCCCGCGGGCCGCACCCGTCCCGCCGCGATCAACGCTTCGGCCTTCTCGCGGTTGATCTTCGACCAGCGGCCCCGGGGCCGGCGCGGCGTGAAGCGCTGGAGGAAGTGGGTCTCGTCGAAGCCGCGCTTCTGGCTGTCGATCCAGCCAAAGCAGAGCGCCAGCTCCAGCGCCTCGCCGTAGGAGACGCTGCGCTTTCCCGATCCCTTCTTCGCGATCTTCAGCCATACGCCGTCGGAGGACACATGGTTTTCCTCCAGCCACGACTCCAGCTCCTCCGGGCCGGCGAAGAGGTGAACCGGTAGCTCGTCAGCCATCTTCACTCAGCCTCTCTCTCAGCTCCGCCTCCTCGATTCCCTTGATCAGGAAGACCTTGTGGCGCGACTTCTCGCCCCGGATCACGCTGACGCGGGAGAGGGCGACCCGTGCCTGCAGGACGCCGTCGACCATTCCCAGCAGTTCGTCGGCGGAGCAACGGAGCCGCAGTCGCACCTCGATCCTCGCCTCAGACATGTCACGAGTCTAAGACGGCAGTTGTCCCCGCATACCGGGGACAAATGCCTATCGTTGCGGCGCGCTTGAAGGACGCCTCGACCCCGCCCATCTGAAGCTCCTTCCGGCGGGGTGTGGGGTTCTGGGACGGTAGCTACCCGGTCTCGTCGGGCAGTTCCCCCAGCAGCCGGTCGAGCGCCGCGCGTGCGTAGTCGAAGACCTCGCGCCTGCCGCTCAGCCGGTAGCGCGAGTTCGCTCCCATCACCAGCGAGAAGAGCTCGAAGGCGAAGCGCTGCGGGTCCTCGACGCCAGCGATCCGCGCCTGGCGCTCCAGCTCTTTCAGCCAGGCGTCGAGGGAGGCGGCGATCGCGTCTCGCACGGGACCGGGCCGATCGTCGTACTCGGCCGAGGTCGCCGCCCAGAAGCAACCGCCCGAGTAGTCCTGCAACTGGTCGAGGTAGCGCTCGGCCATCGCCCGCAGGCGCGGGGCCCCGTCGGGCAGATCCTGGGCCGGGTCGATGACGGTGGCGCGAAAGCGCTCGGCGGCGGCGCCGATCGTCGCCAGCTGCAGCTCCTGCTTGGAGCCGAAGTGGGCGAAGAGGCCGCTCTTGCTCATCCGCAGCTCGGTCGCAAGGCGGCCGATCGTCATTCCCTCCAGGCCCTCGACGGAGGCGAGGTCGACGGCGCGGTCGAGGATCGAGGCCCGAGTGCGGGCTCCCTTGGGAGGCCGCGTTTTCCCCTGGGTGACGGGAGTCACAGACGCAGGATATAAAAAAGCACGAACGTTCGTTCAAGTGGCCGCAGGGCCGAGGGCAAAATCACGGGAGGAAGAGATGAGCGAGTACGCAGTGAAGAAGATCGACGAGATGGAGGCGATCTACCTCGGCGCCTTCAAACGCGCACGGGCCGAGCTCGGAGTCGAGTCGTTTGGGCTGCAGGTGATCGACATGCCGCCGAACTTCGACAAATACCCCGAGCACGACCATGCCGAGGACGGCCAGGAGGAGGTCTTCCTGGCGATCCGCGGGGGCGGCGAGATCGAGATCGGCGGCGAGCGCTTCCCCCTCGACCCCGACCACATGGCGAGGGTCGCGCCCGGCGTAAAGCGCAAGGTCTGGCCGGGCCCGGAGGGAATCCGGATGGTGATCGTCGGCGGCGTACCCGGCGGCCTCTACGAGGCCCCGGATGTCAGCAAGCTGGGCGAACCGGATCCGATGCGGAGCTGAGCGGCCGGGGATAGGCTGGGGACCTGATGCGGCGTCTCTCGTCCCTGGCCGTCCTCCTCTCGCTGCTGGCGCTGGCGCTGCCGGCGCTGGCGCCGGCCCAGACCGCGGGCCACAAGGAAGACGCGATCTTCGTCGTCTCCGGCGACGTCGACGTGCCGCGCGGGCAGACGGTCGACGGCGTGGTCATCGTCAGCGGCGATCTGCACCTGGCCGGAAACGTCGACGGGGACGTGGTGCTGATCTCCGGAGATGCCGTCGTCAGCGGCCGGATCGACGGCGACCTGATCACCTTCGGCGGCCGGGCCCGCCTGCTGCCGCGGGCCTCCGTCAGCGGCGACGTCCGCTACGCCGACGAGCGGCCGGTCGTCGCCGGCAGCGCGATCGTCCGCGGCGACGTCACCCGGGAGGACGGGTTCGACTCCTTCGACCTTCTCCCCTTCGTCGGCGCCTTCGTCCTCTGGCTCGGGATCGGGCTCTCGATGGCGGCGCTGGGGGCGCTGCTACTGCTCGTCGCCCCGCGGGCGGCGGAGGCGGTCTACGGGCGCTCGCGGGAACGGGTGGGGCCACTGATCGGGATCGGCTTCGCGGTCGCGATCGCCCTGCCGGTCGCCGGCGCGATCGCCGCGGTGACGCTGGTCGGCCTGCCGCTCGCCTTCGTGATCCTGCTGGCCCTGCTGCCGCTGGCGGCCATCGCCTACTGCGCCTCGGCCTTCGTCCTGGGACGGCGGTTGGTCGGTCCCTCCCGCAACCGCATCCTCGCCTTCCTCGCCGGCCTGGGCGTCCTCCGCGCGGTGGCGTTGGTGCCCGTGCTCGGCTTCCTCGCCGGCCTCGCGGCGGTGATCTTCGGCTTCGGGCTGATCGGCGCCGCTATCGGCGCGGCCCGGGATCCGAGCCGGGATCGGGATCAGGATCCCCCGCCGTCCTGGCGTCAAAGCCCGGACAGCTGAGCACCGGCAGCCGCGGGTAGCGCGGGTAGGCCGGGTCCTCGCGCGAGCGCTCGCAGAGCGAGAAGACCGAGCCGCGGGTGTTCGGGACCAGTCGCTGGTGCCGGCAGCGGTCGCAGAGGCCGGCGGGAGGTCGAAAGGGCGCCATCGCTCGAACCTAACCGCAAACTGCGGGCACCGATGGGCGAGGTCGCGCCTTGCCGCCACCTAGCCTTTGTAGAGCCATGCGAGCAGCCACCCTCTTCGACGCCGACGCCGCCTCCTACAGCGGCACCGTCGAGGTCATCGGCGTCATCTACAAGGCCGAGGACGACGGCTACGCCGTGCTGGAGGTGCAGGAGACCGAGTCCGGCGAAGGCTTCGCCCTGGTCGGCCCGGTCGGCCACCTCGATGCCGGCGACCGGGCCGAAGTCAGCGGCGAGTGGCAGACCCACAACCGCTACGGCCGCCAGCTGCGCGCCCAGGGGGCGCTGCCGCTCGACCCCGCCGACCGCGAGGGCCAGGTCGCCTACCTGACCTCGCTCCGCCACATCGGCGAGAAGCGGGCGGAGGCGCTCTGCGACGAGTACGGCGAGGGGGTGCTGCAAGCGATCGCCGCCGACCCGCAGCGGGTCTTCTCCTCGCTGCGCGGAGTCAGTCCCGACCAGGCCGCGGCGGCGACCCAGTCGTGGTTCGCGAGCCGGGCGATCCGCGACCTCCACGTGCAGTTGGCGCCGCACAGGCTGGGCCACCTGGCGGCGCCGATCCACGCCCGCTAAGGCGAGCAGTCGATGACGGTCCTGCACGAGGATCCCTACCCGCTGACCGAGATCTCCGGCGTCGGCTTCGCCCGCGCCGACAACATCGCCCTCGCCGCCGACGTGCCGCCGGAATCGAGCCGCCGCGCGCAGGCGGCGGCGCTTTACGCGCTGATCGAGGCCGAGGGACAGGGCAACAGCTACCTGCCGCTGGAGGAGCTGACCCGCCGCACCGGGCGGCTGCTCGGGCTCGCCGCCGATCCCGACGTGCTCGCGCAGGCGCAGGGACTGGCCGAGGACGAAGGCCGGATCTACCGCGCCGGCACGCTGGAGAGCGAGCGGGCGGTGGCGGCGACCCTGATCGCCCGCGCCGGCGCTCCCCCCCACCTCGACCACGACCCCGGGGAGGCGCCGCGGGACGACCTCACCGACGAGCAGTGGGCGGCGGTGCGGGCCGCGTTCGGGGCGCGGATCTCGGTCCTCACCGGCGGCCCCGGGGTGGGGAAGACCAAGTGCACGAAGGAGATCGTCGCCGAGGCCGAAGCGGCGAACGCGACGATCGCCCTCTGCGCCCCGACCGGGCGGGCGGCGCGGCGGCTCGAGGAAGCGACCGGGCACGAGGCGAAGACGATCCACCGGATGCTCGAGTGGATGCCGGGGCGGGAACCGGCCTTCCGGCCGGGCAAGCCGCTGCCGGCTGAGCTGGTGATCGTCGACGAGTCCTCGATGCTGAACCTGCGCCTGGCCGAGGTCCTGCTCGGCGGCCTCGCCGAGAGCACCCACGTCGTCTTCGTCGGCGACGCCGACCAGCTGCCGCCGATCGGCGCCGGCAAGCCCTTCGAGGACCTGATCGCCTCCGGCGCGGCGCCGGTGGTGCGGCTGACCCAGATCTTCCGCCAGGCGGCGCGCTCGATGATCACCACCGCCGCCCACGAGATCAACCACGGCCGTCCCCCCCAGCTCGAGCCCGGTCCCGAGCAGGACCACGACTTCTTCTTCATCGAGCGGGGGACGCCGGAGCGGGCGCTGGAGACGGTGGTCGAGGTGGTCGCCGAGCGCGCCCCGGGCAAATTCGCCGTCGACCCGATCCGCGAGGTGCAGGTGCTGGCGCCGATGTACCGGGGGCCGGTCGGGATCGACGCCCTCAACGAGCGGCTACAGGCGGAGCTGAACCCGGACGGAAAACCGGCGCTGAGTGAGCGCTTCCGGATCGGCGACCGCCTGATCCAGACCCGCAACTCGCACGAGCTGGGGCTGATGAACGGCTCGATCGTCTTCCTCCGCGCCGACGACCCCGACGAGGAAACGATCCTTGTCGACACCGACGACGGCGGCAGCCTCGTCATCCCCTACGGCGAAACCGCGACCCTGCGGCTCGCGTACGCGATCTCGGTCCACAAGGCGCAGGGATGCGAGGTGCCGGTCGTCGTCGGCGTCTGTCACCGGTCCCACTCGCGGATACTGAACCGGCCGCTGCTCTACACGGCGATCACCCGCGCCCGCAACAGCTGCGTGCTGGTCGGCGACCAGGCCTCGCTGGCCTCGGCCGTCAGCCGCGACGACAGTGGCGGCCGCCACTCCGGCCTCGCCGAGCGGCTCCGCGGCGCCTGCTGAGCCCTGCTGCCTCCCCCACTAGCCTAGGCGCGTGGAGAGGAACCGCCTGCCCTGGGCAGAGATCGGGATCACGCTGCTCGGGCTGGCGCTGATGGCGGCGGTCGTGATCGCCGTCGATCCCCTGCACCAATCGGTCTCCGCGCTGATCCATGGGGACCAGGAAGAGGTCCGACGCCAGATCGACCGCCTCGGGGTCTGGGGGCCGCTGCTGATCCTCGCCCTCGCCGCCTTCCACGCGATCGTCTTCTACCCGGCCGAGATCGTCGACGCCGCCGCCGGCTTCGCCTACGGCTTCTTCCCGGCGCTGCTGCTGATGATGGTCGGCTGGCTGCTGAACGGGCTCGTTTGCTGGGCGATCGGGCGGTCGATCGCGCGGCCGCTGCTCGACCGCTGGTTCGGCGCCGAGCGCTTCGAGCGGATCGAGCGGACGATCGAGCGCGGCGGCGCGACCCTGCTGATCGCGATGCGGTTGATCCCGATCCTCCCCTTCAGCATCGTCTCCTACGCCGCCGGCGCGGCGCGAGTCCCGCTTCCGCGCTTCCTCTGGACGACCGCCGTCGGCTACCTGCCGATCACCGCGATCTCGGTCTACTTCGGCACCCGGCTGGAAGACCTCTCGCTGACCGACCCGCTGGTGATCGGCAGCGGCTTGGCGCTGCTGGCCCTGCTCGGCGCCGGACATTGGACGATGCGGCGGCAGGCGCGGCGCGGGGAGGCCTGAGGCTCAGCCCGAGCGCTCAACCCGGAAGCGGAAGACGGCGGGGGTGGGATCGAGCACTCCCTGCGCGTTTTCCGCCCGGACCCTGAGCACGTGGCGCCCGATCCGGAAGCGGTGGATGAAGCGGGCGGAGCATCCGCGGTAGGGGCGGCGGTCGACCTTGCAGCGGAAGGCTTCGGCTGCCTGGTCGGAGCCGAAGCGGAAGGCGAGGAGAACGCTGCGCGCGCGAAGATGGACCACGGCCGAGGGGTGCCTGAGGAAGGTCGTGTCGGGAAGCGACGGGGTCGGCGTCGGCAGCGGCCCGGTGGTGCCCGAGGACGGCGCCGGCGCCGGCTGCGAACCCGCGGTGGTCGTCGGCGTTTCCAGGGCCGCCGTCGGTTCGCTCGGGCCGTCGCCTCCTTCCAGCGGCCCGGGGAGGCTGGCGAGCGCGGCCGCGGCGTCCACCAGCCCCGCCCCGGCGGCGTCGGCCGGGAAGCTGCCGACCGGGGCGGCGGTTTCGACCAGCGCGTCGCGCACCTGCTGCTGGGAGAAGCCCGGCTTCGCCTGCCGCACCAGCGCCGCGACGGCGGCCGCGTGGGGCGCCGCCGCCGAGGTGCCGCAGAAGCGCCAGGTCCCGGCCCAGAGAGAGGCAAAGAAGGTGGTGGCGCCGCAGTCGGTTGCGGCGATGTCCGGCTTGGCGATCGTCTGCGGCGAGGCCAGCGGCGGCGCCGGCGCCGGGCCTTCGACCGGGCCAAAGAGGTGGGTGACCGGGCCACGGGAGGAGTAGGGCTCGACCCTGGCGCTGTTGTTGAAGGGGACGGCGGCGACGGCGATCGCGCTTTCGGAGCCGGCGTGGCCGTAGACAGCGGGGCCGACGACGTCTTCCCCACTCGATTTCGGATACTCGGTCGCGCTCACCCCGCCGCCGTTCTGCAGGAGGATGATCTTGAGGCGGGGGCTGAGGCCGAGGCGGCGGTTGATCGCCAGCTGCACGGTCTGGGAGCTGCCCAGCGGGTTCACCCACTGGACGATCTCGACCGGCCGTTGGGTGCCGCTGATGTTGGCTTCGGTCGACTTGGCGAGGACGTTGGTCCCGCTGCCGGAGAGGAGGTAGGCGTCGAGGTTGGTGGCGACGCCGTTCCAGGGTTCCGCCCACTGCAGATCGACGGTGAGGGTTTCGTGCGGTTCGACGGTGATCCCGAAGGTGTCGTCGCTGGTCGGCTTGGGGTCGAAGTCCATGCACTGCGAGCCGCTCGTGATCGCCGCCGGGCAGCCGCCGGAGTTGCGGAATTCCGGCGCTTCCCAGGAGGCGATGCGGTTGCCGCCGGAGTCGAAGAGGTTGTCGTTGCCGGTGGCGCTGAGGTAGGTGACCCCGGCGGCGGTGACCTTGTCGATCGCGGCCGCGATCGGACCGTCCTGGAAGAACGGCTCTTCGAACCAGGCGACGTCGTCGACGATCACCCCGGCGCCGGCGCCTCCTTCGGAGACCGGCCGGGCGAGCTCTTCGATGTTGTGGGCAAAGGCTTCTTCGCTTTCGAAGGCGGTGGCGAAGGCGAGGTTCGCGTGCGGGACGAGGTCGTGGACGATCTGCAGCATCGCCCGGCCCTCGTCCTCGCCGCTGGTCGGCCCCTCGGCGAGGACGTCGACCGGGAGCTGCTGTCCCGAGCAGGTGCCGGCGGGCCCGGGGAGGTCGCCGGAGAGGACGTCCCCCTGAGCGGTGGTTGCCGCTTCGGCGGTGTCGAAGGAGTCGGAGAGGACGCCAATCGTCTGGCCCTTGCCGCGCAGTTCATAGGCCGCGCGGGCGGCGTCGACCCGGAGTTGGCCAAGTCCCTCTGAGATCTTCGCGCCGCCTTCGCACTGCCCGGTGGGGGTGAACGCCACCGGCGCCCGCATCTGCCAGACGGCGCGTACCCCCGGAACCGCGGCGATCGCTTCCAACCGCGAGGGCGGGACAGCGAGGGTGACCGTCTGCGTCCGCGCGCTGGCGCTGACGATGCGCGCACCCGCCTGGCGCAGTGCCTGCAGGGCCGCAGGCGGACCGGAGGGGATCCTGGCCGTCACCAGGACCCGGCCACCGTCGCGGACGAGGCTGCCAGGGCCCTCCGGCGCCAGCCCGAGCTGGCGGGCCTGCCCGGCCAACGGCTTTTCCGCGACCGCCGGTTCGGCCAGCTCTTCCAGCGGCGCCGAGAGCGTGCCGGCGACCGCCGCGCCGGGCACGACCAGGAGGGCGACCGCGAGAAGCGGCGCCAACGAGATGCGAGCGAGGGCGGGACCCGACGACATCACTCGTTCCTGTATCGGCCGCCAGCGGGGTTGAGTAAACCCCTGTTGACGCGATAGCCGCGGTTGATCCTGCTACGGTCCCCACCGTTAGGGCCGGTGATTACCGGCGAAAGTTGTGCGTAGCGCTCGCAGTCGTTGCTTCATCGCATCCTCCGCGTTCGCAGCACATGAAGTGGAGGCAATGCATGCCGACTGGAACTGTCAAGTGGTTCAGCGACGACAAGGGCTACGGGTTCATCACGCCCGATGACGGCTCGAAGGACGTCTTCGTTCATCACAGCGCCATCCTGGGCGAGGGCTTCAAGTCCCTGACCGAGGGCGCCAAAGTGAGCTACGAGTCCGAAGAAGGCCCCAAGGGCCCGGCCGCCGCGAGCGTTCAGCAGCAGTAGCTTCGACGCAACCGCTTTAATTACGGGATCCGTTCGCGGATCCCGTTTTTTTTGCGCCTGTGGGCTTTTCGGTGGTTCAGGGCCGAGCAGTCCAAGGACGCAGGAGTGATTGTGCTTTGCACATGAACGACGAGGACGCAGGAATGCGAAGCGCCATGAGCCTCCGAAAAGACCTCAGAAACATCGCGATCATCGCCCACGTGGACCATGGGAAGACGACCCTGGTCGACGCGATGCTGCATCAGACCGGGACCTTCCGCAAGGGCCAGGAGGTCGCCGAGCGGGTGATGGACTCGATGGACCTGGAGCGCGAGAAGGGGATCACGATCCTCGCCAAGAACACCGCGGTCAACTACGGCGAGGTGAAGCTGAACATCGTCGACACCCCGGGCCACGCCGACTTCGGCGGCGAGGTCGAGCGGGCGTTGACGATGGTCGACGGAGCGCTGCTGCTGGTCGACGCCTCCGAGGGGCCGCTGCCGCAAACCCGGTTCGTGCTGCGCAAGGCGCTGGAGCGCAAGCTGCCGATCGTCCTCGTCGTCAACAAGGTCGACCGGCCCGACGCGCGGATCGCCGAGGTGGTCGACGAGGTCTACGAGCTCTTCCTCGACCTCGACGCCGACTCCGAGCAGATCGACTTCCCGATCGTCTACACCAACGCCAAGGACGGCTGGGCGGCGCTCGAGGAGGGCGTCGAGGGCGAGAACCTGACGCCGCTGCTCGACCTGATGCTGGAGAAGATCCCGGCGCCGACCTACGACGAGGCGGCGGCGCTGCAGGCGCACGTGACCAACCTCGACGCCTCCCCTTACGTGGGGCGGCTGGCGATCTGCCGGGTGCACCAGGGGACGATCCGCTCGGGCCAGCAGATCGCCTGGTGCCGGGCCGACGGCAGCGTCGAGCGGGCGGCGGTCTCCGAGCTCTACGTGACCCAGGGCCTCGATCGGGTCGCCGCCGAGGAGGCCGGGCCGGGCGAAATCATCGCCGTCGCCGGGATCGAAGAGGTGACGATCGGGGAGACGCTGGCCGACCCGCAGGATCCCAAGCCGCTGCCGGTGATCACCGTCGACGAGCCCTCGCTCTCGGTCGTGATCGGGATCAACACCTCGCCGCTGGCGGGAACCCAGGGCGGCGACAAGCTGACCGCGCGCCAGATCCTCTCCCGGCTCGACGCCGAGCTGGTCGGCAACGTCTCGTTGCGGGTGAAGGACACCGAACGTCCCGACGCCTGGGAGGTGCAGGGGCGCGGCGAGCTGCAGCTGGTCGTGCTGCTGGAGATCATGCGGCGCGAGGGCTACGAGCTGACCGCCGGACAGCCGCAGGTGGTGACGCGCGAGATCGAAGGCAAGACGCACGAGCCGGTCGAGCGCTTGGCGATCGACGTCCCCGAGGAGCATGTCGGCGACGTCACCCAGATGCTGGCCGGGCGCAAAGGGCGGATGGAGCAGATGGTCAACCACTCGACCGGCTGGGTGCGGATGGAGTACCTGGTGCCGGCCCGCGGGCTGATCGGCTTCCGCACCGAGTTCCTCACCGTCACCCGCGGCAGCGGCCTCATGCACCACGTCTTCGACCGCTGGGAGCCCTGGGCGGGCGAGCTGCGCACCCGCCAGACCGGCTCCCTCGTCGCCGATCGTCGCGGCCAGACCGCCGGCTACTCGCTGATGAGCCTGCAGGACCGCGGCCGCCTCTTCGTCGGTTCCGGCGAGGAGGTCTACGAAGGGATGATCGTCGGCGAGAACTCCCGCTCCGACGATCTCGACGTCAATCCGACCAAGGCGAAACAGCAGACCAACATGCGCGCCGCCTCTGCCGACGTCCTGGTTCGGCTGGCACCGCCCGTGCGCCTCTCCCTCGAAGCCTCCGTCGAGTTCGTCCGCGAGGACGAGTGCGTCGAAATCACCCCCGACGCGATCCGCCTGCGCAAGGTCGAGCTCGACAAGGTCAAACGGCTGAAGACTTCGAAGCTGCGGGACAAGGCCCCCGCTCGCTGAGAAACCGGCCGACCCGCCGGATCACCACCGCGGGTTCGCGCTCGAGGCGCGGCCCGGTGACCCGGATCATCTCGATCCCTGCGAGCAGGAGGTCCTCGTGCCGCTTGCGGTCCCGCTCGAAGGCCGCGCGCGTTCCGTGCGTCTCGAAGACGTCGAGTTCGACCGCGAAACGGTGCTCGGACCAATAACAGTCGAGCTCGAAACCCTGCTCGACGTAGTTCATGTGCGGCTGCGGGAGACCGGCCGCGACGACGAGTTCCAGAAACCGCCTCTCGAGCCCTGAGCGGGTAAAGCTCGAAGGCGCGTAGAGCGCGATCGCCTGCCGCAGCCGCCCATGTCCGTGGTGCCCGACGGTCCGCGCCAACATCTCTTCCACCGCCCGCAAATCGAAGAGCTCCAGTTCTTCACTGCGCTCGACGATCCTCTCCAACCAGTCGAAGGGGATTGCGGCGGCAAGATCCAGCAGCGTCCGCGCCAATGACGTAACCGGGATCCCTTCCTGCAGCGCCCGATCCTCGGCAGTGATCAAGCGGGCCTCGTGAAGGCGGATCGGCGGTCGCGGCTTCCTCCGCACCGGAGTGGTCACTGCAAAAGGAGCAGGTGAGGCAGTGGAGATCCCCCACAGCCAGGCTGCGGACAGGTGGCTCAGAAGAGCCCTTGGACCTGAAGCGAGGACCGCTGCCAAGCAATCCCCGAACGGAGAGATGCGCGTAAGCCCAACGGCGAAAACCCCGCGGTGCAGACGATGCAAGTGACCCGCCGCAACGGCACGATCTACTCCGCTTCGCGAATAACCCAGTGGCCCCGTCAACTGCCGAATCGAGACGATCCCATGCTGCCGCTTCGCCAAATCGGCGAGCGATTCCGGCTCAGCCGAAAGGTGTCCCTGCCCTTTGCCCCGCATACCGGTGAAAAGGACCGGCGGACTTGATCTCTCCCCCCTACCCCGCTGCTGTTCGTCCCGCGACCGCGCTTCTTGGGCACAAAAAAAAGCCGCCGACCCTCGGGCCGGCGGCTTGATGACGCGGTGACGCCTGGTGGAGCTAGACCGTCGCGGCGGCCTGCTCGGACTGGGACTGCTCGGAGGCCTGGGCCTTGGCGTCGGGGGCGGCGGTTTCCTGGCGCGGGAGCAGAACTTCTTTGGCGATCACGAGGCGCTGGATCTGGCTGGTGCCCTCGTAGAGCTGCATGATCTTCGAGTCCCGCATCAGTTTCTCGACCGGGTACTCCTTGATGAAGCCGTATCCGCCGTAGACCTGAACGGCGTCGGTGGTGACCTCCATCGCCGAGTCGGCGGCGAAGCGCTTGGCCATCGAGGAGATCTTCGAGTTGCGGACCCCCTGGTCGAGCAGGAAGGCCGAGTTCCAGGTCAGCAGGCGGGCCGCCTCGACCTTGGTCGCCATGTCGGCGATCATGAACTGGATCGCCTGGTGCATCGCGATCGGGACGCCGAACTGGACCCGTTCTTTCGAGTAGTCCGTGGCGTACTCGAGGGCAGCGCGGGCGATGCCGACGGCCATCGCCGAGACGCCCGGGCGGGTCCGGTCGAGGGTCATCATCGCCAGTTTGAAGCCCTTGTTTTCCTCGCCCAGCAGATTCTCGGCCGGGACCTCGACTTCGTCGAAGGAGATGGTCGCGGTGTTGGAGGCCCGCTGACCCATCTTGTCCTCCTTCTTGTCAACGGAGACCCCGGCGAGGTCGGCGTCGACGACGAAGGCGCTGATGCCGCGGTGGCCGGCCTCGGGATCGGTCTTGGCGAAGACCGTGAAGTAGTCGGCGTAGGTGCCGTTGGTGATGAAGCACTTGGAGCCGCTGAGGACGTACTTGTCACCCTGCTTGACGGCCTTGGTCTTCATCCCGGAGACGTCGGAGCCGGCGTCGGGCTCGGTGAGGCCGAAGGAGCAGAGCTTGGGGCCTTCGGAGAGCATCCCCAGGTACTTCTTCTTCGTCTCCTCGGAGCCGCCGAGGGTGATCGGGGCGGAGGCGAGGCCATTGGCGGCCAGCGAGGTGCCGATCCCGGAGCAGCCCCAGCCGAACTCCTCCTCGATCAGGCAGCCGGAGAGGTAGTCGAGGCCGGGACCGCCGTAGGCCTCGGGGATGTGGGTGTTCATCAGCCCGACCTCCCAGGCCTTCTCGATCACGTCCTGCGGCCAGGTGCCGTCCTTGTCGTACTCCCATGCGACCTTGCGCATGTCTTTCTCGGCGAAGCTGTGAGCCAGCTCGCGCAGGTCCTTCTGCTCGTCGGTAAGGGTGAAGTCGACCACCGGTCGGCGCTCCTTTTCTTCGCGGTTCTTTGAAGTTTGCGGGAGCGCCGGCGGCAGCCAGGCGTTCCACCGATTGACTGGTCAGTCAACCGGCCTCAAGGTTAGCGGAAGAATCGGCCTCTACCCTTTTCCGATGGCATTTCCGCTGGCTCTTTCGGCGCTGCAGAAGGGGGTCGTGCTGCTCGTCTTCACGGGCGTGGCGGCGCCGCTGATCGGCCTGCTGCTGAAGCGCGTCGGCGGCGGCTGGGAGACGATGGGCGGCGGGCCCTTCGCGATCCTCAACGAACCCGCCCGCAAGCGCGGGGCGCCCGGCTCCGCCGAAGCCGTCGACCCCGCGATCCAGGCGGCCGAGGTGCGGCAGATGTTGGAGGCGAAATCCGAGCGCCGCCGCCAACGCGGCGAGGCTCCGCTGGACGTCGAGGCCGAGGCCGGGCGCCTGCTCGCCGCTGCCGAGGAACCGCGCGGAGAGGCGGCGATGGACGCCGAACTGCGGGCCGAGGTGCGCCAGCTCGTCGTCGCCCGCAACGACCGGCGGCTGCGCGAAGGACTGGAGCCGCTCGACGTCGAGGCCGAGACCGTACGGCAGCTAGCCGATCTCATAGGATCGAGTTGATGGTCGGGCCGCAGGAGAACGTCTACGAGGTCGAGGAGATGCTCAACCAGCCGGGCACCTACTTCAACCCGCAGACCGAGGTCGTGGTGGTCGTGGACGATTCGGCCTCCGTCGACCAGGAGGTCTTCGACGACCTCGAGGGCGCCGAAGGCGCCGAGTGGGTGCGGGTCTCCGACGACGTCCCCGTCGACGAGGAGGGCCGCGACCGCGCCCTCGAGGCATTCGAGACGCGCAGCCAGGGCGGCACGCTCGGCGCCGACGCGCTCGAAGAGAGCGACGACGACCTCGAAGAAGTAGAGGAACGGCCCGAACCGGACCCCGATCCCGAGGAGGAGTAGGTGCTCGCCGAGGGGGACAAGGCGCCGAGCTTCACGCTGCCCGACCAGAACGGCGAGAAGGTGAAGCTCTCCGACCTGAAGGGGCAGACCGTCGTCCTCTACTTCTACCCGAAGGCCAACACCTCCGGGTGCACCACGCAGGCCTGCGGGGTCCGCGACCGAAAGGCGGACTATGCCGCCGCGGGCGCCCGGGTGATCGGGATCTCGCCCGACGAGGTCAAGGACGTCGACAAGTTCGCCGGTAAGTACGACCTCGACTTCACCCTGCTCGCCGACAGCGACCACGCCGTCGCCGAGAAGTACGGCACCTGGGTCGAGAAGTCGATGTACGGGCGCAAGTACATGGGCGTCGCCCGCGCCACGTTCATCATCGAACCGAAGGGCAAGATCGCCCGCGTCTTCCCGAAAGTTCAGCCGAGAAAGCACGACGACCTCGTGCTCAAGGCGCTCGCCGAGCTCGCCGCCTAGGCGCTGAGCAGGACCGCGACCAGGAAGGCGCTGTAGAGCGCGAACCAGCCGATCACGGCCGGCAGTTTGAAGCGGCGGGCGAGATGCAGGCTCTCGTAGGCGAGCAGGCCGCCGGCGAGACCGAGGCCGATCGAGAGGATTGCGGTCCAGCTGAGGTCCCAGCTGGTGAAGATCAGGCCGATCCCGACCGGGATCATCGACTGGAAGACCATCGCCCCGGTGATGTTGCCGAGCGCGAGGGCGTCCTTGCCTTCGCGCACCCAGAAGAAGCTGTTCACCTTCTCCGGCAGCTCGGTCGCCAGCGGCGCCAGGATCAGCGCCAGGACCAGCGGCTCGGCGCCGATGCTCTCGGCGATGTGGAGAAGCTCCTCGACGAAGAGGTGGGCGCCGCCGACCATCGCCCCCAGCCCGACCAGGAGCTGGAGCACGCAGAGCAGCAGCGAGGGGTCTTCGCGCTTGCCGGCGCGACGCTCGAAGATCAGCGGGTTGAGCGACTCTTCGCTCTGCACCTCGCCTCCCCCCTTGAGAGTGAGGCGGATGTAGAAGACGTAGGCGAGGAGGAAGGCGATGCCGACCGGGATCCGCACCGCCGCCGGTGGGCCCCAGGCGAGCAGCCCGGCAAGCGTAAAAAGGGAGAGGAAGAAGAGGAGGTCGCGCTCCAGCGTCGGCCGGTGGACGTTCAGCTGCACACCCTGGTCGCGTTTGTCCCGGTAAAGGTAGGCGAAGAGCCCGACCAGGCCCATCGCCAGCGTGGCGAGGAGAAAGGGGGCGCCGACGATCGCGCCGACGGCGACGTCTTCGGAGCCTTCGCTGACGTCGACCAGGGCGACGATCGCGATCAGCGTCTCCGGCATCGCCGTCCCGACCGCGGCGAGGATGCTGCCCACGGCCCCCACCCCGACCTCGAGCCGGTGCCCGATCCACTCGACCGCGTTGGTGAAGATCAGCGCCCCGGTGAGGACGATCGCGAAGCTGAAGAGCAGCAGCAGGACTTCCATCGACGGAGCCTACTCAGGCCGCTCAGGCGAAATAGAAAGCCAAGGCGAAGACGAAGTAGACCGCCAGGAGCTGCACGCCCTCGAACCAGGTCGACTCGCCATCGCTGGTGACGTGGTTGCCGACCAGGATCGCCAGCAGGATCGCCCCCAGCTCGAAGCCGTTGAAGACCAGCGCCAGCGGATAGGGGCCGATGAACAGGGAGGCGATCACCAGCACCGGGGCGACGAAGAGGGCGACCTGGGCGCTCGAGCCGACGGCGATGTTGACCGCGAGGTCCATCTTGTCTTTCATCGCCACCAGGACCGCGACCCAGTGCTCGGCGGCGTTGCCGACGATCGCGACGACGATCACCCCGATGAAGAACTCCGAGAGGCCGACCGATTCCGAGGCCCCGGTGATCGAGCCGACCAGGACCTCCGACATCACCCCGACGAGGATGCCGGCGATCGCCAGCACGATCACCGAGGTGCGGGTCGACCAGCCCCAGGTGTCTTCCTCCTCGTACTCGGGGTTGAAGAGGTCGCGGTGGGTCTTCAGCGAGAAGAAGAGGCCGATCACGTAGGTGACGATGAGGACGATCGCGACCGCCAGCGAGAGCTGCTCGACGGTGCCGCCGTAGTGGATCGACTCCGCCCCCGGCTGCGGCAGGCCCTTGCCCTCGACCAGCTCGAAGATCGCCGGCATGATCAGCGCCGCCCCGGCCAGCATCAGCATCGTCGTCTGGATGCTGGCGCTGGTGCGGCTGAACCGCTGTTTTTCGCGCCCGATCCCACCCGCCAGCATGGCCGCGCCGAGGACCAGCAGCATGTTGCCGAGGATCGAGCCGACGATCGAGGCCTTGACCACCTCCTGCAGCCCTTTGCCGAGGGCGAAGAGAGCGATGATCAGCTCCGGCGCGTTGCCGAAGGTGACGTTGAGGAGGCCACCGATCCCGGGGCCCGACCGCGCCGCCAGCTCCTCGGTGGCGCGGCCCATCAGCGCCGCGGTGGGGACGATCCCGAGCGCGGAGGCGGCAAAGACGACGGTCGCCGGCGCCCCCAGGAGGTCGAGGACGACGGCGACCGGGATCAGCGGCGTGAGCAGGTAGGGCCAGCCCTGCGGCGCCCTGAAAAAGGACGCGTCCAGGCGTGGCCCCCCCTCACCCACGATGCTGCGGCGTGAGGGCTATTTCAGACTGGCGCACTTCTGCAGATCGGCCGGGGTCCGGGCTTCCTGCAGGCATTCCGCGTACTTGTTGCCAGAGCTCGAGCCGCCCGTGCCTCCCATCAAGCCTTCGAGCAGGCCGCCGAGGCCTTGTTCGCTGCCTTCCAGCAGTTCGACCGGGTTGACGCCGAGCTGCTTGAACAGCGCTTCCAGCGGCTTCGCGTTGTCCGGTTCGGGGAAGCTCTGCTCTTCGTTGACGCCGGAGAGGGTCAGTTCGATTTCCAGCTCGACCTTTTCGCCGCTCGCTTCCGGCGGCTGGATCGTCAGTTCCGCCGCGATCCTGCGGACGATGTGGTCTTCGCCGACGTAGAGGTCGACGTGCGCCGTCTTGATCGCCTTGGACAGTTCGCCCTTTGCTTCTTCGAGTTCGCCGATCGGCAGCGGTCCGGCGGCTTCGAGCTGGGAGCTGCAGGCCGGGTCTTCGGTCAGCTGGATCAGCGCGTCGACGGCGCCGCCCGGGTTGAGGTCGCCGCTGACCTTGGTCGTCGAGGTGCCCTCGACGTCGACTTCGCCTTCGTTGACAAGTTCGTCGGCGAACTGGCTGAACTTGATCCCTTCCGCGGCCTTCTGGCAGGCGGTGATGTCGCCGCTTTCGCCTTCCTTCTGCTGCGCCTGTTCGACCGCCGACTTGAGGAAGCCGAAGGTGGTCGGGTCGACTTCGTAGGCGTCGCCTTCGTATTCGATGAAGCCGTGGTCCTTGAGCAGCGTCAGGCCGCCTTCGAAATCGATGTTTTCGCCGGCGGCGGAGCCGCTCGCTTCGGCGCTCAACGCGACCTGGGGAAGTTCGCCTTTGGCGCCCATTTCGAAGGGTCCCGAGAGGTTGACTTCGACGTCGCCGCCTTCGTCGCCTTCGGCGGTAACGTTCAGCGCCATGTCGAGTTCGCCGCTTTCGACGCCTTCGAGGCTGGCATTTTCGAGGACCTTCTGCGGATCTTCGCCACTGCTGCCGCTGCTGCCGCCGTTGCTGCTTCCGCAGGCCGCGAAAACGGCCGCGGTTGCGGTCAGAACAGCCAACAGCGCAAGAAATCGGAAACGGGTCAAGGGATGGGGCTCCTAGTGCTCGAGAACAGGACCGGGGCGGAGTTTACGGCGGCGGCGGCGGATCCTGTCCCGCGCGCCGCATCCCCCGCTCAATTTCCTCGTTGACGACGCGGATCGTCTCCACCCGGGCGAACCGCTTCGACTCCGCCGAGACGACCCGCCAGGGCGCGTCGTCGCGATCGGTGCGCTCCAGCATCTCTTCCACCGCCGCCTCGTACTGCGGCCTCTTCTCGCGGTTGCGCCAGTCCTCGTCGGTCAGCTTCCACGACTTCAGCGGGTCCTGCTGCCGCGCTTCGAAGCGCTTCAGCTGCTCTTCTGGCGAAACGTGCATCCAGAGCTTGACGATGATCGAGCCCTCGTCGGCGAGGGTGCGCTCGAAGTCGCAGATCTCACCGTAGGCGCGACCCCACTGCTCCTCGGAGGCGAAGCCCTCGACCCGCTCGACCAGCACCCGGCCGTACCAGGAGCGGTCGAAGACGGTCATCCCGCCCCAGCCCGGCAGCGCCGGCCAGAAGCGGCCGAGGAAGTGGTGCCGCTTCTCGTCAGCGGTCGGGGCGGCGAACTGGGCGACCCGGACGTGGCGGGGGTCGAGCGGGGCGACGAGGCGCTTGATCGCGCCGCCCTTGCCGGAGGCGTCCCAGCCCGCGAAGACGACGATCAGGGGCGGCCCGACCCGACACTCGCCGATCAGCCCGCCGAGCGTCAGCCGCAGCTGCGCCAGCCGCTCCCCCTCCCGCTTCAGTCCCTCTTCTTCCTCCTGCCTGTCGAGGCTGAGCGTCAGATCGACTTCGTCGAGGCGACCCATGCTCCGACCCTACCCGC
The DNA here is from genome assembly GCA_946479725.1 of uncultured Actinomycetes bacterium. The sequence goes on along the minus strand of CAMLHB010000024.1, from coordinate 1,266 downwards.
AGCTCATTCCCCGCTATCGCCGCGGGATTCCTCGATCGGCGGCGGGCGGTCGGTGGTGGTGACGTTGGCGAGGAGCGGGAAGAGCAGCGCCCCGAGGAAGATCAGGATCACCCCGGCGGCGACGAGCCAGCGGGCACGGGTGAGGTGGCCGAGGATGCCGATCGCGAAGCCCGCCAGCATCAGGGCGATGTAGGGCGTCGGGCTGTGCGGAAGCAGCGCCAGTGGCGCCTGCGTGAGGGCGAACACGGAGACCGGCACGGGCCGTGATTATCATCGCCGGCATGGCCGAAGGCTCCGTCGCAGAGGTGAAGCAGTCCCTGGCCGAGGTCGGCTACCTCGCCGACGAGCCCGCCGCGCTCGTCTCCTTCCTCGCCCAGAAGCTCGGCAAGCCGGTCCTCGTCGAGGGCCCGGCCGGGGTCGGCAAGACCGAGCTGGCGAAGGCGCTCTCCCGCGCCAGCGGCCGCGAGCTGGTGCGCCTGCAGTGCTACGAGGGCCTCGACGAGGCGAAGGCGATGTACGAGTGGAACTACCGCAAGCAGCTGCTACGGATCCAGGCCGGCGGCGAGGCCGGCTGGGAAGACGTTCAGGACGACATCTTCAGCACCGACTTCCTGCTCGAGCGGCCGTTGATGCAGGCGATCGCCAGCCCCGAGCCGGTCGTCCTGCTGATCGACGAGATCGACAAGACCGACCAGGAGTTCGAGGCGATGCTGCTGGAGCTCCTTTCCGACTTCCAGATCACGATCCCCGAGCTGGGGCGGATCGAGGCGAAGACGATGCCGATCGTCGTCCTCACCTCGAACGACTCGCGCGAGCTGACCGAGGCGCTGAAGCGCCGCTGCCTCTACCTCTGGCTCGACTACCCCGAGCTCGAGCGCGAGATGGAAATCGTCCGCCTCCACGCGCCGGAGATCTCCGAGACGCTGGCGCGCAAGCTGGTCGAGGTGATCCGCATGGTCCGCGACCTCGACCTGAAGAAGCCGCCCTCGATCGCCGAGTCGATCGACTGGGCGCGGACGCTGCTGCTGCTGGGCGCCGAGGACATCGACCGCGAGACCTTCACCCAATCGATGTCGATCATCGTCAAGCACCGCACCGACATCGACCTGGTTGCCGAGCGCGTCGGGGTCAAACTTGCCGACCCCCTACGGGCCGAGAGCTGAGACCGGGCCGCCGGGGATGGCGGCGAAGCTGCTCGGCTTCTGCGAGGAGCTGCGCGGCGAGGGGGTGGCGGTCGGCACCTCCGAGATCCTCGACGCCTTCGCC
>CAMLHB010000023.1 GCA_946479725.1 uncultured Actinomycetes bacterium | reverse complement strand
GAGCGCAGCGGCATCGACGAGGAGGCGCTGCGCTGGGCCCTGCGCGAGGGCGCCGTCCTGCCCGAGGAGGCGATCCATGACGTCCGCGTCCTCCACCGCTTCTCCTTCGTCGAGGTCGATCCCGAGCTCGCCGAGCGCACCGTCGAGTACCTCGACGGGACCAAGCTCGAGGGCAAAGAGATCCGGCTCGAGATCGCCAAGAGCTGAGCGCCTCCGAGGTTGACCTCGCTATAGCGAGGCGAATATCGGAGCTGTGACCGAATCACTGATCCCGCTGCGGGTATCTGGGGAGAGTGCGGCTTTTCCTGTTCCTTCTCCTCGCTTGCGTGCTTGCGTTGCCGGCCGCGGCGACAGCTGACACGACCCCGACCTGCGCTGAAGGGCCGACGACGGTCGCGGGGACCACGTACGGCACGCCCTGCGCGGACACCATCGTCGCCTCGCCGCAGGTGAGCGCCGTCGATGGCGGCGCCGGGAACGACACGATCATTGCCACCGTGGCCGGCTGCCCGGACGGCTGCCATCTCGGGGTCGGCAGCCAGACCTTCGAAGGGGGTGAGGGCAACGACATCGTCTTCGGCGAGCGCGGCAACGACACGCTTCTCGGCGGCCCGGGAGAAGACCAGCTCTTCGGCGGGATCGGCGACGATCTCCTGCGGGGCGGACCGGGGGACGACCGGCTCGCGGGCGGGTTCGGCGCCGACTCGATCGACGGCGAGGGCGGGAACGACTACGTCCGCGGCGACTCGACGATCGACCGCATCTACGACACCGGTGGAGACGCGGGCGACATCCTCAGCTACTCGACCGGGGTCACCCCCGGCTTTGGCGGTACCGTCTCCGTCACCGGCTTTCCGCCGGCGAGCGGCGAGCGCGGGCTGCGGCTGGAACTCGCGGTCGGCGGGGAAAATGCCGAGAACGGCGTGGCGCCTAACGGCGGCGGCGTCGACGAAGTCGAACTCAGCGCCTTCGAGACGATCGTCGGCACGCCCTTCTCCGACTACATAGTGGGGTCGAGTCGCGACGAGACGATCTACGGCGGCGGTGGCGCCGATGCCCTGGTCGGGGGCGGCGGCAGCGACACCCTCGTCGGCGGTGCCGATGGCGATCTCTGCCAGGAAGGGACGGCCTCCGAATGCGAGGCCGGGGTAGCCCTGAGGGAAACGAACAAAGTCAGCGTCGGCTTCATGACCCCGCCGGGGGCGACGCCATACGCCCAGCTGTACCTGGTCGGCAGCAGCGGCAGCGACGACGTCACCGCCACCTACTCGCCCACGGAAGTCATCTTCACCCTGGCAGCGGGGACCTTCGACCAGAGCACGAGCGACGCCGGCGGCTGCAGCTTCGAATCGGCAACCGAAGCCGTCTGCCCGCTGGCGGTGCCGCTCGACTCGCTGTTGCTGGCGGGCATGGGCGGCAACGATGCGATCGAAGCCTCCAACTTCCCCGACACCGTGGCGGTGGTCGCGATCGGCGGCGAAGGCAATGACACGCTGGTCGGCGGGGGCGAAAGCGAAGACATCCTCGTCGACGGCCCCGGCAGCGGCAGCGATACCCTCAGCGCCCTCGGTGGCGACGACGCGCTCACCCACAACGGCGGCGGCGACGAACTGCTCGGCGGCGACGGCAACGACCTCTTCCTCTCGGTCTCGATCTGCGACGGCGAGGCGGTCGTGGGCGGCGCCGGCCGCGACAACTCCTCCTGGGCCAGGTTCACCGGCGGCGGCGTCCAGGCCAATCTCGAACTGGGGCAGGCGGGGATGCCGGCGAGCGGCCCGGCGCCCGGCTGTGCGGGCGGAACCCTCGATTCGCTGCAGGAAATCGAGGACCTCGAGGGGTCCAACGGCGAAGACGTCCTATATGGCGACGGGGGGCCTAACCAGCTGCTGGGCCACAAAAAACCAGACGCCTACTTCGCCGGCGCCGGCTCGGACTCGATCCTGGCCAACTCCGGTGACACCGAACTCGGCGACTTCGACGTCGTAATTGACTGCGGCCCTGACACGGACTCGGCGCTGATCGACCGGCCTCAGTTCGGCGGAGACCCGGTTCCGGTCAACTGCGAGTCGGTGACCGAAGCCGACCCGAACAACTTTCGCACGGTGACCCAGCTGCCGCCCCCGCCGCTGCCTCCGGAACCGGAAGAACTGGCTCCGCCGCCTCCTCCGCCACCCGACCGGCAGGCGCCGCGGACCAGGCTGGGCTTCCATCCCCGCTCCCTCGTCTTCACCCACCACATGTGGCGCCGGATCGCCTTCCGCTTCGCCTCCGACGAGCCGGGCTCCCGCTTCCGCTGCAAGCTCGACGCCAAGCCGTACCGCGGATGCACCTCACCCCGCGCCTACCGGATCAAGGCCGGCCGCCACGCCTTCCGCGTCTTCGCGATCGACGCCGCCGGCAACCGCGACCTCTCCCCGGTCGTGTTCGAGTTCCGGCTGCGGCGCGATTAGCTGTCCGCCTTGGGCATTGGCGCACTTTGGGATGAGTAATCGGTACTATCTCGGGCCGCTATGTCGGGCTCTCCCGAGGAAGAAGTCACGTTTGACGAAGCAGTCGATTGCCTGCGCGAGGTCCATGCTGCATATGATCGCCTCTTCAAGCACCCAAGCGTGGAGAAGCTGGCCACTTGCAATCAGTGCCATGCGAGAGCGATAGGCCTGCTTAAGGACAAAGCTGTTGCGGCATGTATCGACGAGCGGATCGAGTGGGCTCGCGACAATTACCACGACACCGTCGATATGGCGCTGCAGAACCTGGAGCACCCTGATCAGGGCGTGCTCGAGTTCGAGCTCGCGATCGGAGAACGGCTTGGCTACAGGCGTCCGAAGATGAAGCGGCTCATCAAAGAGGCGAGGAACAACCTCAGGCGCGCCTTCAGTCGGGGGGATAACCCGGCGACGCCGGACGCGATGGATGCGCTTGTCAAAGCGCTCGAGCGACTGAACCAGCTCTCGAACGATTGGCTGGAAGGCAGCAGAAAGATCGGGAGCGGTCAGAAGAACACCCAGAAGGTGCCCCGCCGCCTGCGGAACATGCAAAAGTCAGAGGCACGGAGCAAGGCGACGAAAGATCTGCTCTTCGTTGGCTCGATTATCGCCAACGGCAAACACCGCGGTTACTTCCATTACTCCTACGCGATCAGCGTTGGGCTTGCTGCAGAGGGGCCATAGGCCCCTAACGGTTCTTGAGCTTCGCCCACCGCGTGTCGTCCCTGGTGAGCTCGTTCCCGCTCCGTACCCAGCCCCTGTCGGCGGCGTCGATAAATCTGATTCGCCAGTGTCGGTCGATCTGAGTCGGTCCAGTCCAGGTGAACTGCTCGCTTTCTCCGGGGGCCAGATCGGGTTGGTTCTGGGGGATTTGGTCCGCAAATAGGTGACCTGCGACGAGCGGCCGAGCCTCTACTCGCCAGATGGGCAGGTTGCTCGCATTGTGGACCGTCGCCGTCACGGTGTCGCCGTTCCGAGCCACCGTGGCGTACACCGAGGAAGCCTGCTCCCGGAGCCTGTCTCTAGAACCTCTCCAGAACAGGGCGAAGGTAACGAGGAAAGCTGCCACCGTCCCGACGGCCGCAATCATCGCTGGACCCACCGCCAAAAAGGAATGGTCTGGCTCGGAAGCTGCTAGAGAGACGGACGTCAGAGCGCTTATCACGACTATCTCCATGGTCAGCAACAGTGCACTCATCTAGCTGATGTGACCCTAAGGTCCCCTTCGGACGACAGGGGCGTCGTCGCCCTCAGCCCCTAGTCAGCGCGGTGATCGTCTCCAGCAGGCGGTCGAAGTCGATCGGCTTGGTGATGTAGCCGTCGATCGCGAGGTCGGTTGGGGCGTCGGCGTCGCCGGGGTTCTGGTGGGCGCTGACGATCAGGGCCGGGACCTCGCTGCCGCCACCGCGGATCTCGCGCAGGGCGTCGATTCCTGACTTGCGCGGCATCATCGCGTCGAGCAGGAGCAGGTCGGGCTCGACGCCGTCGGCGAGGTGGTCGAGGACCTCCTGGCCGTCGGCGGCGGTGGCGACCGCGTGGCCGGCCATCTCCAGCCGCGTCCGCATCAGCAGCAGGATCGTCTCCGAGTCGTCGGCGACCAGGATCGTCGCCATCAGCCGGCCTCCGCCGTCGCCTGGCCGCTGGCGGCGCCATCCGCCGGCACCGGGCCGGTCGCGATCGGCAGCCGCAGCCGGAAGGTCGATCCCTGACCGACGACGGACTCGGCGCTGATGCTGCCGCCGTGCGCCTCGGCCAAGGATTTCGAGATCGCCAGGCCGAGCCCGGTGCCGCCGACCCGCTGGGTCAGGCCGGCGTCGCCCCGGGTGAAGCGGTCGAAGATCCGCTGCAGCTGTTCCTCTGGGATGCCGGGGCCGTTGTCGCTCACGCCGATCTCCACCTCGGCGCCGACGACCGCCGCCGTGACCTCGATGGAGGCACCTTCGGGCGAGTACTCATGGGCGTTGGTAAGCAGGTTCACCAGTATTTGCCTGATCCGGTCGGGCTCGACGTTGACCTGGGGCAGTCCGGGGGGCAGGTTCTCTCGCAGGTGCTGGTTCCCCGCCTCGGTCTGCGCGCGCATCGTACGCACGACGTCCTCGACGAGCGGCGCGACCTCGGTCGGACGCGGCTGGATCGAGAGCCGGCCGGCGTCGGAGCGGGCGAGGTCGAGCAGGTCGTTGAGCAGCCGCACCAGATGGCGGCAGTTGTCGAGGATCACCTCGACGGTCTCCGCCTGCCGCGGCGTCAGCGAGTCGCGTTCCAGCATCAGCAGCTCGGCGAAGCCCTGGACCGAGGTCAGCGGACTGCGCAGCTCGTGCGAGGCGGTGAGGACGAACTCGTCTTTGAGCCGGTCGAGCTGTTCGCGCCGGCTCTCCTCCAGCTCCAGCTCCTCGGCCATCTCGTTGAAGGCGGTGCCCAGCGTCGCGGTCTCCGAGAGTCCGCCGACCTCGACCCGGGCGGTGCGGTCGCCGCTCGCCAGCCGGCCAGCGGCGTCGACCAACTCCTCGAGCGGGCGCCGCATCGAGGAGATCAGGCCGCTGAAGAGGAGCAGCGCCCCGGTCAGGCCAGCCAGCAGCCCGGCGGCGACGAGCAGGGCGGTGTCGCGGGTGTCGCCGGAGATCTCGTCGCGCAGTTCCTCGCGGTGCTGGGCCTGCTGGGCGACGACGCTGCGGGCCGCGGCGCCGCCGGTGCCGCGGGCGATCCGTTCCCGCGCCACCATCTCCACCTGGTAGGAGCGGGCGATCGAGTCCTCGAAGTCCTGGCGCTGCTGGATGAAGCGGCCGACGCCGATCACCGCCATTGCCGTCAGCACGGCGAAGCCGATCGCGAACCCGATCCGCAGCCGGTTGGCGAGCGACGGGCTCAGCCGTCGATTGGATCGTGAATATGCTTGCGCCCCTATGGCTGACGAGGCTACCGAGCAGGACGGAACCGTCGCGGCGCCGGACGGGATCGACCCGAAGCCGGTCGAAGCCTGGTTCGGCGAGAACGTCGCCGGGGTCGACTTCCCGCTGCGCTTCGAGCGGATCGCCGGTGGTCACTCGAACCTCACCTACCGGGTCATCGACGCCGCCGGTCAGAAGTGGGCGCTGCGGCGGCCGCCGCTGGGCAAGCGGCTCGGCTCGGCGCACGACATGGGACGCGAGTTCAAGGTCGTCTCCGCTCTCGGCGGGACCGAGGTGCCGGTCGCCCCGGCGCTCGGGCTCTGCGAGGACGAGAGCGTCAACGGGGCTCCCTTCTACGTGATGGAGTTCGTCGAGGGCCCGATCCTGCGCGGCCTCGCCGAGGCGGAGATCTTCCCCGACGAAGGGGACCGTCGGGCGATCGGCGAGCGCGTCGCCGACACCCTGGTCCAGATCCACGCCGTCGATCCCGACGCGGTTGGGCTCGGCGACCTCGGCCGCAAGGAGGACTACGTCGCCCGCCAGCTGCACCGCTGGCAGGGGCAGTGGGAGAAGTCGAAGACGCGGGAGCTGGAGCCGATCGACCGCGTCCACGAGGCGCTTTCGGCGCGGATCCCCGAGCAGGGCCCGGCGACGATCGTCCACGGTGACTACCGGCTCGACAACATGATCCTCAGCGACTCCGGCGAGGTCGCCGCGGTGGTCGACTGGGAGCTCTGCACCCTCGGCGACCCGCTCGCCGACGTCGGCCTGCTGATGGCCTACTGGCCCGAGCGCGGCCAGGGCGAGGACGTCGTCGCCCTCGGCATGCCGGCCAACCTGGCGCCCGGCTTCCCCACCCAGGCCGAGCTCGCCGCCCGCTACGCCGAGCGCTCCGGCCGCGACCTCTCCGACCTCAACTTCTACGTCGCCCTCGGCTACTGGAAGCTGGCGATCATCCTCGAGGGCGTCTACGCCCGCTACGTAGCCGGCGGCTACGGCAAGGTCGACGACGGCGTCCACGCCTTCGCCCGCCTCGTCGAGCGCCTCGCGGAGGAGGCCGAGCGGGTCGAGGCCGAGCACTAGCTACTCATTTGTGACGATGGTGCAAGCCATTGTGCGCATTTAGATTGCGCAAATCGGCCCTAGCTGGAAGCAATCGGCAGCACTGCTACTTATCGTCACGGCATTCTTCGCGAGCGCGACGAAGGCAGGGGCTGAGAGTTCGCCGTCTCATCGAGACGATGCGGTCGAGGCCTTAAATCAGTACTTCGGAGGCGTCATCAAGGCTGCCGAAGAAACGGTCTTGGACCCCTCGGAGTTCCAGAAGTTCCTCGGCGACAACGCGGCGCTGATAGATCCTTCGCGGGAAGGATCGCCGTTGGAGCAGGGTCCACCTACGCTGGTGGAATCGACCCTTCCGCTCCGCATCAGGAACGACACTGGGGCGCTTGAGCCGGTTGATCTCTCACTCAAAGGCCAGAACGATGGCTTTGAACCGAGCAATCCGCTCGTGGCTGTGGAATTACCTAGCCGCCTCGGTGACGGAATCGCCCTGCCCGAACAGCACGTCGTCATCGAACTCCCAAATGCCGTCGCGGGACGAGGCCCCGTTCAGCTCAGTGAAAGCTCGGTCGTCTATCCGGGCATTGGACGCGACTCGAGTCTCGTCGCCGTTCCTATGGCAACTGGCTTGGAGACGATGGCCCTACTGGAATCCGCTGCGGCCTCTGCTACCCAGACTTATGCCCTGAACCTGCCCGGGGGAGCAGCTTTGCAAGGGACTCAAGACGGTGGCGCTGAGGTTCTCCTTGAAGGCGAAACCATTCTCTCCGTCCAGCCACCGAGCGCTATCGACGCGACCGGAAAACAAGTTCCCGCCCACATGGATGTGAAAGGCGACAAGTTGATCATCACGGTCGAAATCGGAGGAGGTTCGAGGTTCCCGATCCTCGTCGACCCGATCTACCAGACCTATACCTGGTCGGGTGGGTCGACGACGGGGCTGTCGAACTGGAGCAGCACGACCACCACCAGTCTCTACACGCCGACTCAACAGATTGCCTGCGGGACCAACTGCGTGACCGGTGAGACCCTTGGCACTCCGGGTCTCTACGTAGGGGCTGCCACCGGATCCGTGTCCGCAGGGGCATCCGGCTATTGGAGCTACTTCGTGCCGAGGTATCAGAGCGACAAAACCACCTACGGCTCCCTGCCCACGAGCTTCGTCTCGAGCGTGGAACTCAACAACGTCAAGTTCTTCCGCCGGCTCGATTCAGCCATGAGCCCGGTACTAGTAGCGGGTATTTGGGCTGGCACCGCAGCCCCCGTTTGGGGCGGCCCAAACAACTGGGTCAGCCAGGTGACGCATTATGGAAACCAGGGGGATTGGACGAACGAAACGATCAACCTCTCGAACAGCACGAACAACCAGAACGCAAAGTGGGTGATTGCAGGCCTTGGGGCGGTCGAAAGTCGCACCTTGGCCTCGTATCGCGACGCCTACTTCGGCGGAGCCAAAATCGGGCTGTCCGATACTGCCGCACCAGTTCTGAGTGGAATCGTGGCGCCATCTGAATGGGTAGACGGGTCGGCCTCCCCGATCCCCTTGACCGCCGAAGACACGGGTTTGGGTGTGTTCTCATTCAAGAGCAAAGAAGTGAGCAACCCGGCTAATGCTTGGGAATACTCGCTTGGCTGCACTGGAACTGTTTCGAGTCCATGCCCCCGCCTGTGGCACTCGTACGAAGGGAGCCCGGGCCTCAACGGCTGGCCGAGCGTGCTCGCCGAAGGGATTGACAATATTGCGGTTACGGGGTCTGATTCAGTTGGCAACGTCTCAGAAACTAAATACGTCGAAGTTAAGGTCGACCACAGCCCACCGGCCGTGAAGCTAAGCGGGACCCTGGCTGAACCGGGTCCAAAGCGTCTCGATCCGGGCAAATACGGGCTTCACATCGAAGCAACGGACGGAAGTGAAAGCAGCCCACGCTCCGGCGTGAAATCGATCTCCATCGAAGTCGATGGAACGACCGTTCCAGGTACCGTCGAACAGTCCTGTCCAGCCGGAAGTTGTCCTGGGACCCGCGACTGGACCTTCGACGTTAGCGGATACTCAAACGGGCAACACACCGTCAAAGTAAAGGTCAAAGATCAGGTCGGTCGTTTAAGTACGTCGGAACTCAAAGTGACCGTAGACAAGAGCCGGCTCTACTGGGGTGCTCGAATGGACGGTGAAGTGTACTCACCAACTTGGGGAGATGCGCCTTGGGACTCGCAGACTTGGAGCACGTTTCAGGCTCATGCGGGCAAGAAGGTGTCAATCGTTCATTTTGGTCAGCCGCCACCGTGGGAACAGAAATTCAGCCCCACCCCGTTGAACAAGTCCTATGAAGGCGAAGCTCTTCCGATGATGTCGATGGGCAGCTGGGACACGTCGCTGGAAGCTCTTGCCTCTGGAAAAGGTACTGAGGTGGAAGCCTTCAGAGAATGGGCTCAAGACGTGAGGGAATACGAAAAGCCCTTCTTCTTTCGCTTCGACTGGGAGATGAACCTGAAAGCAAACGAAAACCTTGCTTGGACCAAACAAGTAGCCGCCAACCCTAAAGTCTTCGTCGAAGCCTGGAAAGAGCTGCATCTGATTGCGGAAGAAGAGAAAGCTTCGAACATCACCTGGGTTTGGTGTCCTAACGCTTCCTATGAAGGAAGCACGTCGTTGTCGCAACTTTGGCCGGGTTCCGCATATGTTGACTGGACCTGCATCGACGGCTACAACCATGGTTACCAGAAACTGAACCCAGAAGGCTGGACCTTCTCCCAGGTCTTCAAACAGACCTATAACGAAGTTCTGGAACTTGCTCCCTTAAAGCCGATCATGATCGGGGAGACGGCCTCAACCGAGGACGGCGGCAACAAGTCGGAATGGATCACCCATGCCTTGAGCAAAGAAATTCCAGTCGAATTCGCCAAGATCAAGGCCTTGGTCTGGTTCAACTGGAATATCCAGCCGGATAAAGAAAATCCCGAACGGTGGAAGTGGCCCATCGAGTCCACGGAAGCCTCCAGAGCAGCCTTTGCGACGGCGATTGCGTCACCGAACTACGCACCCGGCGAAGAATCCTTCAAAACCCCGCCTCCACTGGCGCCGATTCAGCCCTTGCCCTGAGCTCGGCCGTGGCTCGCTGCCGCCTCTTCTTCGAGTTCCCTGCATTGAGCATGCGAAAGCGCTCTTGGGCATCGAAGGCCGGATTCGGAAGTCTGATCTCCGGCCCCAGTTTGTTCTTGGCCTTCGTGTAGAGCGGCTTCACATGTAGCGCGACCAACGCCTTGCGGGCAGCGGGGCGAGGAACCCTTCGAGGAAGCAGGAGCCTCGCGGTGAGCCATCATGGCTAGTTCATGGCACTGCTGCGCGGTTAGGGCGGGAGGGCAGCCGGCAGCTCTCGCAAGCGGACGGTGTTGACTGCCGTGGTCTAAGCGATGTTTGGGCGAAGGCTGCTTCGAGGCCAGAGAGTCGGAATGCCGCCCACTTCGATAGGCAGGGGCGCCTCTGACATTGGTTTTAGCCACTTCAGGTTCGGGTTTCCCCGTGGATTCATCGGTCGTGGTGAGGTGATTTGCAGGCAATGAGGTTGTCGTGCTCCTTCCGCTTCCGCCGCAGCCCCAGAAGAAGATGGCGACGAGGTTCAGGAGCAAGACCAGCCCCCAGCTGAAAAAGAGCCGGCGCTTCATCGGGACTTTCCAAGCGGTTTGTACTTCCAGCGCATCAACGGCCTCTCAATGAGGTAGTAACTAGCGGTGGCGAGCGGCAGGGTGAGAAGCACGGTACCGATCAGCACCGGCAGGTACGAGCCCTGGGCATTCCCGAAGCCTAGTTCGATCCCGATCGTCACCTGCCAAAGGTAGAAGCCGTAGGAGATCAGTCCCAGCCACACGAGCCAGCGGGTGGCAAGGATCTTTCTAGGCAGGCCTCGGTTCGGATTGCCGAAGAAGACCGGGAAGACGACAAGGAAGGCGATGCCGCACTGGAGGAGATGGATTCCGAAGAATTCGGCGTCGGTGAACTGAGCCACCGTAAAGGGGACGGGTTGGAAGGAGAAGACCGTGATGAAGTAACAGCCGACGGCACCTGCCCAGCAGGCACCCGGGTTTTCGGCAAGCAGACGGAGGGGCCGCGGCAGGCTCTCTTCGCGTCGGCCGTAGACAGCCGAGAGGACTGCCAGCGCTAGGCCGAGGCCGAGCCAGTCGAAGTGCGCGGCGAACGTGTAGGTGAACCACGACTCCTCCCGCAGGCCGAACGGGAGCAGGTCGAGCGTGAGTGAGAGGATGCCGAAGGCTGCGATCAAGATCAGCTCAGAGCGCATCCACGAGCGCGTAGAAAGCTTGCGCGCGATCATCGCCGTCAAGGCCGCGAAGATTGGGAGCATGATGTAAAAGGTCATCTCTACGGTCAGCGTCCAAGACTGAAGCAAGCCGCAGCGGTATCCAGCTCCTGGGCAGATCGAACTCGAGGTGACGGGATGCAGGTACTCGCTGAGGCTGTAGAAGGACCACCATTCGCTGCTGAACACTCCCGAGACCCCGGGATAGATGGCAAGGACCGTGAGCGCCACCCAATACGCCGGAAAGATGCGGAGGAACCGCCGGCGCGCAAAGCTACCAACGGTGGGAGACGCTGGCCCCCCGGCGCGATGGGCGATCATCGGCCGGTAGAGAAGGAAGGCGGAGAGGAGGAAGAAGATCGCCACCATCGAGTCGAGGCGAACGATCATCCTGTTCGCCAGCCCGGTGCCGTCTCCGAAGCGGCCGGCGAAGATCCAGCTGTGAACGATCACTACAGCGATTGCGGCGATTCCACGAATGCCCTCGGATAGCGGAAACCGAGGATGGTGCGGAGGCGGCGCCACCACATCGGGCACAGCCTCGCGGCTGCCCTCCAGGCGCGCGACCTCCGTTACTGTGCCCCTCCAAGTGCCTGAGTGAAATTGAGGGCGCATTTCTGCAAGCCGAACCGGCGAGCGGCCTTGGTCTGTTCCTGCCCGAGTTCAGCGATCATCAGCTCAAGACTGCGGACTTGATTAGAACTCGATCTGACATCGATTTCCGCTCGCTGACGGGACAACTCGATGATCGGATCGAAAAGCCCAAGGTAAGTTTCCAGGGTTGCTGATTGGGGGGATGGGCGAAGGGCTCGAAGCTGAGCGGACTCCCTTATAAGGATCTGCAATCCAGGATCCACAAGGGCTCCTACGATCGGATCGACTGGAGTAGCAGATTTTCGGATCGCTTCGGGGAGGTTCTTGGCAAGGCTTCGGATTTCAACTACGGCCTTTTGGCAGATCGGTTCTGCTCGGGCTATGAAAGCCTTCGTACTTCGGAGTTCCGAAGGCGAGGGCTTGCTTTCTGAAGGGGCAGTCTCATTCGTGCTGCTCGAACTGCCGCACCCGATGAGGGCGCCGCAGGCCATCAGCATTGCGAGCAGTAAGGAAGCTGCTCGCAATGCAAGTAGGCCTTCGGATGGCGTGGCGTCTTATTTGGCGCAGACGGCGATCGCCTCAACGCTCCAGGTATTGGCGCCGCCCGGAATCCGTTCGAGGACAGCAAACCAGGCGTCGCCGTAGGACGCCGTGTAAATCGGGACGACTTCATTGGCCCCGGTACCAGAGGTGCTGTAACCACCACCCGTCACTTCGCTACCGCTCGGGCAGATCACCAGATCGTTGCCGCTGGTCGTGTTGGGACCACTGAATTCGCCGAATTCCGTGAAGGTTTCCCCGAGTTTTTCGTTGGCCGTGCTCTGGGCTCCTTCAGCTGCTTTTTTCGCCCCATCAGCCGTAGCCTGAGCTTCTCCGGCAGCTTTTTTTGCTCCTTCGGCAGTTGACTGAGCAGTTTTTGCTGCGGTCTGGGCCGAGTTCGCGGTGCTCAGGGCGATGTTCGCGGTTTTCTGAGCGGACTTCGCCGTTTTCAGGGCTTTCGTGGCGATCTTTTTCACGCTGGCCGAGATGCTGGCGACCGGGTTGGTTGGTCCACCTAGCGCGGGTACCGCTAGCGCTAGCGCCAGAGCAAGGCTGAGGAAAAGGACGGTGTAGCGGCGTTTCATAGATCCTCCTGGCGCCAGCGTGCGGCGCCCGTCGACTACGGGTGCCCGCATTCCACCACAGGAAGAGGACAGACGCAAGATGCAGCTGGACGTGGGGCTAAGTGCCTGATCCAGGCGAGACTGCGAGATCGGCACAGGTTTCGAGGCCAAGCCCTTCGATTGCGGCATTCGATTCTCCGGTTGCTTCGTCGACAACCTTGGCTTGGGTGGCCAGCCTGGCTGCCGCAGTTTCTTCACGGGCAAGCCGAGCGAGGGCGCCTGCCTCGATCAGAATCCTCAAGAGGCTGCGTTCCAGGGTTTGGACCTTGATCGCGTATTCGGCCGGCGCCGGTCGGCTCTCGAGGTCGGCTCTCCATTCCGCCACGATGGTTACGAGGACGGAGGCAAATTCCTGTAGGTCTGGGGGTTGCTGCCGCAGCGTTTCTTCCTCCAGCCGGATCACCCGTTCCTTTTCAGCCACGCAAGAGCGATCGAGAGCTTGAAGATAGGCGCTTTCGTCGGCTCCCTCTTCGTTGGTCTTGAGGGAGAGAAAGGCAATTACCGCAATCACCAGCGCGGCAATCGTTCCTAACGTGACCATCTGGGTGAGCCGATCGGTGCCGATCAGCATCCGAACTCGCTGCTTGAAAGTTGCTGGCTGTGAACCGTCACCCCCAGGGGACAGAGACGATCCGCAGTTGACGCAGAAGCGATTGTGCGACTCGTTCTCTGCGCCGCAATGAGGGCAATACATGACGCTGCAACCTAGTTGCTGCCGAGGTCAGACCATCCGCGTCGCGTGCCGGGGCTCGAGGTTGCCTTCGGCTTCGGCCTCGGCGCGCTTCGCCCAGCGGTTCAGCTCGCGGCGGGCGAGGACCATCTTGTGGACCTCGTCGGGGCCGTCGGCAAGGCGCAGCATGCGCGAGAAGCGCCACATGATTGCCAGCGGGGTGTCGTCGGTCATGCCGAGGGAGCCGTGGATCTGGATCGCCCGGTCGAGGACGTCCATCACCATGTTGGCGGCGACGATCTTGATCGCCGAGATCGCCTGGCGGGCGGCGCGCTTGCCCTCGGTGTCCATCTTCCAGGCCGCGTAGAGAGTGAGCAGGCGGGCCTGGTCGATCTCCATCCGTGAAGTCGCGATCGACTCCTGGACGAACTGCTTGTCGCCCAGCGGGCCGCCGAAGGCACTGCGTTCGTTGGCCCGGCGGCACATCAGCTCATGGGCCCGCTCGGCGGTCCCGATCGCCCGCATGCAGTGGTGGATCCGGCCCGGGCCGAGGCGGTCCTGGGCGACTGCGAAGCCGGCGCCGCGCTCGCCGAGCAGGAACCCCTTCGGCACCCGGCAGTCTTCGTAGCGGATCTCGCAGTGGCCGGGGCCGCCGTCGTGGCCCATCACCGAGATCGGCCGCACCAGGTTGAAGCCGGGGTTGTCGGTGGGGACGCAAATCATCGAGGCGCGGGAGTAGGGCGGTGCATCGGGGTCGGTGACGACCATCGCGATCGCCAGATCGGCGCCGACGGCGCCGCTGGTGAACCACTTGTGGCCGTTGATCACCCACTCGTCGCCGTCCAGCTCGGCCCGGGCCTGCAGCAGCGTCGGGTCAGAGCCCGAAACCTCAGGCTCGGTCATCGAGAAGCAGGAGCGGATCTTCCCCTCCAGCAGCGGCTCCAGCCAGCGCTCGCGCTGTTCCGGCGTGCCGTGCTCGGCGAGGATCTCCATGTTGCCGGTGTCCGGTGCCGAGCAGTTGAAGGCCATCGGCGCCGCCATCGGGCTGCGGCCCATCTCCTCGCAGAGCAGCCCGTACTCCCAGTTCTTCAGCCCGGGGCCGAACCGCTCGTCGGGCATGAAGAGGTTCCAGAGGCCCTCCGCCTTTGCCTTCTCGCGGACGGCAGCGAGGTTCTCCGAGTAGGGGACGCCGGGGCCGACCTCGGCGTCGAGCGCTTCCATGATCTCCCGCTCCTGCGGATAGATCTGCTCGTCCATGAAGTCGAGCACGCGCTCGCGCAGGCTCGCTACCTCGGGGCTGGGGTTGAAGTCCATCTCCGTCCTCTCCTCGTCCGCTTCGAGTGAGGAACGGTATTCGATGAGCGGCTCAGGCCCGCCGGTAGCGGGCGAAGAGCTCGCCGTCCTCCTCCAGCAGCCAGGCCAGCTCCATCTCGATCACGCCCGGCAGCGGTCCCTCGAGGATCCGCGGCGCCTGGCCACCGCTCATCTTGGGCGAGATCGTCAGGAAGAGCTCGTCGACCAGCCCCGCCGCCAGCAGCGAGCCGTGCAGGGTCGGGCCGCCCTCGCACACCACCGCTCGCACGCCTTCCTCTCGAAGCGATCCGAGCAGCGCACCAAGATCGGCGAGCTCACCGTTCTGGCTTTGCACCACGACCAAGCGCTTCTCGAGACCTTCGTAGCGCTCGACCCGCTTCGTCCCCGCTCCGATCATCACCGCATCGAAACGCTCACGCAGCCCGGCCATCATCTCCGTGTCCGTGCTGGAGCCGATGGCGCCCGAGCGCCCGTCGATCGTCGCCCGCCCGTCCAGCGTGGCGACGAAGTTCATCGCCAGGAACGGCCGGTCCCCCGGTGCCTGCTCGGCGGGCCGGTAGGTCTCCAGCTGCTCGGAGACGGTCGTCTCCCCAGGGTCTGGCAAAAGCCGCCGCATCGGATCAAAAACTACCCACGATTCCGAGATTCACCCCGCTATGGCGAGGACAACCTCGGAGGGGTCAGGAGTAGTCGTGCCAGCCGGCGAACTCGCGGCCGGCGAACTTCTGCAGCTCGCCGACGTCCTCGGTGAAGCGGCCGCGGATGGTCTCGAAGAGGTCGTCGGGGAGCTTCGGCTTCGGCGCCGGCGGCTTGTCGGGGTCGTGGACGACCTTCTCGACCAGCCAGCGCAGGGACTCGGGGAAACGGTCGAAGTTGCGGTCGAATGAGCGCAGGCCCGGCAGCTTCACCAGCTTCTCCATCAGCTGGTATTTGTCGCCCTCCTTGGCGCTCGACTTCTCCCACTCGCGGTCGAACTGCTCGGAGGTGAAGGTCTCGTCGACACCGGCGAAGGCGAAGGCCTTGCGCATCGTCTCCTCGCGTTCGGTCTGCAGCTCCTCCTGGGTGATGATCTCGATCTGCGAGCGGTCGAAGCGCTCGAGGTAGGGCTGCAGCTGCATCCAGTACTTGGAGCGGTTGGTGTAGGAGTTGTCGGGCCGGGAGAGGACCTCGACCAGGTCGCCGGTCTCGTAGCCGGCGCCGGTGGCGTGGACCCAGTGCGAGAGGATCCGCTTGATCGGGTCGCGGACCATGTAGAGGAGCTGGGCGTCGGGGCAGTTCTGCTTGATCCGCTCGGCGACTCCCTCGAAGCGGGGCAGGTTGGTGTAGTGGGGCGAGGACTCGCCGCGGACCTTGAAGCGGTCGTCGAAGCGGCTCGCGTACCAGTCGAGGCCGAGGTCCCAGTTCAGCTCCTCGACGAAGAAGTTCAGCTCCTTCGGCTTCGACATCTGGATTTCCGGATGGAGGCCGAGGTAGTGGTGGATGCTGGTCGTCCCGCACTTGAGCCCGCCGATGATGATCAGGTTCGGCAGCTGGGCATGGCGCTTGCGCCGCTTGCGCCAGCGGCTCTTGCGGTCGGCCGCGTAGCGCTCGCGGGCGCGATCGCACATCGCTACGTCGGCGAGGTCTCTGGCGGCGGTGGGGGGCAAGGTGTGCGTGTCCGTATCCGGCACGAGCGTGGCTAGTCTAGCTGCGATGCCCGCCGCCGATCTCCAGGCCAACTTCTCCCGCTTCTTCGACGCCTCGACCGAATTCTTCCGCCACCTCTCGGAAATCGACTGGACCACTTTCGGGCTGGCGCTGCTCTGCCTGCTGGCGATGCAGCTGGCCCGCGCCTGGGCCTGGCGCAACGTGCTGCGGGCCGCCTACCCCGACAAGGAGATCCCCTTCCTGCCCCTCTCGGCGGCCTACCTCGCCGGCGCCGGCATCAACGCCGTCGTCCCCGCCCACGCCGGCGACGTCACCAAGGTCTTCCTGGTCAAACGCCAGATTCCCGACTCCTCGTATCCGGCGGTCACCTCCTCCTTTCTCGTGCAGACGGTCTTCGACACCTCGGTTGGGATCCTCGTCCTGCTCTACGCGATCAGCCAGGGACTGCTGCCGCCGCTGCCGCGGATCCCCGACCTGCCGGCTTTCGAGATCTCCTTCTGGGCGGACCACCCGAAGCTCTTCTTCATCGCCGTCGCCGCGACCCTGCTGGCGATCGCGATCGGCATCTACCTGCTCGCCCACCGGGTCCGCCGCTTCTGGGCCCGCGTCCGCCAGGGCCTCGTCATCCTCACCGAGCCGAGCCGCTACATGCGCGAGGTCTTCGCCTGGCAGGGGATCGCCTGGCTCTGCCGCTTCGCCGCCTTCTGGTTCTTCCTCGAGGCCTTCGGGATCGGCGGCTCGGTCGGCAGCGTGATGCTGGTGATGAGCGTCCAGGCGATCGCCAACATCGTCCCCTTCACCCCCGGCGGCGCCGGCGCCCAGCAGGCGCTGCTGGTGGCGACCCTCAACGGCCCGACCCGCACCGCCGTCCTCTCCTTCTCGGTCGGCACCCAGATCGCGATGGCCGCCTGGTCCGTGGTGCTCGGCTTCCTCGCGATCCTCCTGGTCTTCCGGACCACCGACTGGCGCGGCCTGATCCGCCAGGCGCAGGAGGAGGCGGCCTCAGACGCCGCCATGCTGCGTCCTCAGTCGCCCGAATAGCGCTGCTATTCGGGCTCCCTGCGTCCTTGCCTGGCGACCTCTGAGCCTCGCCTCAAGAGGACCAACCCGGGTAGCGGCCGGCGATGCGCCACTGCCAGGGGGGTCGCTCGTTTGGCGGGAACTCGTAGTGGTTGCGGCCCGGCAGGGTCTCCAGCGGGACGAGGGCCGGGTCGTCCTCGAGCAGGACGGGGGTGCCCGCGGCGGCATCGACGTCAGCCTGGGCGGCTTGACGGACGACGCGGGCCCACCCGATCGTCGGCCGGTACTCCCAGTAGACGATTTCGATCAGGCCGGCGGAGTCGCGGCGGTCGATCAGCTCGGTGAAAGCGGTGATGCGACGGCGCGAGGCGGTCAGGTGCGGCCCGGCGGCGACGGCGCAGCTTTCGCGGCGGCAGCGGCGGAAGTCGACCGGCATCAGCGGCAGCCCCGAGGGACCGGGGAGTGCGGTGGGCGCCGGTGCCAGGGCCCGGACCAGCCGCGCCAGCGGCCAGCCGTAGGCCGGGACCAGCGGGTGGTGGCGGCAGGCGTCGGGAAGATGAGGAGCGCAGCGCAGCTTGCGGCCGATCGCCCCGGCGAGGCTGCGGCCGGCGTCGACCTTGCCTCCGGAGGCGACCGCGGCGATGCCGGCGAGCAGCAGCAGGGCGACGAGTGCCGCCAATCCGGCCTGCTCGACGCTGGCCGATCCCCGCTCCCGCTCTCGCTGCCGTCCCATCGAGAACGACGCTAGGGCAGCTCGGCGCAAGCGTGGCGCGCAGAAGCAGACGATTGCGTCCCGCCAATGGGTCGCTTCTGCTTACATGCAGGTTGATGGAGGGCTTCAACCTCTTCGGCGACCCAGAGGAGTTCCGCGCCCGTATGGAGGAGCTGCAGGAGCAGATGCAGTCCTCCCAGCGCGTCGCCTGGGCCGACAACGCGATCAAGCTGGCGGTCGAGATGACCGTCGCCTCGATCGGCCGCCTCGACCTGACCGGCAGCGCCGACGAGCAGGCGATGCAGGTCCGCGACGCGATCCGCGTCCTCTTTCCCGAGGCAGTCACCCTGGTCCGCGAGGCCCGCGAAGGCCTCTCCTGAGGCCCTCGGAGCGGCGCATTCCGGTGTCCTCAGTCGACTGAATAGCGCTGCTATTCAGTCTCCTTGCGTCCTTGGACTGCTTGCTCCGAGAACCTCAGGAGGTCTGTTAGAACAGCTCGATCCGGATCGAGATCACGGCGCCGCGGCCGACGAGGCCGCCGGCGAGCTCGACCGGGATCGCGATCAGCAGCGCCGGGATCGCGAGGACGATGCTGGCGAGGGCGTCGATGCGCCGTTGCCAGGGTTCGGCGGCGAGGGCGGCGGGGGCGTTTCGCAGGGCGCCGAGGGCGACGTTGCGGCCGAAGGTGACGCTGTTCAGCAGCGTCTGCCAGGTGGCGGCGAGGCCTGCGAGGGGCCGCCAGCGGCGCTTCTTCACGACCTGGTCGCGGCGGGCGATCAGCCGCCGCACCGCCTCGACGGTGAAGAGGCAGCGGGACTCGGGATGCAGGCCAGACCAGCCGGCGCCGCCCAGCGAGCAGCCAAAGCCGGCGCGGTTCTCGATCGCGATCGTCTCGCCCTCGCGCAGTCGGTCGAGGTCGCGCAGCGCCTCCTCGGCCCCGATCGGGTCGCCGACCACGGCCAGGCCGCAGCTCTCGCAGCGGCGCACCGGCCCCGCGATCCCCGCGCGCTGGCCGATCCAGCCGAAGAGCGGCTCGCCGCAGGCGGGGCAGGGTGGGTTGTCGGGGCCGGCTCCCGCCTCGAGCGGGACGACGGCGTGGGGGCTCTCGGCTCGCTCCATGCTCGGGTAGCGTACGCGTCGTGCGCCTCAGCGAGATCATGACCTCGGGCGTCGTCACCGCGACCGCGGAGGCGAGCGCTCTGGAGGTGGCGAGGCTGATGCGCGACCACCGGGTCGGCTCGGTCGTCATCGTCGACTCCGCCGGCAAGCCGGTGGCGATTCTGACCGACCGCGACCTCACCCTGCGCGTCTTCGCCGAGGGCGCCGAGCCGGCGTCGCCGGCGATCGAGCACGCCTCGCGGCCGCTGGTCTGCGGCGAGCCGGAGATGGACCTCGACGAGGCGGCGGCGCTGATGGTCCAGCACCGCGTGCGCCGCCTGCCGGTCGTTCGCGAGGAGGAGCTGGTCGGGATCGTCAGCCTCGACGACATCGCCGTCCGCAGCGGCAACCTCGAGGTGGCGCAGAAGATGACCCAGGACGTGATCGAAGGGGCCCTGCCCCAGTTCTACTTCCACGAGAGGGGATAGATGCAAGACGACAGGGCCGCGGTCCGGGCCAGGGAGAAGCGCTGGGCGATTCCGGTCGGGATCGCCAGCATCGCCGCGATCGTCCTCCTGGTCGCCTCGCGGCCGGTCAACGTCAGCGGCGACGGTGAGGCGGAGCTGCTGCGGGAAGTCAACGCCCACGGCGGCCAGGTCCTGCTCTCCGGCCTGATGCAGGTGCTCGCCTTCCTGCTGCTGGCGCTGCCCCTCGTCTACCTCTTTCGCGCCGTCGCCGCCCGCAGCGACAGCGTCCGCCCGCAGCTGATCGGCCTGGTGGTCGCCGCGCCACTCTTCCTCGCCGCCTCCTCGGCCTTCTCGATCGGCGTCACCAACGAAGGCGCCGACAACTTCCTCGCCGGCAAGGCCGACCCCTCGCTGACGCCGAAGGAAGCGCGGGAAGAATGCAGCAAGGAGAAGCAGGACGAAGGCAACAAGTTCCTGCTCGACGAATACGAACCGGCCAAGGGCGAAAGCCCGCTGCAGGCCTGCAAGAAGCGCAAGTTGGAAGACGACGAAGCCTCAGAAGCGGTCGCCGAATCGACGCTGACGCCGATCGTCACCGGGCTCAGCCTCGCCGGCACCTTCGGCTTCATCGCTGCTCTGATCTACACCGGTCTGTGGGCGATGCGCACCGGGATCCTCTCCCGCTTCTGGGGCTCGCTGGGAATGGTCGCCGGGATCGCCTTCCTGCTCGGCCCGCTCCTCGTCGTCACCCTCGTCTTCTTCGTTTACTTGGGCCTGCTCGCGTTAGGGCTCGTGCCCGGCGGCAAACCGCCGGCCTGGGAGGCGGGCGAAGCGGTTCCCTGGCCGACGCCGGGGGAGAGAGCCGCGGCCGAACTCGAGCCCGAGGGAAGCTGGGAGGAGAACGGGGACGGGGAGGACGACGCTACTCGGAGTGACCGGCGCTGACGCGCTTGCGGTGGGTGCGGATCTCGCTCATGATCCGCTCCAGCCGCGGCTCCACCGAGCTGTCGACGTGGGACATCGCCGCCGCCACCCCGGGATGGACGGCGGCGATTCGCTCGTGCATCGCCTGGGCAACGGCGCGATAGGTCGGGTGGCCCTCGCGGCCTGAGCGCAGCTCGATCAGGTGCATCGCCTCGCGGGCGTTGAGGTCGAGCGTGTAGCGGATCCGGTAGGCGAGGCTGAGCGCGTAGGGGGCCTGCTCGGAGAGGCCGGCCTCGGCTAGGCGCTCGTACTCGGCGCGGGAGATCTCGAGGGCGCGCTCGAACTCATCGCCGACGCCCGCTTCGCGCACCTCCTCGGGGATCCCGGCCCCGAGGTCGGGGCTCAGCCGCTGCCACTGGCAGGTCAGCATCCGGTGCCGTTGCAGGTCGCGGAAGGCGCCGTAGTCGGAGACGATCTCGAAGCGGTAGCGCAGGGCCTCGAAGCCGCGGCCGGGCCGGTAGCGGCGGTTGGCGCGCTCGCCGACGATCGCCGCCAGCAGCTGCGCCCGCTCCTCGCGGTCGAGGACGTCGATGCGGGCGAGGACCTCGGTCTCCGGCGCACGCGCCGACTCGAACAGGGAGGAGGCGAGCAGGTCCTCTTCGGAGCCGTCGACGTGGAGCAGCTCGACCGAGGGGGCGTCGTCTCCCAAGCCGCGGCGATCGAGGCCGAGCCGCGCGACCCAGCTCTCGGTCTGCTCGCGGCGGCGCTCCAGGTAGGCGATCCACTCGCCGCCGCGCTCGGGGCGATCGACGCGGGAGACGAAGCTCGGCATCACCTGCTTCAACTCGCCGAGGATCATGCCGCCGAAGGCGCGCGCCTCCGGCAGCGGTGAGGACAGCAGCCGCATGATCAGCTGCTCGTAGGCCTGGCCGGTGGCGTAGATGCCGACGTGGCTGAGGGTCGCCGCCGGCAGCAGGCCGCGCAGCAGGTCGAGCGCCTTGGCCTTGATCGAGCGGCGCCAGGCCGCCTCGGGCTCCTTGCCGCGGGGCCAGCGCGCCGCCGCCCACCTTTCGACCTCCTCCAACGAGCGCGAGTAGATCGCGAAGATCTCGTCCATCGCCGCCGCGAACTCGGGTCCGAGCTCGTCGTCGCGGTAGAAGCGGTAGCCGCCGTCCGGCAGCGGCTTGTCGTAGGGGATGTAGCGGGTCGACTGCTCAAGGTAGGCGGCAAGGCGGCCGCGCTGCAGGACCTTGGTGAGGACGTTGGAGACCCAC
>CAMLHB010000022.1 GCA_946479725.1 uncultured Actinomycetes bacterium | reverse complement strand
CGTCGCGATGCCTGACAGAACCCTGCCGCGGCCGCTCGCGGGAGCGATCGCCGGCGTCGGCGAGACGGCATGGCGCGTGCTCCCGCTGCCAGGTCAGCCGCCGATCACGCGGCTGGCGTACTGGCTGGCCTCGCAGGAGTGCACGATCGACATCTCCCGCGCCCGCCGCGAGCTTGGCTACATTCCCGTCATCTCCGTCGACCAGGGCTTGGAGGAGCTGCAAAGCACATGAGGATCGCGGTCGGTTCCGACCACGCCGGCTTCCACCTCAAGGAGCACGTGCGGCAGGTGCTCGAGGCCGAGGGGCACGATGTGGTCGATGTCGGGACGATCTCGCCCGACTCCGTGGACTATCCCCGCTACGCCGAGGAGGCCAGCCGCCTGGTTGCCGACGGCGGGGTTGAGCGCGCCGTGCTGGCCTGCGGGTCGGGCGTGGGCGTGTCGATCGTCGCCAACAAGGTCGACGGCGTTCGCGCGGTGAACGCGCATGACCCGTCGGAGGCCGAGATGGCCCGGCGCCACAACGACGCGAACGTCGTGGCGCTCAGCGGCGCGCGGCTGCAGCCCGCGCAGGCGGACCGGATCGTCGCGGCGTTCCTGCGGACCGCGTTCGAGGGCGGCCGCCACGCGCGCCGGGTCGGCCAGATCGCCGACGTGGAGCGCGGTCGGGCCTCCGTGGTACCGTCGGGGTAGCCGCCGCGACCGGCGCCTGAGGGAGGAGTCCACCTCCGGGGAACGGCGGCCGACGAGACCGCCGCGCGCCTGGGCAGCACACCGTCCACCGGAGGAATCCGAGATGTCCGACCTGCCCGCCGACTTCTTCAATCGCCCCGTCACCGAGATCGACCCCGAGGTCGCCGACGCGATGGCGCACGAGCTCCAGCGCCAGCAGCGCACGCTGGAGATGATCGCCAGCGAGAACTTCGTCCCGCAGGCGGTGCTCGACTGCCAGGGCAGCGTCCTGACCAACAAGTACGCCGAGGGCTACCCCGGCCGCCGCTACTACGGCGGCTGCGAGGAGGTCGACGTCGCCGAGGAACTGGCGATCGAGCGGGCCAGGAGCCTGTTCGGCGCCGAGCACGCCAACGTCCAGGCCCACTCCGGCGCCCAGGCCAACAACGCCGTCTACATGGCGATGATCGAACCGGGGGACACCTTCCTCGGCCTCGCCCTCGACCACGGCGGCCACCTCAGCCACGGGATGAAGATCAACGTCAGCGGCACGCTCTACAACCCGGTGCCCTACCACGTGCGCCACGACGACTTCCTCGTCGACATGGACGAGGTCGAGCGCCTCGCGCAGGAGCACAGGCCGGCGCTGATCGTCACTGGCTGGTCGGCCTACCCGCGCCAGCTCGACTTCGCCGCCTTCCGCGAGATCGCCGACTCGGTCGGGGCGAAGCTGATGGTCGACATGGCCCACTTCGCCGGCCTCGTCGCCGCCGGCGAGCACCCGAACCCCGTTCCTCACGCCGACGTCGTCACGACGACGATCCATAAGACGCTGTGCGGCCCCCGTAGCGGCATGATCCTCTGCAGGGAGGAGCACGCGAAAGCGATCGACAAAGCGATCTTCCCCGGTCAGCAGGGTGGCCCCTTGATGCACACGGTCGCCGCCAAGGCCGTCGCTCTCCACATCGCCGCCAGCGAGGAGTTCAAGCAGCGCCAGCGGCAGACGATCGCCAACGCGCGGGCGCTGGCGGCCGGCCTTGAAGCGGGCGGTGTCCCGGTCCTCACCGGCGGCACCGACGTCCACCTCGTCCTCGTCGATCTGACCCCTACCGGTCTCGACGGCCAGACGGCCGAGGACCGGCTCGACGCGGTCGGGATCACCGTCAACCGCAACGCGATCCCCTTCGACCCCCGGCCGCCGATGAACCCTTCGGGGCTGCGGATCGGCACCCCTGCACTGACCACCCGCGGGATGGGCGAGGCGGAGATGAGCGAGATCGCCGAGGTGATCGTCGCCGCCCTCGGCCCCGACTTCGAGTCCTCGCAGGAGGACCTGCGCGCCCGCACCGGCGTCCTGATGGACCGCTTCCCGCTTTACGCCGAGCTGGCTGCGACCGTTTAGGCCCATGAAGGTGTGGGTGGACATGAGCGCCCCGGCGCACGTGCTGGTGCTGCGCCCGATCATCGAGCGGCTGCGCGGGGAAGGGCACGAGGTCGAGATCACCTCGCGCGACTACGCCCAGACCCAGCAGCTGCTGGCGCTCCACGGGATCGATCACACGCCGATCGGCCGTCACGGCGGGGCCTCGCGCCTGCGCAAGGCGGCGAGCCTCGCCTCCCGCAGCGCCGGGATGCTGAGGTTCGGCCGCGGCCGCGGCTTCGACCTCGCCCTCGCGCACGGCTCCAACGACCTGGCGATCGCGGCGAAGACGCTCGGCATCCCCGAGGCGAACATGCACGACTACGAGTACGCCGTCACCCAGCACCGGATCGGCTGCCGCCTCGCCAAGCGGGTGATGTTCCCGGACTCGGTCCCGCTCGAGCGTCTGCGCCGCTTCGGCGTCACCGAGGCGAAGTTCTTCCCCTATCCGGGGTTGAAGGAGGAGTACTACCTCTACGACTTCGAGCCCGACCCGGAGGCGCTGTCCCGGCTCGGGGTCGAGACCGAGCGGGTCGTCGTCATCGTCCGGCCGCCGCCCGACGTCTCGCTCTACCACCGCAAGTCGAACCCGCTCTTCCCGCGGGTACTCGACCGCCTCGGCCGCGACGAGGGCGTCCACGCCGTGGTCCTGCCCCGCACCGGGGCCCAGCGCGAGTTCATCACCGGTTTGGAGCTGCCCTCGGTGATCGTCCCCGCCGGGGCGGTCGAGGCGCAGAGCCTCGTCGCCCTCGCCGACCTCGTCGTCTCCGCCGGCGGCACGATGAACCGCGAGGCCGCCGCCCTCGCCACCCCCGTCTACACGACCTACGGCGGCCGTCTCGGCGGCGTCGACGAAGCGCTGATCCGCTCCGGCCGTCTGCGGCCGCTGACCGACCCGCGCGCCGTCGAGCTGCAGAAGCGAACCGCCGGCTCGACCCCGACACGGCGCGATCCCGCCCTGCTGGTCGAGACCATCCTCGGTACCGTCGGAGCCCAACCATTGCGCGAAGAGCCCCATCCCGTAACGCCTTCTTGAACGAGCTGCCCGAGGCCGAACCCGGCCTCGAAGAACTCGTCGCGCCCGCGGCCGAAGGGGATCCGCGGCCGATCGACCCGGTCCTGCGGGCGCTCGACATCCTCATCTCGGCCTCGATCCTGCTCGTGCTCTCGCCGCTCTTGGGACTGATTGCCTTGGTGATCGCGCTCGACTCCGGCCGCCCGGTCCTCTACCGCGGCGCCCGCGTCGGCAAGGCCGGCCACCTCTTCTGGATGTACAAGTTCCGGACGCTCAAACCGGATGCGGAAACCCGGCTCGGCCCCTATTACGGCGAGGAGCTGACCCGGCGGACCGAGGAAGAGCGGACCCGGATCGGCGGCGTCCTGCGAAAGACCCACCTCGACGAGGTGCCCCAGCTCTGGAACGTCCTCCGCGGCGACATGTCGATCGTCGGCCCGCGCCCGATCCGCCCCACCTTTTACGCCGAGCTCTGCCGCGACATCCCCCAGTACTGGCAGCGCCTCGTCGTCCGTCCCGGCGTCACCGGCTTCGCCCAGACCCGGATCACCCGCGAGGAGACCTGGGCCGACAAGCTCGCCCACGACATGGAGTACATCGCCGACCGCTCCGTCCTCCTCTACTTCCAGGTCCTCTTCGCCACGGTGGCGAAGGTGATGGGGCGCGGCCAGCCGACCTCCTGAGGCGCTCGGGGCGCTTTTGTAAACCACTGGTCGACAAAGGCGCCTCGCCCGGCGCCCCTGCGAGACTGCCGCGCATGTGCGGGATCTGCGGAGTCGTCAGCCCCGATGGGGGGCCCGATCTCGAGGCCGTCGCGCGGATGAGCGGGCGGCTCGTCCACCGGGGGCCGGACGATGACGGGCTCTTCCAGTCGGGTCCGGTGGCGCTGGCGGCGCGGCGACTCTCGATCATCGACCTCGCCCACGGGCACCAGCCGATCGCCAACGAGGACGGGTCGGCGGTTGTCGTCCAGAACGGCGAGATCTACAACTACCGCGAGCTGAAGCGGGAACTGGAGGGGCGCGGGCACCGGTTCGCGACCGACTGCGACACCGAGGTCCTGGTCCACGGCTACGAGGAGTGGGGGGAGAGCTTCGTCGAGCGGCTGCGGGGGATGTTCGCGATCGCCCTCTGGGACGAGCGCCGCCGCCGACTGCTGCT
Source organism: uncultured Actinomycetes bacterium (assembly GCA_946479725.1). The sequence continues at coordinate 17,417 of CAMLHB010000022.1, read as the reverse complement.
GGCCCGCGACCGCTTCGGGATCAAGCCGCTCTACTACCGCCACGTCGGCGGTGTTCTCTCCTTTGCCTCGGAGCTGAAGGCGATGCTCGAGCAGCCGGGCTTCTCGCGGGAGATCGACCCGCAGGCGGTTTCCGCCTACCTCGCCTTCAACTCGATCCCGGCTCCGCTGACGATCTTCGCCGAGGCTCGCAAGCTTCCCCCGGGGCACCTGCTGACCTGGGAGGAGGGGACCGCTTCCCTGCGTCGCTACGCCCGGGTCGGCGCCGTGCCCGGCGGCGAGCCGCGCTCTGGCTCCGAAGCGGACTTGGCCGAGGAGCTGCGCGAGGTCCTCGACGACAGCGTCCGTGCTCACCTCGTCGCCGACGTCCCGGTCGGCGTCCTCCTCTCCGGTGGCGTCGACTCCGGCGGCCTCGCCGCGCTCGCCAGCGCCCACGCCGGGGAGCCGCTGCGGACCTTCTCGATCGGGTTCGAGGAGGAGGGCTTCGACGAGCTCTCCCGCGCCCGCCTGGTCGCCGAGCGCTACGGGACCGACCACCACGAGCTCGTCGTCCGCCCCGACGCGGTGGAGCTGCTGCCGCGCCTGGTCGAGGCCTTCGACGAGCCCTTTGGCGACTCCTCGGCGCTGCCGACCTACCTGGTCTCCCAGCTCGCCGCCGGGCACGTGAAGACGGCGATGTCGGGGGAGGGGGGGGACGAGCTCTTCGGCGGCTACTACACCTACGTCGCCGATCTGCTGGCCCGCCGGGTCGGCCGCCTGGCGCCGCTCGCCCGGCCGCTGGCCGAGGCGCTGCCGAGTCGCCACGACCGCGTCGGCTTCGACTACAAAGCCAAGCGCTTCGCCCGCGCCGCCGCCCTGCCGCCGCTGGAGCGCCACCACGGCTGGAAGGAGATCTTCTCGCCGCAGGCGCGCGCCGAGCTCGCTGGCGCCTGCGCCTGGGACCCACTCGACCTCTACCGCGAGCGCTACGCCGAAACCGCTGGCGCCGAGCCGCTGGCGCGGCTGCAGGACGTCGACCTCGGCATCTACCTGGTCGACGACCTCCTGGTCAAGACCGACCGCCTCAGCATGGCCCACTCGCTGGAGCTCCGCGTCCCCTTCCTCGACCAGCGCGTCGCCGAGTTCGCCTTCTCGCTGCCGCGCAGGATGAAGGTCCGCGGCCTGCAGAAGAAGCGGCTGCTCCGCCGGGCGCTGGCGCCGCTGCTCCCCGGCGAGATCGTCCACGGCCGCAAGCAGGGCTTCTCGATCCCCCTCGCCGCCTGGCTGCGAGGGCCGCTGGAGCCGTTCGCCCGCGAGGTGCTGGCGCCGGGGGCGATCGAGCGCCAGGGGCTGCTCGAGGCCGCCGCGGTGACCCCGATCCTCGACCGGCACGTTTCCGGTGAGGAGGATCTCAGCCGCCAGATCTGGGGCCTGATGGCCCTTACCCTCTGGTTCGACCGCTATGCCGACTGACACCGACGCCTACCTCGCCTTCCTCGTCGCCGGCCTGATCGCGTTGCTGCTGGTGCCGCTGACCAAGCGGCTGGCGGTGCGGGTCGGGGCGATCGACTACCCGAGCGAGCGCAAGCTGCACCTGGCGCCGACGCCAAAGCTGGGTGGCCTCGGGATCCTCGGCGGCGCCCTCGTCGCCGGGCTGATCTGGCTGCCGGGCGACGGCGAAAGCCACTCGATCCTGATCGGGGCGGTGGCGATCGCCGCGGTCGGCGTCCTCGACGACGTCTTCGAGCTGCCGGCGGCGCCGAAGCTGCTCGGCCAGACCGCCGCGGTGATGATCCCGGTCGCCGCCGGCGTCACCGTCGACAACTTCACCTTCCCGTTCTTCGGCCGCCTCAGCCCGGGCACCGTCGACCTCCTCACCCTGCCGGGGGGAGGGGTCGTCCACCTCGGCGACGTCGGCACCGTGATCGCGATCGTCGCCGTGATCAACGTGATCAACCTGATCGACGGCGTCGACGGCCTCGCCGCCGGGGTCGCCGTCATCTCCGGCGTCACTCTGGCGACGATCGCCCTCTCGCTCGACCGCACCGCCGCCGGCGTCCTCGCCGCCCTGACCGCCGGCGCCGCCCTCGGCTACCTGCGCTGGGGCTTCCCCCCGGCCAGCACCTTCATGGGCGACACCGGCTCCAACCTGCTCGGCTACCTGCTCGGGGCCGTGGCGGTGCAGGGAGCGCTGAAGACGAACGCGGTGATCGCCCTGTTCTTACCGTTGATCATCCTCGCCGTGCCGATCCTCGACACCGGCTTCGTCGTCGCCAAGCGGCTCAAATACGGGCGGCCGATCTACAAGGCCGACCGCTGGCACTTCCACCACCGGATGGCCGACATCGGCTTCTCCCAACGCCGCACCCTGCTCTACCTCTACGGCTGGACCGCGGTGATGGCCTCGCTCGCCCTGGCCCTGCGCTTCGTCCCCTACAGCGACGACCACGGCAACTTCGACCCGCTCTGGACCGCGGTGATCGCCCTCTTCGGCATCCTCGCCCTCGCCGCCAGCGTCTATTTGGTCGAGGTGCTGGAGATCCTCAAGCTGCGCCAGACCCGGCTGCGTCAGCTGATAACCCTGCGCCGCACCGCCGGTGCCCCCGAGCCCGAGGTGGGGGCGGTCAACGCGGCGGTGGAGCAGGAGCTCGAAACCGGCTCCTTCCCGACCGTCGACCCGGAGACGGGCGAATTCGAGGCAGTCGACTCCTAGGTAGTGGCAACCCTCACGAAGTGGCTTCATAAAGCCATTCCAGGGGCCTTTTGGATATAGTCGCCCCTGCGCTCACTCTGCCTCCAGCCGAGCGCCGTTCCTTGTTATGTCTCCTCCCAAGTACGTCGATCTAATCGCGCTGCTCGTCGCGCTCGCCGTCTTCCTGCTCGGCGACCTTCCCCTGCTCGGTTTCGCCGTCGCCGCCGCCGTCTGGCTGGCCCAGCGGGGGATCCAGATGCTCGCCCAGCGCCGGATGAAGCAGGAGCTGGCGCGGGGCAACCGCCAGAAGGCGATGGGCATCGTCGCCGGCAGCACCCTCGGCCGCGTCTGGCTGATGGCGACCGCCGTCCTCCTCGTCGGCATCGCCGAACGCGAGTCGGGTCTCGCCGCGGCGATCCTGCTACTGGCGCTTTTCACGATCTCCTTCGCCGCTCAGGGCCTTGCCCACCTGTTCGACGACCAGCCCGAGGGCCAGGGGGCCTAGCCATGGAGTCGGCGACGATCCAGGCGCCAAGCGGCGCCGCTTCCGGTGGCGACCCCGAGAAGAAGGGCCTCAGCGGCAAAGCCAAAGGCTTCATCATCCTCGGCACCTACCTCGCCGTCGCGATCCTCCTGATCCTGGTCTTCGGCAGCGACGGCAAGAACGAAGCCTTCAAGCCGCAGAACGAGTTCAAACTCGAACCGTGGGTCTCGATCCACCTCGCCGGGATCGACTTCAGCATCAACAAGGCGGTCCTCTACCTCGTCCTCGCCAGCGCCCTGACGATCTTCACGATGACCTGGATCGCGCGGCGGATGGTGCAGAAGCCGAACCGGGTCCAGACCGCCGTCGAGGTCGCCTACGACCTGACCAAGAACACGATCACCGGCGGCAGCCTCGAGGGCGAGCTGGCCCGCAAATGGTTCCCCTTCATCGGCGCCCTCTTCTTCTGGATCTGGTTCTCGAACATGCTCGGCTTCCTGCCGCTGCCGACCAACACCGAGCACACCTTCTCGATCGGCGGCCTCGAGATCCCCTCCTTCGCGATCTACGCGGCGACCGCCAACATCGCCATCCCGCTCGTCCTCACCCTCGTGGTCTGGCTCAGCTACCACGTCGAGGGGATCCGGGCCAAGGGCCTCGTCCCCTACTTCAAGAGCTGGCTGCCCCCGGGCCTGGAGGAGATGCACCCGGTCGGCAAGGCCGCGATCTTCCTGATCGAGGTGATCTCCCACTTCGTGCGGCTGATCAGCCTCTCCGTCCGTCTTTTCGCCAACATCCTCGCCGGCCACCTGCTGCTGCTCTTCATGGGCGGCGGCCTGGCGGTGCTGCTGGGGATCGCCGCGCTCGGGGCGCTGACCTTCCCGCTCGCCTTCGCCTTCTTCATCTTCGAGGTCGGGCTGGTGGCGACCCTGCAGGCATTCATCTTCTCGACCCTCAGCGCCATTTACATCGGCGGAGCGACCTCCGCCACCCACTAGAAAAGGAGCAACGTTTCCATGGATCTGTCCCCTGTCGCGGCCGCCGTCACCGACGAAGGCGTCAAAAGCGCCGGCAAAGCGATCGCCCTCGGCGTCGGCGCCGGGCTCGGTTCGATCGGCGCCGGTATCGGCGTCGGCTTCATCTTCGGTAAGGAGATCGAGTCGGTCGCCCGCCAGCCGGAGATGAAAAGCGAACTGGAAAGCATCCGCTGGCTCGGCTTCGCGCTGACCGAGGCGGTCGCCTTCTACACCTTCATCTTCGGCCTGATCGCCTTCTTCCTCGCCTAGGTCCGCATGGAGCTGCTCGGTTACATAGGGCTTCTCCCGCTCGCGGCGGAGTCCGGCGGCGAGGAAAGCGGCGGCAGCTTCCTGGTCAGCCCGGGCCTCGGCCTGATGATCTGGACGCTGGTCCTGTTCCTGATCACGATGTGGGTGTTGAGCAAGGTCGCCTTCCCGAAAATCCAGGAAGCGCTCGACAAACGCGCGAAGACGATCGCCGAGTCGATCGACGCCGCCGAGAGGCAGCGCAAGGAATCGGACGAGCTGCTGGCCGAGTACCGGGCCCGCCTCGCCGAGGCCCGGGAGCAGGCCGACGACATCATGGCCCGGGCCCGCAAAGCCGCCGAGACCGCCGAAGCCGAGGCGACGGCGGCCGGCAAGGAGAAACGCGAGGAGCTGGTCGAGGCCGCCAAACGCGACATCGAGGCGGAGACGCGGCGCTCGCTGGATCAGATCCGCCAGGAGGTCGCCGACCTGACCGTGCTCGCGACCGAGCGGGTGACCCGCAAAGCGCTCACCGACGAGGACCAGAAGCGCCTCGTCGAGGAGGCGCTCAGCGAGGTCGACTTCTCGACCCTCTCGGGACCGGAGAACAACTAGCCGATGGCCGACGCAGCCCGCGTATACGCCGAGGCCCTCTTCGAGGTGGGCCGCGACAAAGGCAAACTGGACGCGCTGCAGCAGCAGCTCGGCCAGTTCGCCGACGCCGTCGACGGCAACCACGAGCTGCAGGTCTTCTTCTTCAGCCCGTACCTCTCCTCCGCCGAGAAGGAGGCGGGGATCGAGCGGGCTGTCACGGGCGCCGAGCCCGAGCTGATCAACTTCCTCGAGCTGCTCGTCGACAAGCACCGGATGACGGAGATATTCCGCATCCGGCGCGAGTTCGAGGAGCTCTGGAAGCGGGAGAACCGCCGTATCGACGTCACCGTCACCAGCGCCGTCGAGCTGGACCCCGGGGTCGTCGAGAAAATCGGCCAGGAGGTCGAACGCCAGACCGGGGATGAGGTCGACCTCTCGAGCGCGGTCGACGCCGACATCCTCGGGGGCATCGTCCTGCAGGTCGGCAACATGGTCCTCGACGCGAGCATCCGCAGTCGCCTGGAGAAACTTCGAAAGAGCGTCGCTCAAGCGGCGTAAAACATGAACCCAAGAACGAGCGCGAAAACCAAGCAGGTCGGGGGACGCAGGGAGGGCGGCGAAGCGAGCGCACTTGTTATGTGCGTGAGCGAGACGCCCGACCGAGGACCGCGAGATGCGCCGGTTTGCAGCGCTCGCGCCGAGGAGATACAGACGTAATGGAGATTAAGCCCGACGAGATCGCATCAATCCTGCGAGAGCGGATCGAGGGACTCGAGACCGACTCAGCCGACCTCTCGGAGGTAGGCACGGTCCTGTCCGTCGCCGACGGCATCGCCCGCATCCACGGGCTCGACAACTGCATGGCGCTGGAGATGCTCGAGCTGCCGCACGGGGTCACCGGCCTGGCCCTGAACCTCGAGACCGACAACGTCGGCGCTGTTCTCTTCGGCGCCTGGGACGAGATCGTCGAGGGCGACACCGTCAAGCGGACCGGCAGGTTGCTGGAGATCCCGGTCGGCGAGGAGCTGCTCGGTCGCATGGTCGACCCGCTCGGCCGCCCGCTCGACGACCGCGGCGAGATCAACACCACCGAGACCCGCCCGGCCGAGTTCAAAGCCCCCGGCGTCGTCCAGCGCCAGCCGGTCGAGGAACCCGTCCAGACCGGGCTGATGTCGATCGACGGGATGATCCCGATCGGCCGCGGCCAGCGAGAGCTGATCATCGGCGACCGCCAGACCGGCAAGACGGCGATCGCGATCGACACGATCATCAACAACAAGGACAAGGACCTGATCTGCATCTACGTGGCGATCGGGCAGCGGATGTCCACCGTCGTCCAGCTGAAAGAGACGCTGGAGGAAAACGGGGCGATGGAGAACACGATCATCGTCGCCGCCCCGGCCGACGAGGCGGCCCCGATCAAGTACATCGCCCCCTACGCCGGCTGCGCGATGGGCGAGCACTTCCTCTACAACGGCAAGGCCGCCCTCTGCGTCTACGACGATCTCACCAAACACGCCTCCGCCTACCGGCAGATGTCGCTGCTGCTGCGGCGCCCGCCGGGTCGCGAGGCCTACCCGGGCGACGTCTTCTACCTGCACTCGCGGCTGCTGGAGCGGGCGGTGAAGCTCAACGACGAGCTTGGCGGCGGCTCGCTGACGGCGCTGCCGATCATCGAGACCCAGGCCTCCGACGTCTCCGCCTACATCCCGACCAACGTGATCTCGATCACCGACGGCCAGATCTTCCTCGAGTCCGACCTTTTCTTCTCGGGGGTCCGGCCGGCGATCAACGTCGGCATCTCGGTCTCCCGGGTGGGCGGCAACGCGCAGACCAAGGCGATGAAGAAGGTCGCCGGAAAACTGCGCCTCGACCTCTCCCAGTACCGCGACCTCGAGGCCTTCGCCCAGTTCGGCTCCGAGCTCGATGCCGAGACCCAGAAAGCCCTGACCCGCGGCGAGCGGCTGGTCGAGCTGCTGAAACAGAAAGAGCGCGAACCGCTCTCGGTCGGCGACCAGGTGGCCTCTATCTACTCGGGCACCGGCGGCTACCTCGACCGGATCAAAGTCGAGCGCGTCGGCGAGTTTCTCGCCGACCTGCGGGTCCGCCTGCACTCCGAGAACGCCGAGCTGCTGAGCCGGATCGAAGAGACCGGCAAGCTCGAGGAGGACGACGAGAAGGCGCTGGGCAAGGCGATCGCCGACTTCGTCGACGATTTCGGTCCCGACTTCGACGAGCACGGCGAGCCGCTGGAGGAAGGCGAGTCCGACCGCGTCCACTCCAAGGAGGAGCGTGAGGCGCCCGCCCGCACGGCGGATTCCGAGGGCGACGCGGACAGCAGCGAGGACGAGGAGGCGGCGACCCCGGCCTAGCGTCCGGGAGCTGAGCCCCCATGGCATCGCAGAAGGAAGTCAAGAACCGCATCGCGTCGGTCAAGAACATCAACAAGATCACGCGGGCGATGGAGATGGTTGCGGCGGCGCGCCTGCGGCGGGCCGAACAGCGGATCTCCGACCTGCGGCCCTACGCGGAGGGAATGCGCAAGCTGACCCGCCGCGCCGCCGCCCAGGCGGGCGGGATTCCCCGAGTTCCGGTGCTCGAAGAGCGCGAAAACGTCCAGCGCGTCGGGATCGTCCTGGTGACCGGGGATCGCGGTCTCGCCGGCGCCTTCAACTCGAACATCATCCGCGAGGGCATGCGGATGGCGGTCAAGGTCCGCGAGGAGGGTGCCGACCCCGCCTTCGCCGTGGTCGGCCGCAAGGGCGTCTCGGCTCTGACCTTCCGCAAGCAGGAGGTGACCGACTCCTACGTCGGCTTCACCGATCGCCCCGCCTTCGCCAACGCCCGCGAAATCGGCGAGGCGCTGACCGCCCGTTACGTCGACGAGGAGCTCGACCGGGTGGAGCTGATCTACAACCGCTTCGTCTCGCCGCTGACTCAACATGTCTGGCGGCAGACGCTGCTGCCGCTGCAGCAGGCCGAGGTGATCGGCGAGGGCGCGGGCGAGGAGGCCGCCGCCGAAGAGGAGGAAACCGAGGCCGAGAAGGCGCAAAGCCGCTCGGAGTGGATCTACGAGCCGGACCCGGAGGAGTTGCTGGCGCGGCTGATCCCGGAGTACGTGACGATCTCGGTCTACCGGGCGCTGCTCGAGTCGGCTGCCTCGGAGCTGGGCGCGCGGATGACGGCCATGCGGAATGCGGCGGAGAACGCCGAGGACCTGATCGGCACCCTGACCCTGGAGATGAACCGGGCGCGTCAGGCGGAAATCACGCAGGAGATCTTGGAGGTCGTCGGCGGCGCCGAGGCGCTCGGCTAGACGACGACGACAGAAGCAACTTCGATTTGGAGACGAGAAAAGGAACCCATGGCTGAGAGCAACGGAAACGGAACCAACGTAGGGCGCGTCGAGCAGGTCACCGGCGTGGTGATCGACGCCGTCTTCCCCGACCAACTGCCGGAGATCTTCTCGGCGGTGACGATCGAGACCAGCGGTGGCGACAACGACGGCGAATCGGCCGTCCTCGTCTGCGAGGTCCAGCAGCACCTCGGCGACGACCGCGTCCGCGCGGTCGCGATGGACGCCACCGACGGCATCGCCCGCGGCGCCGTCGTCACCGACACCGGCGGACCGATCACGGTCCCGGTGGGCGACGCGACCCTGGGCCGCATCTTCAACCTGCTCGGCGAGCCGATCGACAACGGCCCCGAGGTCGAGGTCGAGGAGCGCTGGCCGATCCACCGCCCGGCCCCGAAGGCTTCCGACCTGACCCCGACGCAGGAGATCCTCGAGACCGGGATCAAGGTCATCGACCTCCTCGCCCCGTATGCCAAAGGCGGCAAGGTCGGGCTGTTCGGCGGCGCCGGCGTCGGCAAGACCGTGCTGATCCAGGAGCTGATCCGCAACATCGCCGAGGAGCACTCCGGCCTCTCCGCCTTCGTCGGCGTCGGCGAGCGCTCGCGCGAGGGCAACGACCTCTGGCTCGAGATGAAAGAGTCGGGCGTGCTGGAGAAGACGATGCTCGTCTTCGGCCAGATGAACGAGCCCCCGGGCGCCCGCCTGCGCGTCGCCCTCTCCGGGCTGACGATGGCCGAGTACTACCGCGAGCAGGGCGGCCAGGACGTGCTGCTGTTCATCGACAACATCTTCCGCTTCGTCCAGGCGGGCTCCGAGATCTCGGCGCTGCTCGGGCGGATGCCTTCGGCGGTTGGCTACCAGCCGACGCTGGAGACCGAGATGGGCGGCCTGCAGGAGCGGATCACCTCGACCGACCGCGGCTCGGTGACCTCGATCCAGGCGGTCTACGTGCCGGCGGACGACTACACCGACCCGGCCCCGGCCTCGGTGTTCGCCCACCTCAACGCGACCACGGCGCTGTCGCGGTCGATCTCCGAGAAAGGGATCTACCCGGCCGTCGACCCGCTCGACTCGACCTCGACGATCCTCAAGCCCGACGTCGTCGGCGACGAGCACTACCGCACCGCGACCGAGGTCCAGGAGGTGCTGCAGCGCTACAAGGAGCTGCAGGACATCATCGCCATCCTCGGCATCGACGAGCTCTCCGACGAGGACCGCCAGACGGTCTCCCGGGCCCGCAAGATCGAGCGCTTCCTCTCGCAGCCGTTCTTCGTCGCCGAACAGTTCACCGGCCGCTCCGGCGAGTACGTGCCGGTGGCGGAGACCGTTCGTGGCTTCCGCGAGATCCTCGACGGCGAGCACGACGACCTCTCCGAGGGCGCCTTCTACATGCAGGGCTCGATCGACCAGGTTCTCGAGAACGCCAAGTCCGGCGCCGCCGCCTAGGAGAACCGGATGGCTGCGGAGCACATGGTCGACGTCGAGGTCCTGACCCCGGAGGGCGAGGTCTGGAGCGGTGAAGCGCGCCAGGTCTCGACCCGGACCGAGGTCGGCGAAATCGGCATCCTCGCCAACCACGCGCCGGTCCTCGCGGCGCTGCGGCCGACCGAGCTCCGCCTCCATCTATCCAGTTCGGAGACGGTGAGGTACGCGCAGGCCCACGGCTGGCTGCAGGTCTACGGCAACACCGCCCGGCTCCTGCTCGAGGAGGCGATTCCGCCCGAGGACCTCGACACCGGCAGGCTGAAAGAGCAGCTGGCCGACGCCGAACAGCGGCTCTCGGAGTCCGAGGACGGGAGTGCCGATCATGCCCGGGCGCAGAAAGACCGCGACCGGGCCGAAGCGTTCCTCTCCATCGCCGGGGGGTGAGCCTATGAGCGAGGAGCTGGTTGTCCTCGCGCAGCGGTTGATCTCGTTCGAGACCTGTGAGCCTGACGCGATTTCCGAGGCTGCCGGGTTTATCCAGGGGTGGCTGGAAGCGCGGGGGATCGAAACTCGGGGGGACGAGGTGCGGGGGCTGCCGGTCGTGATGGCCGAGGTGGGCCCTGAGGACGCGCCGACGGTGGTGCTGCACGGGCATATCGACGTGGTGCCGGCCTTCGCCGGACAGTTCGACCCCAAGGTCGAGGGCGACCGGCTCTACGGGCGCGGCGCCTACGACATGAAGGGCGCGGTCGCGGCGATGATGATGGTGACCGCGGCGATGCGGGAGCAGGACCGGGTGCGGGTGCGGCTGGGGATCGTCGGCGACGAGGAGTCCGAGGAGGAGTCCGAGCGCGGCTCCGACCACCTGGTCGACAGCGGCTTCGTCGGGGACTTCGCGATCACCGGCGAGCCGACCGACCTCCACATCGGGATCGAGGCCAAGGGCGTGCTGGCGCTGCGGCTCGAGGTCGCCGGCACCGCGGCCCACGGCGCCACCCCCTGGCTCGGCGACAACGCCGTTCTCAACGCGATCGACGTTTTCCGCAGTATCGAGTCGCTACCGTTTGCCCGGCACAGCTCCGAGCTCTTCGACCGGCCGTCGATCAACCTGGGGAGGATCGTCGGCGGCGACGCTCTCAACAAGGTGCCCGACCGATGCGTGATCGACGTCGACATTCGCTACCTCCCGGACCAGGACCCGCAGGAGATCCTTGCCCAGGTCGGCGAGCTGCGCGGGATCGAGGTGCAGGCGCTGCTGACGCGGCCGCCGGCGACCGTCGCCCGCGACTCCGCCTACGTACAGGCGCTGCGCAGCGCCGCGACCGAGCACCACGACGGCGAGCCGATGAGCGTCGGCCGCGACGGCGCCTCCGACGCGGTCTCGTTCCTCCGCGTCGGCGTCCCGGCGGTCGAGTTCGGGCCGGTGGGGGCGGGTCACCACGGTCCCGGCGAGTGGGTGTCCGTCTCCTCGCTCGCCACCTACAGGCAGGCGCTGGAGTCGTTCCTGCAGGCGATCCCGGACCGGCTCGGCGATGAGTGATTCCCCCAACCTGGGCCCGGGCTGGGCGCCGAAGAAGCCGCCGCCGGAGGGCAACGGCGACGCGGCCCCGAAGCCGAAGCGCTTCTGGTGGCGCTTTCTCCTCGCCTCGGTCCTGATCATCGCCGTCTCCGCCGCGACCACGGCGACGGCAGGCCTACTCTTCGTCGACAGCATCGCCAACGCGATCAGGCCCGAAAATGACAGGCTGCAGAAGAAGCTGGATCAAGCGCTTGCGGAAGCAGAGAGCGGGGGTGCGCAGACGTTCCTCGTGATCGGCTCCGACAAGCGGGCCAACGAAGCCGAAGACCCGGGTCGCTCGGACACGACGATGCTGATCCGGCTCGATCCGGACAAGGGGCTGATCTCGATGATGTCGATCCCGCGCGACCTCAAGGTCGAAATCCCCGGCTACGGGACCGGCAAGTTCAACGAAGCCTATTCCTACGGCGGCACCAAGCTGACCCTGCAGACGGTCAAGGAGCTGACCGGGCTGCCGATCAACCACGTCGTCAACGTCGACTTCTTGGGCTTCGCCCAGGGGGTCTACGCGATCGGCTGCGTCTACACCGACGTCGACCGCCGGTACTACCACTCCAACGAAGGCTTGGCGCCCTCCGAACAGTATGCCGAAATCAACGTCGAGCCCGGCTACCAGCTGATGTGCGGGAAGAAAGCGCTCGCCTACGTCCGCTACCGCCATACCGATACCGACATCGTCCGCTCGGCCCGCCAGCAGGAGTTCCTCAGCGCCGCCCGCTCTCGGGTCTCCGTCAACGACCTTCTCTTTGACAACGGCCACCTGATCGAGGCCTTCACCGACTACACGACCTCTGACATCAGCGACGGCAGCACCTTGCTGGAAGTGCTGAAGCTGCTCGTTGCCTCCCGCAACTCGGCGATCAACGAGGTCCACTTCCCGGCCGAACTCGGCCCCAGCTTCGTCTACACGACCGAAACCGCGCTGAAAGCGGCGGTGAAGGAATTCCTCGGCGGCGAGACCGTGCAGGAAGCGAAAGCCGCTCATCGGCGCCAGCGCGAAGAAGCCGAAGCCGGCAGGAAGCACAAGAAGAAGCGCCAGCACAAGAAGAAGAAGAAGAAGCAGCGCCAGAAGCCGAAGGTCGAAGTCGTCAAGGCCGGCACCGACGGTCTCGTGCCGGCGCGCGAAGCCGGCGAAGCCGAGGCGAAGATCGCCTCCCGCCGCGCCCGCGGCTTCTTCCCGATCTACTACCCGACCCGGCTGCCGGAAGGGGCCCGCTTCGTCGAAAGCGATCCCTACGAAAAGGTCGTCGATCCCTACGTCTACAACCTCAAGGACGAAGACGGCAACCGCCACATCGCCTACCGGATGGTCCTGGTCGCCGAAGAGCCGGACGGAAACCACTATTTCGGGGTACAGGGGATCCGCGGCTGGGCCGATCCGCCCATTCTTGATGATCCGAGCCTGACCAAGACGATAAACGGGCGTGACTACGACATTTATGTCGACGGAGAAAATGTGAAGATGGTCGCCTGGCGGCGTGGAGACAACGTCTACTGGATCTCCAACGACCTGCTGCGGACCCTGAGCAACGATCAGATGATCGGCTTGGCGCGGTCGGCGAAGGTGATCATTCCGAAGGAGAAGAAGAAGCGGCACATGGCTGGAAGGAGCGGGGGATGAGCGATCGCAAGGAAACCGTCGGGGTCATCGGAGTCGGCTGGGTCGGCCTCGTCACCGCCGCCTGCTTCGCCGAGCTCGGGCACCCGGTGATCGCCCGGGACATCGTCCAGGAGAAGGTCGACGCCCTCTCCCGCGGCGAGGTGGCGATTCACGAGCCCGGCCTCGAGGACCTGCTGCAGCGAAACGCCGAGCGCCTCACCTTCACCACCGACATGGACGAGCTGCTGGGCGGCGCCAGGCTGCTCTTCGTCTGCGTCGACACGCCGCCGACCTACTCGGGCGACGCCGACCTCTCGCGCGTCCGCGCCGTCGTCCAGGAGCTGCCCGACGACAGCGACCACGTCCTGATCATGAAGAGCACCGTCCCGGCCGGGACCGGCGAGTCGATCCGGCGGGACATGCCGGGGCTCTCCTATGTCTCCTGCCCCGAGTTCCTCAAGGAGGGGACCGCGGTCGAGGACTTCATGAACCCCGATCGCGTCGTCGTCGGCGCCGACCCCGGCGACGAGGCGGCGGCCGACGCCGTCGAAGGGCTCTACCGGCCGCTCGGCGGCGAGATCCTCCGCACCGACGTCGCCAGCGCCGAGATGATCAAGCTCGCCTCCAATGCCTTCCTGGCGACGAAGATCTCCTTCATCAACGAGATCGCCAACGTCTGCGAGGAGGTCGGCGCCGACGTCGGCCAGGTCGCCAAGGGGATGGGGCTGGACGAGCGGATCGGCTCCTCCTTCCTTCGCGCCGGGATCGGCTACGGCGGCTCCTGCTTCCCCAAGGACGTCAGCGCCCTGAAGATGCTGGCCGGCAACACTGGCTACCACTTCCAACTGCTGACCGCGGTGATCGAGGTCAATGAGCTGCAGAAGCGCCGCGTCGTCGGCAAGCTCGAGAAGCATCTGGGCTCGCTGATCGGCAAGCGGGTGGCGCTGCTCGGCCTCGCCTTCAAGCCCGACACCGACGACATGCGCGAGGCCTCGAGCCTCGTGTTGGCGGCGCGGCTGCAGGGCGAGGGGGCGGAGGTCGTCGCCTACGACCCGGTCGCCGCCGAGCGCGCCGCCGGGCTGCTGGGCACGGTCGAGATGGCGACCTCGGCGCAGGAGGCCCTCGAGGGCGCCGACGCCGCCGTCCTGGTCACCGAGTGGAAGGAGTTCGCCGAGCTCGACTGGGCCGCCGCCGCCGAGCGGATGAACCGCGCCCTGGTCGTCGACGGCCGCAACTTCCTCGACCCGGACGCCATTACGAAGGCGGGCTTCGAGTACGAGGGCATCGGGCGCCAGAGCTCATCCGACCGGCGCATTCCGGCGTCCTCGTGAGCTCGCGTGCAAAGCACGCCACGCTCACTGCGTCCTTGGACTGCTTGGTCAGCTGAGCTCTGGGATGCAGGCGATCGTTCTAGTCGGCGGCGAGGGAACCAGGCTTAGGCCGCTCACGTCGGACACACCGAAGCCGGCGGTGACGCTGGTCGACCGGCCGTTCCTCGCCTACGCGATCGAGTGGCTGGCGGGGCACGGGGTCACCGAGGTCGTCCTCGCCTGCGGCTTCCTGCCCGACGTCCTGCGCGAGGCGCTGGCCGGCGAGGAGGAGCGGGCCGGGGTGCAGATCACCTATGTCGCCGAGCCGGAACCGCTTGGCACCGCCGGGGCGATCCGCTTCGCCGCCGACGCCCTCGGCGACCGCCTCGGGGAGCGCTTCTTCGCCCTCAACGGCGACGTCCTCGCCGACCTCGACCTCTCGGCTCTGCTCCGGGCCCACGCCGAGCGCGGCGCCAGGGCGACGATCGGGATGCACCCGGTCGAGGACTCCTCCGCCTACGGGCTGGTCAGCTGCGACAGCGACGGCTGGGTGCTGGAGTTCCTCGAGAAGACCGGCAAAGCCGTCCCCGGCCAGATCAACGCCGGCGCCTACGTGCTCGAGCGCTCGGTCCTCGACCTGGTGCCGGCGGGGCAGGCGGTCTCGATCGAGCGCGAGGTCTTCCCCCGCTTGGTCGGCGACGGCCTCTGCGGCGTCCTGCTCGAGGGCTACTGGATGGACATCGGCACCCCCGACCGCTACCTGCAGGCGAGCTGGGACATCCTCGAGAATAGGGTCGAGACCCGGGTGCGGCCGACCGCGCCAGGGCTGCTCGTCGGCGTCGACGCGGCCATCGAGGAGGAAGCGAACGTCGGCCCCCGCGCCGTCGTCTCCGGCGGCTGCCGGATCGAGTCCGGGGCCGAAGTGTCGGACTCGGTGCTGCTCGACGGCTGCACGGTCGGGCGCGACGCCAGCGTGCGCGGCTCGATTCTCGCCCCCGGAGCCGAGGTCGAGCCCGGGGCGCAGCTCGTTAACGCGGTGATCGGCCGAAATGAAAGAGTCCCCAGCTGATGAGCGACCTGTTCGACGACGTCCTCGGCCTGCCGGACCAGCTTCGCGACGCCCTCTGGCGGGTCGAAACCGCGCGCCTGGAGGCGGCGGACTCGACCGGCCTGATGGTCTGCGGGATGGGCGGCTCGGCGATCGGCGGCGACCTTGCCGCCGCGGCGATCGGCGACCGCCTGACCAGGCCGATGGTCTCGATCCGCGGCTACGAGCTGCCGAGCTGGGCGACGCCGGAGTGGACGGTGCTCTGCTCCAGCTACTCGGGCAACACGGAGGAGACGCTGGCCTGTTTCGTGGCCGCCGAGGCGCTGGGAGCCCGGCGCTTGGTCGCCAGCACCGGCGGCCAGCTCGTCGACGGGGCGCGCGAGGCCGGGGTGCCGGTGATCGGCCTGCCGGGGATCTTCCAGCCGCGCTTCGCCGTCGCCTACATGTTCGCGATCGCCTGCGAGGCGGCGGCGCTGGCCGGCGTCGCGCCGCGGATCCGAACCGAGATCGACGCCGCGGCGGCCTTCCTCGAGGCGCAGCTGGACGATCTGCGGGCGCGGGCCGGGGAGGTTGCCGCCCGCCTCGACGGCGCCGCCACCGTCGTCTACGGCAGCGACCTGACGGCGCCGGTGGCGCGGCGCTGGAAGACTCAGATCAACGAGAACGCGAAGGCCCCGGCCTTCTACTCCGAGCTGCCCGAGGCCGACCACAACGAGATCTGCGGCTGGTCGCCCGATTCCGGGCCCGGCCCGATGGCGGCGGTCTTCCTGGAGGACTGCGACCAGCACCCGCGCGAGCGGCAGCGCTTCGAGCTGACCGCTGGCCTGATCGAGTCCGAAGGGGTGACCGTGGTGCGGCTGGAGACCGCCGGCACCAGCCGGGTCGAACGGCTGCTCTGGGCGACCCTGCTCGGCGACCTCGCGTCGATGAAGATGGCGGGTTTGCGCGGCGTCGACCCGGGGAGCATCGCCGCAATCGACAAGCTGAAGGAGGGGATGGCGGCGTGAGGGCGATGGTGCTGGCGGCGGGGCTGGGAACGCGGCTGCGGCCGATCACCTACGAGATGCCGAAGCCGATGGTGCCGGTGCTGAACAAGCCGGTGATGGAGCACATCCTGCGCCTGCTCGCCCGCCACGGCTTCACCGAGACGATCGCCAACCTGCACTGGTTCCCGGAGCTGATCGAGGGCTACTTCGGCGATGGCGGCAGCTGTGGCGTCTCCCTCACCTACAGCCGCGAGGAGCAGCTGCTGGGGACCTCGGGCGGCGTCCGCAACGCCGCCGGCTTCCTCGGCGACTCCTTCCTGATCATCTCCGGCGACGCCCTCACCGACATCGACCTGACGGCGATGCGCGAGTTCCACGAGTCCCACGACGGCGTCGCCACCCTGGCGATGAAGCGGGTGGAGGACACGAGCCAGTTCGGGGTCGCGATCGTCGGCTCCGACGGGCGGATCCAGGGCTTTCAGGAGAAGCCGGACCCCTCCGAAGCGCTCTCCGACCTCGCCAACTGCGGCATCTACATGTTCCGCAAGGAGATCTTCGACTTCTTCCCCGAGCCGGGGGCGAGCCAGGCGGCGGGGGAGGGCGATCCGCCCGGCTTCGCCGACTGGGCGATGGACGTTTTCCCGCGCCTGCTCGAGGGGGACGTCCCCTTCTACTCGCACGAGATCGACGCCTACTGGAACGACATCGGGAACCTCCAGGAGCTGCGCGAGGGCAACGTCGACGCCCTCACCGGGGCGGTTCAGGTCGAGCAGGAGGGGGAGCTGGTCGACGGGTACCGTAGCGGCGAGCGGATGGAGGGCGAGCCCGACCTCGCCGGCCCGGTCCTCCTCGGCCCCGGCTGCGAGATCGGCGACGACGTCCGCATCGACGGGCCGGCGGTGATCGGCGACAACGTCAAGGTCGGCGACGGCGCCCGCCTCAAAGAGGTAATCGCGCTGCCGAACGCCGAGATCCCGGCGCGCCAGGTCCTCATCAACGCCATCGCCGGCGCTCGTCCTTAAACCAGTCGCGGGGGAGCGTGCCGGTGCCCCTCCTCCGGAATTGACCTCCCCTCCGCTGCGCTCCGGGGAGAACATGCTGCGGC